>NZ_VUAZ01000160.1 GCF_009296165.1 Pseudomonas kitaguniensis | reverse complement strand
TCAGATAAGTATTTTCAACTGGCACACCGCAATCGCGAGCAAGCCCGCTCCCACAAAGGGCGGCCCATATGGGTTGAGCGCTTACAGCCCGAGCAGCGACAGCATGATAAACGTCGCAAACAACACAAAATGCGTCATGCCTTCGATAGCGTTGGTTTCGCCATCGTTGAGGTTGATCGCGCTGACGATCAACGTGATAAACACCATCACCGTTTGCACCGGCGTCATCGCCATCTGGAACGGCTGGCCCGTGTAAAGCGCCATGGCTTCCATCACCGGCACGGTCAGGATCACCGTCGACAACGACGCGCCCAAGGCGATGTTCACCACCGATTGCATGCGGTTGGCCAAGGCTGCGCGCAATGCGGTCAAAATCTCCGGCGCCGCCGAAATGGCCGCCACCACAATCGCCGTAATCACCGGCGGTGCGCCCGTACCTTCAAGGCCCAAGTCGAGGGTTTTGGACATCACTTCGGCCAGCGCGCCGATCACCACCACGCCAAACACCAGCGTACCAATCGAGAATGCCAGGTTGACCGGCGCTTCCTCTTGCTGTTCTTCCGGCTGTTTCTTGCGGCGTTTTTCCGGGTAGCTGTAGCTGAAGAAATAACTGTGCGGGCCCACCTGCATGCGCAGGAACAAGGTGTAGAGCACCACCATCGCGCCGATGGTGAAGGCCGAGTAAATTTTCCAGTCGGCCTCGGGGATAAATTCCGGCACCACCATCGACACACCCATGGCGGTGAGGATCATCACGCTGTAGGTACGCGCCGAATCATCGTTGTAGGACTGTTCGCCATGCTTGATGCCGCCCATCAGCGCGGCGAGACCGAGGATGCCGTTAATGTCGAGCATCACCGCTGAATAAATCGTGTCGCGCACCAACGTCGGCGAAGGCTCGTTGCTCATCATGATCGCCAGGATCACCACTTCCACCAGCACCGCAGCCAGCGTCAGGATCATCGTGCCGTAGGGGTCGCCGACTTTTTCCGCCAATTGTTCGGCATGGTGAGCCACGCGCATCGACGCCATAACGATAAAGCCAATCAGCGATAAACCGGCGAGCAGCGCCACCATCTGCCCGCTGTGCAGCATAAAATGCTCCAGCGGGTAGGCGGCGATGGCGGCAATCAGCGCCAGCAGCATGTATTTTTCTTGCTTGAGGGATGTGAGCATTCCGGGCCTTATTGAACGGTGAATCAGTCATTGATGGTGTACAGACTGCACCACGCCGCTAACGTTTCGTTACATCTTGGTTCGCACGGCCCTTGCGCGAATAAGCCAAAACTCTCCTGCTGGTCAGGTTTTGCCGATTATTTCGGCCATGGCCTGTAGAATGCCGCCATTGCACCTGATGAGAATTTAGACATGTACGATTGGCTCAACGCCCTGCCCAAGGCTGAATTGCACCTGCACCTGGAGGGCTCGCTGGAGCCTGAGTTGATGTTCGCCCTGGCCGAACGCAACAAGATTGCGCTGCCGTGGAACGACGTCGAAACCCTGCGCAAGGCCTACGCCTTCAACAACCTGCAGGAATTTCTCGACCTGTATTACAAGGGCGCCGATGTGTTGCGCACCTCTCAGGACTTCTACGACCTGACCTGGGCCTACCTGCTGCGCTGCAAGGCTCAGAACGTGATCCACACCGAGCCGTTCTTCGACCCGCAAACCCACACCGACCGTGGCGTGCCGTTCGAAGTGGTGCTTAACGGCATCGCCGCTGCACTCAAAGATGGCGAGCAGCAACTGGGCATCACCAGCGGCTTGATCCTGAGCTTCCTGCGCCACTTGAGCGAAGCCGAGGCTGAAAAAACCCTCGACCAGGCGCTGCCGTTCCGTGACGCGTTTGTGGCCGTCGGCCTCGACAGTTCGGAAATGGGCCACCCGCCGAGCAAGTTCCAGCGCGTGTTCGACCGTGCCCGCCACGAAGGCTTCCTAACCGTCGCCCACGCGGGCGAAGAAGGCCCGCCCGAGTACATTTGGGAAGCCATCGACCTGCTGAAAATCCAGCGCATCGACCATGGCGTGCGCGCCATTGAAGATGAGCGCCTGATGCAGCGGATCATCGACGAACAGATCCCGCTGACCGTGTGCCCGCTGTCCAACACCAAACTCTGCGTGTTCGACGACATGGCCCAGCACAACATCCTCGACATGCTTGAGCGTGGCGTGAAGGTGACAGTGAACTCGGATGACCCGGCGTACTTCGGCGGCTATGTGACCGAGAACTTCCACGCGCTGTACACCTCCCTGGGCATGACCCAGGACCAGGCCAAACGCCTGGCGCAGAACAGCCTGGATGCGCGGTTGGTAAAGCCGTAACAGGTAAAACACAGCGCCATTAAACACAGACCAAAAATGTGGGAGCCAGCCAGCTCCCACAGTTGTTTTGTGTTGGCGATCAAAGTTCGGTGAGTTCTTCCAGGGTTTTGCCTTTGGTCTCCCTCCCGAATAACCACACCACCAGCGCCGCGATTGCAAAACACAGCGCGCCCAAGGCAAACACGCCGCCCTGCCCTGTCATCGGGAACACCAAACCGGTGACTAACGGCCCGAGCAACGACCCCACCCGGCCAATCGCCGAAGCAAACCCGGAACCGGTGGCCCGCGCCGAGGTGGGGTACAACTCTGGCGTGTAGGTGTAGAGCACCGCCCACATGCCAAACAAAAAGAACTGCATCAACAGCCCCGAGGTAATCAACAGCCCCACGTTGCCGCCAAACACTGCACTTTGCCCATACAGAAACGCCATCACCCCGCCGCCCAGCAACGTCACGACACACACCGGTTTACGCCCCCAGCGCTCCACCAGCCAGGCCGCCATCAAGAAGCCTGGAATTCCGCCGAGTGAAATGATTACCGTGTAATACACCGACTGGGTCACGGCAAAACCGGATTGCTGCAACAACGCACTCAGCCACGAGGTCAGCCCGTAAAAGCCGAGCAACGCAAAAAACCACACACTCCAGATCATCATCGTGCGCTGGCGGTACTGCACTGACCACAGCTGCTGAAACGCCGAGAAAAAAGTCCCCGGCACACTTTCAACCCGTGGCATTGCCACGGGTTCGGGCAAGTCTGCGCGCCCCAGTGAATCGCGCACTTTTTGCTCAATGCCCTGCAACACCTTATCCGCCTCTGCATACCGCCCCGCCTGTTCCAGCCAGCGCGGCGACTCCGGGATAAAAAACCGAATCGCCAACACAAATACTGCCGGCACTGCCAACACCAAAAAGATGTCACGCCAACCGATCACCGGCAGCAAAAAGTACGACAGCACACCCGCCGCCACAAAACCCAACGGCCAAAACCCATCCATCAAGGCGATATAACGCCCGCGCCCCTTGGCCGGAATCAGTTCCGACAGCATCGACTGCGCAATCGGAAACTCCATGCCCATGCCGATTCCCAACAAGATGCGAAACAGCGTCAGCGTCTCCAGCGTTTGCGCCGTCGAACACAGGTAACTGGCGAGGCCCCACAACACGATGCTCCATTGGAATACCGGCTTGCGACCAAAGCGATCCGCCAGCATTCCGGACAAAGAAGCGCCGAGCACCATGCCAAAAAAACTCGAACTGGCGAGCAAACCGGCCTGGGCCGTGCTCAGGCCGAACTCGGTTTTGATCGAGCCCAACAGAAAGGTCATCATCGCCAAGTCCATGGAGTCGAACAAAAACGCCAGGGCGATGATGATAAAGATGATTCGGTGGTAACCGCTGATGGGCAACCGTTCCAGCCGTTCCGCTGCGCTATAGCCTTGCATACCCATGCCGCACCCCCTGTGTGAAAAACCCCTCGGTGAGTGTGCGGCATCGTTTTCGCAGGTTATTGCTGGATGCGACCTGACTGATACTCTGAACGACGCTGAGCGCCTAGGCCGCAACCAATTGGTTGATGCGCGCAAGCCCGCTGTCGGTGACCAGCAAGGCGCGCGACTCGCTGACCACGCTGATCCAGCCGGACTGTAAAAAAAGTTGCAACAGCCCCGCCCCCAATGCGCCACCCAAGTGCGGTTGCTGCTGGCTCCAGTCAAAACAGTCGCAGGCAACCGGCGAGGCCAACGCCTGGGTAAAAATGCCCACCCCCGCCAGGCGTTTCACCCCTGCAACGGTAACGCCGGTACGCAGTTCATGCCGGTCGATCCAGCCTGCGGCGATCAACCGCTGGTACAGCCCGGCGGCCAGCTCACCGCCCAAGTGGCCGTGGCATAAGCGGGCTCGCCGCAAGGGCGCTGGCGCCAGCAAGGCCTGCGGCAAAACATCCGGCGTGCTGCGCGCAGCACTGGCAACGGTGGTATTGGCCAACGCGTCGATGGCGGTACTGACATCGGTCGCCGCCACGCGAAACAGCCGCTTGCCACGCAGCGCCTCGATGCGCAGCAAACCGCCTGCGGTGAGCCTGGATAAATGCGCGATTGTCGATGCCGACGACAACCCGGCCAGCGTCGCCAGCTCCTCTGCAGACTTGGCCGAGCCGTCCATCAAGGCCCAGAGTATGGCGGCGCGTTTGGGCTCGCAGAGCAAGCTGGCGATCTGGCTGATGCACGGTGCTGATTCCATGTATTCACTCCTTGTTAAATCATTTATCTGCTGCGGTTGGAACCAAAGTATAGGGGCGCAAACCCTCGATTCCGCGGCGTCTGACAGCGCAGAAAGGGACAGCACCTGAGTGAAATTTCCGGCTTTTGTGCAAGCTATTGCGCAGTGTTCAATCGCCCCGGCCATTGCGCCGTCAAATTCGCACAGCGGGACACGAGCATTTCGCGCAGCAAGTTGATCGGCTTGCTCAATTGCGCGCGATGCGCGCACAGCAGATTCAGCGGCGTATGCTCGCCGCGCAGCTCCGGCAGAATCACGCGCAAGCGCCCGGCCAGCACGTCGCAGCTCACATCCAGCCAGGATTTGTAGGCGATACCGACACCCGCCACCGCCCAGCGGCGCACCACGTCGGCGTCGTCACTGAAACGGTCACCGCTGACCGTCAGGCTGACTTCGCGCTTGCCGTCGTGAAAAGCCCAGTGGTCATGCACGCGGCTGCCGAGCATATACAGCAAGCAATTGTGCTGGGCCAATTGCTCCAAATGCCGCGGTTCGCCATACCGGGCAAGGTAGCTGGGGGCGGCGCACAGCACGCGCACATTGTGTGGGGCGATAGGCAGCGCGATCAGGCTGGAGTCTTCGGGCTCGCCGTAACGCAGGGCGATGTCCACCGGCTGGCGGAACAGGTCGGCGATTCGGTCGCCCAGCAGCAGGCGTACGCTCAGTTGCGGGTACTCACGCTGGAACTCATCCAACCATGGCAACAGCTGGTTACGCCCCAAATCCGAAGGCGCCGACAGTTGCAGCACGCCGCTGACGTGGTCCTGGCCACTGGCCAATAAGCGCCGCCCCTCGTCCAGCGAGCTCAACGCGGCACGCGCGTATTCCAAAAAGCCTTCACCTTCGGCGGTCAGGCGCAGGCTGCGGGTGGAGCGTGCCAGCAGGCGCGCGCCGAGTTGCTGCTCGATGCGTTTCAAGGCCGCGCTGGCCACCGCAGGCGACAGGTCCATGACCCGCGCAGCGGCCGACAAACTGCCCAAGTCGGCGGCGCGCACAAACAACTGCAAATCATCAAAACGCAGCATGCATCCGCCTCATTATCAAAATTCCATTGAAACAGACTGCTGTTTTAGCGGCTTTTATCTTCGCGGGAAATAGCCAATTATCTGCCCATCCCGTTCATTACGTGTCAGGAGTTGAATATGCCCACTGCGTTTAACGTTATCGCCACGCTGATCGCCAAACCCGGCCAACACGCCACGCTGGAACCCATGCTGCGCGAACTGCTGGAGCCGACCCGGGTTGAACCCGGTTGCGAGCAATACGACCTGTACCAAGATCTGAAACACCCCGAGACCTTTTACATGCTCGAACGCTGGAGCGACGACGCGGCGCTGGCCGACCACGACCAAAGCGCGCATATCCTGAGTTTCCGCGCCAAGGCCGCCGACGTGCTTGAACACGTCGACATCAAGCGCCTGAACTTCCTCGCCTGATCACCGCCCTTTTCCCGGAGCCCTCATGAAAGCTATTGCCTACTACGCCTCACTGCCGATCACCGACGCAAAATCCCTGCAAGATATTCAACTGCCCGAGCCGGTCGCTGGCCCGCGCGACCTGCTGGTGGAAGTCAAAGCCATCTCGGTCAACCCGGTGGACACCAAAGTGCGCCACAACGTCGCCCCGGAAAATGGCGACCCCAAGGTACTGGGTTGGGACGTGGCCGGTGTGGTCAAGGCGGTCGGCAGTGACGTGACACTGTTCAACGTCGGCGACAAGGTCTACTACGCAGGTTCCCTGGTGCGCCCCGGGGGCAACAGCGAACTGCACACGGTGGATGAACGCATCGTCGGCCATATGCCCAAGAGCCTGAGCTTCAGCGACGCCGCCGCGCTGCCGCTGACCGCCATCACCGCCTGGGAATTGCTGTTTGAGCGCCTGCAAGTGCGTGAAAGCAAAGACGACGAGGGCCAGAGCTTGCTGATCGTCGGCGCCGCCGGCGGTGTGGGTTCGATCCTGACCCAATTGGCCAGCCAACTGACTGCGCTGAAAGTCATCGGCACCGCCTCGCGCCCCGAAACCCAGGCATGGGCCAAGGCACTCGGCGCCGACCTGGTGATCGACCACAGCCAGCCGTTGAGCGAAGCGCTGAAAGCGGCCGGCCACCCGCACGTCACCCACGTTGCCAGCCTGACCCAGACCGACCATCACTTGAGCCAATTGGTGGAAGCCCTGGAACCTCAAGGCAAACTGGCGCTGATCGACGATCCCAAAGCGCTGGATGTCAGCTCACTCAAGCGCAAGAGCCTGTCATTGCACTGGGAGTTCATGTACACGCGCTCGATGTTCGAGACGCCAGACATGATCGAACAGCACCACCTGCTCAACCGTGTGGCGGAACTGATCGACGCCGGCACCTTGAAAACCACGGTAGGCGAACACTTCGGTGTGATCAACGCAGAAAACCTGCGCCGCGCCCACGCGCTGCTGGAGAGCGGCAAGGCCAAGGGCAAGATCGTGTTGGAAGGGTTTTAAAAAACGGCTGTCAGTGTCGTCTGTTATTGCTGTGGGTAATGGACGACACCGCTAGTCAGAGAGTTGATCTTTGTAATATGTGTGAACGCGTACGGGTTTATATTGGCCGCCTTTGCCACGATTCTTTTACGTAAGGAAGTCAGCAATGAAAATCCTGATAAAAGCGTTAGCAAAATCCCCCGGCGCCAAATGGCAGGTTCGTCTCGACGGCGACGCGTTCACCTTCCGCAGCGAGGCCGAGGCCCGCGCCTTCGCCGACACCCTGCAAGCGCGTATCCAGGCGCCCCACCGTTTCCCGCTTGGCCAGCAACGCTCCGCTGCTGGCTGACCCGCCGTTCAGACCTGCGCTTGCGCGGCCCTCGCCCGTTGCAGGCGCTGGGTCGACACGGCCACCGTCACCGCCAACACACCGCACAAGCTGATGACCATTGCCATCGGCATCGCCGTGCCGTCGTGCAACACGCCGACCAATGACGCCGCCCCGGCCGCCACGCCGAACTGGATGCAGCCGAGCAATGCCGAGGCACTGCCGGCGCGAGCACCTTGCCCGCTCATGGCGCAAGCCGAGGTGTTCGGCAAAATACAGCCCAAACTGGCGATGCAAATAAACAGCGGCACCAGCAATGGCCACAGCGCGTCGGTGCGCAAGGCGGTGACACCGAGCAAGGTCAACGCCGCCAGCACATACACCCACACGGTGCGCGAGAGCAAAAACGCCGGGCCGCGTTTAGCCAGCAACCGCGCGTTCAATTGCGCCACCAAAATAAAGCCCGCAGCGTTGGAGCCAAATACCCAGCCGTAATGCTCGGCAGGCACGCCATACAGTTTTATGAAGACGAACGGTGAACCAGCGATGTAGGCAAACATCCCGGCAATCGAGATGCCACCGGTCAGGGCGTAACCGAGGTAAACCCGGTCCGAGAGCAGCCCGGCATAGCGGCGCAGCGAGCCGGACAAAGGCTGGCGCGGCTTGTCGGCCGGGAACGTTTCGGGCAACCCGACCGCCACCGCGATGGCCGCCATCACGCTGAACATCGACAACGCCAGAAAAATCGATTGCCAGCCCCACAACCCAACCATCACCCCGCCCGCCAGCGGCGCGAGGATCGGCGCCAGGCCGGTCACCAGCATCAGTTGCGAATACACCTTGGCCGAGCCCACCGCATCACATTTATCGCTGACCACTGCCCGCGAAATCACCATGCCCGCACAACCGCCGAGCGCTTGCACAAAACGCGCGCCGATCAGCCACTCCAACGACGGCGCGTAGGCGCAGGCAAAGGACGCCAGCGTAAACAGGACCACACCGCTGAGCAGCGGGCCACGCCGACCAAAGCGGTCGGCCAGCGGGCCGTAGACCAATTGGCCAATCGCCAGGCCGCCGAAATACACCGCAAGGGTCAACTGGATATGTTTTTCGTCGGTTGCAAAGGCCGTCGCCATGGCCGGGAAGCCTGGTAGATAAAAGTCGATCGCCAGCGGCGCAAAAGCGCTCAAGGCGCCCAGAATCAGGATTATGCGGAGGTTCATCAGACACCCAAGTGAGTCGGCAGCCCGACAGTCTAGCCGCGCTTGGGTGCCGTGAACATAACGATAGCTCGCTAACTATCAGAAACTTCAAACCGGCGTGGCGGTGTAGCCTTCTTCGCTGATCAGGCTGATCACTTGGTCGGCAGACAGGCGACTTTCAACCGCGACTGTTTTCGCCGCCAGGTCGACGTTCACGCTCGCCGCCGGGTCCTGGCTGTGCACCGCCTGGGTTACCGCCCGAACACAATGGCCGCAGGTCATTCCTTCAACGCTGAATACATGCATCACATGACTCCTTTAATGAGGGTGAGCGCAGTGTCGACCTTGCCACGATGGCAAGGTCAAGCGTCTAAACGTAGCGCTTAAACGATGCGCCGGGCTGGTATTCGGTCGCAGCCTCGGCCAAGCTTCATTTCTCTTGGATATGAATCATGGAGCATTGCCATGCGCTGGTCGTTTTTTTGCCTTATCGGCCTGTTGAGTTTGTCTGCCGCTGCGCCCATGGCGAGTGCCGATCAAGACTATGCGGTGCTGATCATTTCCCGCGAGCGCCTTGAAGTGCCGACCAACTGCGAAATCGGCCTGTACATTCAGGACCAACTGGCCGGGCGCCTGTTCCAGGAACAGTCCACCTCGTTCAACTTGCCCGCAGGCGACGTGTCGCTGCGCCTGAAGTTGCTGCCGGGGCAATCTGCCGGCTGCCTGCCGGGCCTGCTGGCGCCACCGGCGCAGAACATCACGCTGAAAGCCGGTGATGTGCGCAAGTTGCGTATCGCCCAAGGCCCGGACGGTATGTACCTGAAACCTGCCGCGCTGGAATATTAAACACGCTTGACCTTCCCCACAGGTCAAGGTTGATCATAAGGGCAACTTCTCTTGGAGAGCTGCCCCATGAACCGACCCACCACGTTTGACCTGCCGATCAGCGGCATGACTTGCGCCAGTTGTGCTGGCCGAGTCGAGCGCGCGCTGGGCAAGGTGCCGGGGGTGCAAAACGTCAGCGTCAACCTGGCCAACGAACGCGCACATGTCGACGTGCTGGGCCAAATAGACCCCAACGTATTGATCGCTGCCGTCGACAAAGCCGGCTACACCGCCACCCTGCCGCACAGCCAAACCGCCACCGATGCCAACCAAACTCGGCGATTGCAGCGCGAGCGCGGGTGGCTGTTGCTCGCCATCCTGTTGGCGCTGCCGCTGGTAGTGCCGATGCTGGCAGCACCGTTCGGGCTGCACTGGATGCTTCCCGCCTGGGTGCAGTTTGCATTGGCCACGCCGGTGCAATTCATCGTTGGCGCGCGCTTCTATACAGCGGCCTGGAAAGCCGTGCGGGCCGGGGCCGGGAATATGGATGTGTTGGTGGCCATCGGCACCAGCGCCGGTTATGGCCTGAGCCTCTACACATGGCTCAGCGCGCCGGTGGGCACTACGCCGCACCTGTATTTCGAAGCGTCCGCCGTGGTCATCGCCCTGGTGCTGCTGGGCAAATACCTGGAGAGCCGCGCCAAACGCCAGACCGCCAGCGCCATCCGTGCCCTCGAAGCCCTGCGCCCGGAACGCGCGATTCGCCTGCGCGACGGGCGCGAAGAAGACGTCGCGATCAGCGCGTTAAGGCTTGGTGATCAAGTGGTGGTCAAACCCGGCGAGCGCTTTCCGGTGGACGGCGAGGTGCTGGACGGCCAAAGTCATGCGGACGAGGCGCTGATCAGCGGCGAAAGCCTGCCGGTGCCGAAACAGCCCGGCGACCCAGTCACCGGCGGCGCCATTAACGGCGAAGGCCGTTTGCTGGTGTGCACGCGGGCGTTGGGCGCAGAAAGCGTACTGGCACGCATCATCCGTCTGGTGGAAGACGCCCAAGCGGCCAAGGCGCCGATTCAGGCACTGGTGGATAAAGTCAGCCAGGTATTCGTACCGGCGGTGCTGGTGCTGGCGTTGATCACGCTGGTGGGTTGGTGGCTCTACGGCGCGCCGCTTGAGAACGCGATCATTAACGCGGTGGCGGTGCTGGTGATCGCGTGCCCGTGCGCACTCGGCCTGGCCACGCCCACCGCGATCATGGCCGGCACCGGCGTCGCGGCGCGCTACGGCATATTAATCAAGGACGCCCACGTGCTGGAGCGCGCGCATGCAGTGAGCGCGGTGGTGTTCGACAAGACTGGCACACTCACCTGCGGCGCGCGAAAATCGCCCATCTGGCGGCAGTCGATGGCGATGAGCGCCTGCTGTTGCAACAGGCTGGCGCGCTGCAACGCGGCAGCGAACACCCGTTGGCCAAGGCCGTGCTGGAGGCCTGCCGCGAGCAAGCGCTAAGCCTGGCGAATGTGAGTGCCAGCCAAGCCCTGGCCGGGCGTGGCATTGCTGGCACACTGGATGGCAAGCAACTGGCGCTGGGCAATCGCCGCATGCTCGAAGAACACGCGTTGAGCGCCGGGGACCTGGGCGCTAACGCAAGCCAGTGGGAAGCCGAAGGCCGCACGTTGTCGTGGCTCATAGAGCAAGGCGCACCACCGCGTGTGCTGGGGGTGTTTGCGTTTGGCGACACGCTCAAGCCCGGCGCCCTGGCGGCCGTGCAGCAACTACGAGCGCAGCACATCAGCAGCCATTTGCTGACCGGCGACAATCGCGGCAGTGCACGGGTGGTGGCCGACGCGCTGGGCATCGACGACGTACACGCCGAAGTACTCCCGGCCGACAAAGCCGCCACGGTCGCCCACCTTAAACAAACTGGCGTGGTGGCGATGGTCGGCGACGGCATCAACGACGCCCCGGCCCTGGCCGCCGCCGATATTGGCATCGCCATGGGCGGCGGCACTGACGTGGCCATGCACGCAGCCGGTATCACCTTGATGCGCGGCGACCCGCGCCTGGTGCCGGCCGCGCTGGAGATCAGCCGCAAGACTTACGCAAAAATTCGCCAAAACCTGTTCTGGGCCTTTGTGTATAACTTGATCGGTATTCCCCTGGCCGCGTTCGGCCTGCTCAACCCGGTGTTGGCCGGTGCGGCAATGGCCTTGTCCAGCGTGAGTGTGGTGGGCAATGCGTTACTGTTAAAAACCTGGAAACCCAAGGATTTGGAGGATCAACGCCCATGAATATCGGCCAAGCCGCTCGCCACAGCGGGTTGAGCGCAAAGATGATTCGCTACTACGAGTCCATCGGCTTGCTCAACGCTGCGCAGCGCACCGACAGCGGCTATCGCGTGTACAGCGCCGACGACTTGCACACGCTGGCGTTTATCAAGCGTTCGCGGGATTTGGGGTTTTCTTTGCAGGAAGTCGGCAAGTTGCTGACGTTGTGGCAAGACCGGCAACGCGCCAGCGCTGACGTGAAAGCCTTGGCGCGGGGGCATATCGAGGCGCTGAATCAGAAGATTCGCGAGTTAGAGCAACTGCGCGATACGTTGCAGGACTTGGTAGAGCACTGCCAGGGCGATCACCGACCCGATTGCCCGATTCTCAAGGAGTTGGCTTCAGGTAACTGCTGCGCCTGATTGAATCCAACTGAATAAGTCCAAGACAAACTGTGAGAGGGGGCTTGCTCCCCCCCACTGTTTTTAGATCTTCATGTACCTGAAGGTCACTGCATCCAGGGCGGTGGCGGTGGCTCGTCCGGTACTTTGCTCTGTGGCACATCATCCGCCGCGCGAATCGCTTGGCGACGCTCGTCATCCAGCCGTGCCGCTTCGATCTCGCGGATCACGCCATCAACGTCCGCCAACTCTTCCGGCTCGTCGAACTCGCCGGTCAAGATGCTCGCCGGGTGCAAGGTGCCGGCTTCGTACAACGCCCACATTTCCTTGGCGTACTTGGTCTTCTTCAGCTCCGGGGCAAAGCGCCCGAAGTAGGAAGCCATGTTGCCCACATCGCGCTCCAGCATGCTGAACGCGTGGTTGTTGCCCGCAGCATCGACCGCTTGTGGCAGGTCGATAATCACCGGGCCGGTCGGCGTGAGCAGCACGTTGAACTCGGAGAGGTCACCGTGCACAAGGCCGGTACACAGCATCAGCACGATCTGCGAAATCAGGAAGGCGTGGTATTCGCGCGCCTGATCGGGCTCCAGCGTCACATCGTTCAGGCGCGGCGCAGCATCGCCGTACTCGTCGGCCACCAGTTCCATCAACAGCACGCCTTCAAGGAAGTCGTAAGGCTTGGGCACGCGAACGCCCGCACCGGCCAAGCGGAACAACGCCGCTACTTCAGCGTTCTGCCAGGCATCTTCGGTTTCTTTCTTGCCGAATTTGGAGCCCTTGGCCATCGCCCGGGCCTGGCGACTGTTACGCACCTTACGGCCTTCCTGGTATTCGGCCGCCTGACGAAAGCTTCGTTTATTCGCCTCCTTGTAAACTTTGGCGCAACGCAATTCGTTGCCACAGCGCACCACATAAACAGCTGCTTCTTTACCACTCATGAGTGGGCGCAGCACCTCGTCGACCAGACCGTCCTCGATCAGGGGTTCAATGCGTTTAGGAGTCTTCATCAGCTTTTATTGTGGGTCCTTTATTACCAAATACGCGTATGGCACTCGTTATACGGCAATCCACTCGCCGGTGGGAGGGGCTACCGACCTTTGACGCGTTAAGAATGCATTCAATATGCCAATTTTTTGCTTGATTCAGCGCTCGATAATCGCCGTGACACCCTGCCCGCCAGCGGCGCAGATCGAAATCAGCCCGCGCCCCTTGCCTGCAGCGTCGAGCAACTTGGCCAAGTTGGCGACGATACGCCCGCCGGTGGCGGCAAACGGATGACCGGCGGCCAGCGAACTGCCTTTGACGTTGAGCCGGCTGCGGTCGATGGCGCCCAACGGCGCGTCCAGGCCCAGACGCGTCTTGCAATAGTCGGCATCTTCCCAGGCCTTGAGCGTGCACAACACCTGGGCGGCAAACGCTTCGTGAATCTCGTAGTAATCGAAGTCCTGCAAGGTAAGGCCGTTTCTCGCCAGCAAACGCGGCACCGCGTACACCGGCGCCATCAACAAGCCTTCGGCGCCATTGACGAAGTCCACTGCTGCGGTTTCACCGTCACGCAAATACGCCAGAATCGGCAAACCGCGCTCCTTGGCCCAGGCTTCACTGCCCAGCAGCACCAACGCCGCACCATCGGTGAGCGGCGTCGAGTTACCGGCCGTCAGCGTGCCCTTTTCGCTGCGCTCGAACGCTGGTTTAAGGCTGGCGAGTTTTTCCAGGGTCAAGTCAGGGCGCAGGTTATTGTCGCGGGTCAGGCCAAGAAACGGCGTGAGCAAATCGTCGTGCCAGCCTTCGGCGTAGGCCGCGGCCATTTTCTGATGGCTTTCCAGGGCTAATTGGTCTTGCTCGGCGCGCGGAATCTGCCAGGTTTGCGCCATCAACTCGCAGTGCTGACCCATCGACAGGCGCGTGCGCGGTTCGCCGTTGCGCGGCAACGCCGGCTTGAGGTGCTGTGGCCTAAGTTGTAACAAGACTTTTAATTTATCCGCCATGGATGTGCTGCGGTTGGCATGCAACAAGAGCTTGCGCAGCCCTTCATTTATCCCGATCGCGCATCGGAGGTGGTGTCGACGCCGCCGGCAATACCGCATTCAATCTGCCCCAAGGCAATTTTGTTGGCCACCAGCAACGCAGCTTCCAGGCCGGTGCCGCACGCCTGCTGAATATCGTAGGCTGGCGTTTGCGGCGAGAGGCGCGAGCCCAGCACGCATTCGCGGGTCAGGTTAAAGTCGCGCGAGTGCTTGAGCACCGCACCCGCCGCCACTTCGCCGATGCGCAGGCCGTGCAGGTTGTAGCGCTCGATCAAACCCTCCAGGGCAGCGGTCAACATCGCCTGGTTGCTCGCCGTGGCATAGGGGCCGTTGGAACGGGCGAAGGGGATGCGGTTGCCGCCTATAATCGCTACACGGCGCAATTGAGTCATGGAAAACTCCCTGAAGGTTGTGGGTTGAGTCTTTGAGACTAGCCTCAATCGAACGACTTTCACCTATCGATGGTCCACCGTTTGAACCCCAGCACTCGGAGAGCGTTCCATGTCTGACCGTTATATCGACTTCGCCAACTCAAGCCTCGGCCAACGCCTGGTCGCCGCCATTGGCCTGCCGTCACCGGTACGCCTGGAACGCTGGCAAGCCGGGCGCCTGCGCCCCGTGGAAGGCGCGCTGCTGCTGGGCGGTGGCGAACTGGCGGCCAAGGTGCTGCCCTTTGCGAACAAGCTCACCGACGCGATTTACAGCTACGGCCCTGCACCGCTGGCGGCGCCCGCGTGGATTCCGGGGCACGGCCCCAAGCTCAAAGCCGTGGTGTTCGATGCCAGCGCTTTGCAGCACACCGACCAGCTCAAGCAACTGCGCGAATTCTTTCAACCGCTGCTGAAAAATCTCGATCACAGCGCACACGTGGTGATCCTTGGCCGTGCACCGGAAAGCCTCACAGACCCGTTCGCCGCCAGCGCCCAGCGCGCGCTTGAAGGGTTCAGCCGTTCATTGGCCAAGGAATTGCGCAGCGGCGGTGTGCTGCAGTTGCTGTATGTCGGCGACGGCGCCGAAGACCAACTGGAAGGTGCGCTGCGGTTTTTTCTGTCGCCGAAAAGCGCGTATATCTCCGGCCAGGTAATTCGCCTGCAGGCGTGCGCCACGCCGGTTGAGGATTGGACGCGCCCGCTGGCCGGGCGCCAGGCACTGGTCACTGGCGCCGCCCGCGGGATTGGCGCCGCCATCGCTGAAACCCTGGCGCGCGACGGCGCACAGGTCATCGTGCTCGACGTGCCCCAGGCCAAGGCCGACCTCGAAGCCCTGGCCGCGCGCCTCGGTGCCCGCGCCATCGCGCTGGATATTTGCGCTGAAGACGCTGCCACGCAGTTGATCGAACACCTGCCGGACGGCATCGACATCGTGGTGCACAACGCCGGTATCACCCGCGACAAAACCCTCGCGAACATGACCCCGGAGTACTGGGACGCGGTGCTCGCGGTTAACCTCAACGCGCCACAAGTGCTGACCAAAGCGCTGCTGGACAGCGGCACGCTGCACGACAACGGCCGCGTGGTGCTGCTGGCCTCCATCAGCGGCATCGCCGGTAATCGTGGGCAAACCAACTATGCCGCGAGCAAGGCCGGTTTGGTCGGCCTGGCGCAAGCGTGGGCGCCGTTGCTGGGGGAACGCGGGATCAGCATCAATGCGGTGGCGCCGGGTTTTATCGAAACCCAAATGACCGCACACATCCCGTTTGCCCTGCGTGAAGCCGGGCGGCGCATGAGTTCGCTGGGCCAGGGCGGCTTGCCGCAAGACGTTGCCGAGGCGGTGGCCTGGCTCGGCCAGCCGGGTTCCGGTGCGGTCAGCGGCCAAGCGCTGCGGGTGTGCGGGCAAAGTCTACTGGGAGCATAAACATGGATTGGCAGACGTTAGGCAGTACGCCGTTGTTGCCGCCGTTGTATTGGCGCGCGGCGCTCAAGCGCAAGATCACCGGCAGCACCTTGCCCGAACAGGGCTTGCGTTGCCGCGTGCGGGTGAACCCCACGAACGTGGCGGCCTACCGTAAAGTCTGCGGGTTTGCCGACAGCCCGATGCTGCCGGCGACCTATCCGCACATCCTCGCGTTTGGCCTGCAGATGCAACTGCTGACCGCAAAAAACTTTCCGTTCCCGCTGCTCGGGCTGATTCACCTGAGTAACCGCATCCGTATCCATCGGCCTTTGGGCGCCGTGAGTGATTTGACGGTGGCGGTGCACGCACAAAACCTGCAGCCACACGCCAAGGGCGCTACCTTTGAGGTGGTCACCGCCGTGGTCGACTCGCTCGGCCTGCTGTGGGAAGCCGAGAGCCGCATGCTCTGCCGGGGCGTAAAACTTGATGGCGCGCCCACCGATCACACAGTGCCCAGCCCCACGCAGGTCAGCCAATTAACCGCCTGGAAGGCACCTGCCGACATTGGCCGGCGTTACGCCAGAGTGTCCGGTGATTACAACCCGATCCATTTGAGCGCACTGACCGCCAAACTCTTCGGTTTCCCGCAGGCCATCGCACACGGCTTGTGGAACAAGGCGCACACCCTCGCGGTAATGGGCGAACACCTGCCTGCGGCGAACATCGAAATAGTCGTCGAGTTCAAAAAGCCGGTACGCCTGCCGAGTGAAGTGACTTTACTCAGCAGCGCGCCCGGCTCCAGTGGCGAGCTGCTGTTAAAGGGCGCGGGCGATATTGAGCACATGGTCGGCCGTTGGCGGCCGATTGCTTGAATACTCACCGGCCACGGTTTAACGCGGTGGGTAGTTGGAGAGGATTTTAGCCACGGTGGTGCGAATCGCATTGCTGCGGTCCTGCGGGTTGGGCGAGCTGGCCATCATCTGCTCGTCACTGCCGCGCCACACCAGCTTGCCGTCTTTGCCATCCAACAGGTCGATCTGCAGGGTCGCGACTTTGTAAGTGACATTGCGCGTTTCGTTGTACACCGGCGCGCCCCAATAACCATTCCACGGGCCACCCCAAGCGCCGCCGTAGTTGGTGGTGACTTGCTGCTGGCGATCTTCGACGATCAGGTAGGCCTGTATGTTCAGGTCGGCTTTGGCGCCTGCCGCTGCGGGGCGCAAACCGCGCTGGTCGAGTTGCTCGCCCACGGCCTGGCGCACACGTTGCTCGGTGAGGTCACTCTCGATGCGCGGATCATCCGGGCGATATTGCAAGGCCGGGCTTTTCCAGGCCCAACTGCGGTAGGCGCCGAAATCACGGCTGGCGTCAAAATCGTGGTTAACCTGGCTGGTCTGGCAACCCCCCAACAACACAACAACAGCCAGTGCAGCGATGCGACGAAGCATGGTGTTTCTCCAAAAGACGATGTAAGCCTGAGATAAGAATAGCGGCTAACTGGGCGGGTAAGCGGTCATCGCCTTCTGCATCGCCTCGCGCAATGCATCAGCGCGCTCACTCAGGCTGCCCTGGCTGGCGGTTTCGGCGCTGGTGCTCCAGACCGGCTGGCGGGTGCGCGCGTCAAACAGGCTGATACGTGCCACCGCTACCGTGACTTCGTAAGTGCGCACGATTGGCACCGTGTTGTAAGCGCCATAGCCGTTGCCATAGCGGTTATACCCGCCATACCCGCCGCCACCATAGGCGTAGTCGTCCTGAACTTGCCTGAGGCGCTTTTCGATGCGCACGTCGGCGCTGACCAACAGGTCGGGCACGCGGTTGTCATGCAGCGGGCGCAACCCGCGCTGGTCGAGGGCGCCGCTGACCGCTTCGGCAATTTGCGCCGAGTCGGCCCACGCCGTGCCCGCAGGCAACTGGCCGTTCAGCCAGCCCCAGCTGCGGTAGGCGCCATAGTCACGCACCGGCGCCGGGTAGGCGCTGGCATCAAAGGTATTTGCCGCCTGGATCGGCGCGGGCGGTATCGGCGCCGACGCGGCCACATAAGGGTTGGGGCTGGAGCAGGCGCTCAGCCCCACCGACAACAGGATCAAACAGAGACGACGCATTTCGACCTCCGCAAACTGGGCCGCTTAAACCGGACGGCATATCCAGTGTAAATAACGCCCAAGCCCGGCAAAGCTTGGATGACGACGGTGCGCGAGTTCCATCTCCAACACGCCCTGTAAATCGGCGCGGGCCTGGAATTCCACCGGCATATAGTCGTGGAACACCCGCACGCCACTTTGGCTTTCGACCTGCCAAAGCCCTTCGAGTTGCGCCGCCAACTCGCGCGGGTCGAGCGGTTGTTGCGGCGTGAGGCTCTGCTTTTCGCCGGCCATATCGTTCTTGCGCATCTTGCGGAAGTGGCCTTTTAGCAAGTTGCGATAAATCAGCGCATCGCGGTTGTAGAACGCCAGCGACAGCCAGCCACCAGGCACCGTGAGCTGGTGCAGCACCGGCAATATCGCATGCGGTTCGGCCAGCCATTCCAACACCGCGTGGCACAGCACCAGGTCGTAGGGCTCGGTAAGTTGGCCGAGCAGTTCTTGCCACGGCGCATGAATAAACGTAGCTGTCTGCCCGGCCTCGGCAAACCGCTGGCGCGCGCCTTCAAGCATCGGCTCAGCCGGTTCGGCCAACGTTACCTGATGGCCACGTTCGGCCAGCCACAGCGACATATGCCCCAAGCCCGCGCCGATGTCCAGCACACGCAACGGGCGGTCCGGCAGGGCTTCGATCAGGTCGGCCTGCAGCACCGCCAAGCGAATCGCGCCCTTGGCACCACCGTAGATTTTTTCGGCAAAGCGCGTGGCCAACTGGTCGAAATGACGATCACTCATGGGCAAACCGCCGTTCGCTGTCGGCCAGTTTGGCGCGCACCACCTCGTTCATGTCCAGGCCCAACTCACTGCACAGCAACAGCAGGTAAAGCACAATGTCGCCGACTTCCTGCCCGGCATGCGCCAGCTTGTCGGCGGGCAACTGGCGCGACTGGTCTTCGGTCAGCCATTGGAAAATTTCCACCAGCTCGGACATTTCGACGCTGGCGCCATGGCCAGGTTTTTCGGGCTGTGGAATTGCTTCCAGTCGTTGGCATCGCGGATACGGTGCAGGCGTTCGGTGAGGTGTTCAAGGTTCATGCGGGGGCTCCTGAAGGTGTATAGCTTCGGGGGGATCAGGGATGAAGGCAAGTGAATCCCTTGGGCATATTCAGGTTGTTTGCTGCAGGCCTCCAAGACCACAATCCCCCAAGCAGAATGCATTCAAACTGTGGAGGCTTGCTTCCGATTGCGGTGTGTCAGTTGAAAAATAATTTATCTGACCGCCGCCTCGGGAGCAAGCCCCTCCCACA
>NZ_VUAZ01000016.1 GCF_009296165.1 Pseudomonas kitaguniensis | reverse complement strand
CCCAAGCTTCGAACAGATCGAAGCGCTGCTGCAGTCTATCTAACAGCGCCGAACCAATGTGGGAGCGGGCTTGCTCGCGATGGCGGTGGGTCAGTCAACTCATGTATCTGAACTGTAAAACTGCTATCGGGAGCAAGCCCCTCCCACAAAAAGCAAAAAAAGCAGATCTGCCGCGTATGCAAAACCCGCCCTTGATCTGCTTCAACCACTCTGAACCCGCTTTTCAGCGTTGTACCGGAACGCGAATATCTCCCGCACGGCACTGGGTTTTGACACTCTTGGGGCAGCCCGCAAAGCGCAGCTCTTTGCTCAGGCACACGCGCACTTCGGACAGCACCTTGCCCTTGCAGATGACCGCCACACCATGGTCACCCAATGCCCGGGTTGCTCTCACGAAACAGCTTCTCGATGTCGCGTGCCGCCAGATAAGTCGGTACGTTGAACGGCTGCAGTTGCTGCGGAATGTGCACGGTCGCCAATGCCTCATCGGTCGCGTCCAGATAGCCCGAAGCGCCAAGCCCGCTGCAGGTGCCATGTTTGGCCCACTCATGCTTGAGCAACGCTTGCGTGGGGAACATCAACGCGCCCTTGGCCAGCTCATCCGCAGACAGCCGCGATTGCGCATCACACGACGCCGGCCACCCGCCTTTGGCGTATTGCGGCCACAGACCATGCAGCACAAAACCGTAGCCTTTGCCCGAGCACTGCTCATTGTTCGGGTGTGTCAGGCAGAAGGTCGGCGACCACGACAGCGACAGCACATAAAAATCAAAATCGCCTGCCGGGCGCTGCTCGCGCGGTGCCGCCTGCGTCACCGTACAGGCCAGCACCAGCCAAAGTGCACTCCAGGCTGCCGTGTGTTTCATCCGCGTGGTCCTTGAAAAAAAGCGAACATTGTCGAGAACAGTGGCCGCGTCCGCCAGCAGCCAACTGCAACCCATCGGTGTGGAAAGCTACCCGGGAAGGTTCGGATTGCGCAGCAGCACCTTGTCCAGAATCCGGTCAGTCTTCAACGCCTCGATCGCCAGTGAAGGATGCTCGGCGTCCCCACGTATGTGCGCGTTCATGGCCAGCACGTGGTGCCACTGGATATGGGCATGGCAAGGCACTTCAAGTACCTCGTCAACCTCGCCTTCCAGGCGCAGCGGCTGGTCTTCAAACACCGCGAAGGTAATGCGCCCGCGGCTGCCGATCAGCTCGACGCGGTCTTCGCGGCGGTCCGCCACAAAGTTCCAGCAGCCCATGCCGAGCGCGCCGGAACCGAAGGTCCAGCACGCCGTTACCGCATCCTCCGCCGCATAATTCCCAACCTGTCGCGCGGTAAACCCGGTGACCTCAACAATGTCGCCGGCAAGGAACTGGAACAGGTCAAAGCCGTGGCTGGCCAGGTCGGCAAAGTAGCCGCCGCCGGCGATGGCGGGGTCGGTGCGCCAATTGGCGGCACTCGCGTCTGCGGCGCCCGGGGGCTTGCACAGGGTCCAGCTCACCTGACGCAATTCACCGATGCGCCCTTCGCGCAGCCAGTCGCGCACTTGCTGGAAGCGCGGCAACGAACGGCGGTAGTAGGACACAAACAAATGCAGCCCGGCACGTTCGAATGTGCGCTGCATCAACGCGCTTTGCTCGGCGTTGAGTGACATGGGTTTCTCGACGCAGCAGTGCTTGCCCGCCGCCGCCACCATCAGGCTGTATTCAAGGTGGCTGTCGGGCGGTGTGGCGATGTACACCGCGTCTACTTCGGGGTCGTCGATCAATGCCTGGGCGTCGGTGTAGAAACGCGCGATGCCGTGGCGTGCCGCATAATCGCGCACAGCCTCCTCACGGCGCCCCATCACCGCAACCAGCGCCGAACCTGGCGCTTTGTAGAATGCGGGTCCACTCTTGACTTCAGTGACACTGCCACAGCCGATCATGCCCCAACGTACGGTGTTCATCTGTAGTCCTCGTCCGTTTCTATCAATCGGTCAGTATCCACATCAAAACGGGGGTACGCCAGCCGCATCAAGCATGACAATTGCATTACACTTTTATGACAGTCATGCCGTTGTGAGGGCACACACGATGAAAATTAGGGCAACGGTGATTTGCGAACACGAGGGGCATATCCTGTTTGTGCGCAAGGCCAGATCAAAATGGGCGTTGCCGGGCGGCAGGGTCGAGCGCAACGAGCGCCCGGTCGGCGCGGCTGAACGCGAGCTCGAAGAAGAAACCGGGTTGAACGTAGACGGCTTGCTGTACTTGCAGGAGTTGAAAGCACGCGACACCGTGCACCATGTGTTCGAAGCCTCGGTGGTCAATATTGCTGACGCGCGGCCGCGCAACGAGATCGTTGATTGCCGCTGGCACGCCTACGGCGCCATGGACGAGCTGGACACGACCGACGCCACCCGGCACATCGTCAAAGCGTTTGTGCGGCGCCTATGAACCCTTGCAACTGCATGCCGTTCAGGCAGTCGATTATTTACGCGCCACTTTGTAGCGCAGGCAATCCTGATAAAAGCTTGTGCGAATCGCCTCGGGTTTAAGCCGCGAGCTACTGTCATAGGTCTGTTCGGTAATGCCCATGGCCATCATGCGCATCCACGACTTGTTAAACTTTATGGTTTGAATCTTCTGCCGCGCCGCGTACAGCGACACGCCCGATAACTTGAGTTCCTGTGCCCTCGCGGCAGTGCCTGCGCCCCAGCTGCACATGTATTTGTCACCCTCGCGCAATTCGCGCGCTTGCACGGCAGCCGCGCCGCCAGCCAAGGAACAAGCAATCAGCATGATTCCAACATTGCGCATCAGCATCCCCGCCTAACCACCTGAAAATAAAAGTGATTCTGGCGAGAATTTGCTTACAAAGGGGCCATTAAATTGCCTTATCGGTGGCGTGTCACCACTGGTACGTTGCGCTCGCCTGCACAGTGCGCTGCGAGCCATACCAGCACCACGAATACGAGTAGCACGACGCGACATACTCTTTATTCGCCAAGTTGGTGGCGTTCAGCGCCAGGCGCAGATTGTCTTTGGGGTTGGCGATATTCGGGATGTCGTAGTGCACGGCCGCATCGACCAAGGTGTAGCCCGGCACCTTCAAGGTATTGGCGGTATCGCCCCAGGACGAACCGACATAGCGCGCACCCGCGCCCACGCCAAAGCCTTTGAGCTGGCCGTCGTGGAAGGTGTAGTCGGCCCACGCCGACGCCGTATGGCGCGGCACGCCATAGGTGGTGGTGCCTTCGACGGGAATGGCCGGGCCGGTGCCGATGTCGCTGATGGGCGCGTATTGCACGGTGCTGTTGGACTTGCTGGCGCGGTTGTCCAGGTAGGCGTAGGCCGCCGTAATGTCGAGGTTGTCGTTGAGGCTGGCTTTGCCTTCCAGCTCAAAGCCACGCGATTGTTGTTCGCCGTCCTGGATACTGCAACGGCCGTTGCCGCACAGGTGGCTTGGGTCCGGGTCCAGCGTCGGCACGTTGCTCTGGCGCAGGTCAAAAATCGCCGCGGTAATAAAGCTGTTGCTGCCCGGTGGCTGGTACTTGATGCCTATTTCGTACTGCTTGCCTTCGGTGGGCTTGAACACCGAACCGCCGTAACCGGTGCCTGATTGCGGGTTGAATGATTCGGCATAGCTGGCATACGGTGCCAGGCCATTGTCGAACAGGTAAACCAGGCCCACACGGCCGGTAAACGCCTTGCTGTCCAGCGACGACTTGCTCTTGGCGCCGGATTTTATAGTTGTGGTGGTGCTGTCGGTGCTGGCCCAGTCATAACGACCGCCCAGCAGCAGCACCCACTGATTCCACTTCATTTGCTCTTGCAGGTAAGCGCCGGTCTGCTCGCTGCGCGACGTGGCGTCGGTGGTGAAATCCGGTGTGGTAACGGGCGCGCCGTAGACCGGATCGAAGATGTCCAGGTCAGTCCCATTGCCATAACCGGCTTTGGTGTCGGTGCTGGTGTTCTGGTAATCGAGGCCCATCAACAGCGTGTGCTGCAACGGGCCAGTGTCGAATTTGGCTTGTAACTGGTTGTCGAGGGTGTAGGCGTCCATGTCGACATCGGTGGCGATGGTCGAACGCTTGGAGGTGCGGTAATCAGCCTTCAGGTTGCTGTTGTAAATGCTCCGGTAGACGCCCTCGGCGCGCAGGTAGCGCGCGTTCTGGCGCACGGTCCACACATCGTTGAAGTGATGTTCGAACGCGTAGCCGACCGAATAATACTCACGGTTACTTTTTTCGAAGTTGTTTTCACCGTCGTAAAAATCCACGTCGATCTTGCGCCCGGTGGGGCTATGCAACACCGAGCCCCACGCGGGCACCGAGCCGTAGGACGCGCCTTTGGGGTCCTTCTGATAATGCCCGAGCAGGGTCAGCGAGGTGGCATCGTCCGGGCGCCAGGTGAAGGCGCTCGACAGCGATTGGCGACGGGTCTCGGTGTGTTCGACCTGGCCATCGGCATCGTCGAACAACCCCGCCAGGCGGTAGGAATAAACGCCCTGGTCGTCCATCGGGCCGCTCAGGTCGAAGGTGGTGCGCTTTTTGTTGAAGGTGCCGTATTCAACGCCGACTTCATGAAACGCTGTATCCAGCGGGCGCTTGGTGACCATGTTGATCACCCCGCTGGGCGTGCCCTGCCCGTACAGCACCGACGCCGGGCCGCGCAGCACTTCAACGCGTTCCAGGTCAAAGGCGTCTTTTTGTGGCAAGGCGTCACGGCTTGAAGGCACACGCAGGCCGTCAAGGTAGGTGGCAGGCGCAAAGCCACGGATGGTTAGCTGGTCGAGACGCGACGCCGTGGCGCCACGGGTCTCCGGCACGACGGCGGCGCTGTAACGCAGAATCTGGTTGAGGCTTTCGGCGTTCTGCGCGCGCATCTGGTCCTTGGTCACGATAGAGATCGACTGCGGGGTTTCGATCAGCGCGGTATCGGTCTTGGTGCCCGACAGGCTGCGGGTCGCGACATAACCGGCGACGGCCCGGTGGGGCTTTCGCTGGCGTACGCAGCGCTGATGTTGGTGGCCTGCAACTCCATGGCGCCGCCGGCATCCGGCAGCGCTTCGAGGCGGTAGCGGTCGGTGCCGATTTTCAGCGCCTGCAAACCGCTGCCGGCGAGCAATTGGGTCAGCGCTGCGTCGGTGTCGTATTGCCCGCTCAATGCCTGGCTGCGCTTGCCGCGCGTCAAGCTTGCATCAAACGCCAGGACCAGGCCGGCCTGCTCGGCCAGGCTATTGAGGGCTTGGCTCAAATCACCGGCAGGAATCGAGAAACCGCGCAACGCGCTGCTGCTTTCTTCAGCGAAGGACGACTGGACGGTCAACAACGGCACGGCGGCAAATGCCATCGCCACCGAAAGGGCCAGCGGATGCAAGGGACGAGCAAGGCGCGACATGGGAAATCCTGCGTAATAAAGGTTCTATTAACGAAGACGGCCAAGTGCGCAAATCGGGCAAGCATGCGAGTCGTTTTTATTTAAGAAACTTTCTTGCAATGAAATTTTTCGTGGGTGATTTCAACTGGAATGCAAACAACGGCGGGAGCGGGTTTGCTCCCACATTTTACTTGAGGCTTGCCTCGACTTTTTGCGCCACGTCGGCGGTCACCCAGGCCTTCCACACCTCTGGGTGTTCCTTGAGAAACACCTGTGCAACCTCACGCGGCGCGGTGTGATGCTCGCTCATCGAAGCCAGGGCTTTGTTAAGCGGTTCGATGGGGAACTGCACCTTGGTGAAAAAGTCGGCAATCTGCGGATGGGCCTGCTGGAACGGCGTCGACACGCCAATGCTCAACTTCGATGCCAGCGAGCGGGTCGGCCGGGGGTTTGGGTTATCCGCGTCGGTCAGGGTCTTCCAGGCATCGGCGTCAAACGGCGGTTCTTCGAGCTGGATCAGTTTGTAGCGGCCCATCAGCGGCGTCGGCGACCAGTAGTAGAACAACACCGGTTTGCCGCGACGGATAGACGACGCGATTTCGGCATCCAGGGCCGCGCCCGAACCGCTGCGAAAATTCACATAGCTGTCGTCCAGGCCGTAAGCCTTGAGCTTCTGCTTGTTGACCACTTCGGAGGTCCAGCCAATGGGGCTGTTGAGAAAGCGCCCCTTGCCTGGTGACTCGGGGTCTTTGAACACGTCCTTGTAGCGCACAAGGTCTTGCACGCTTTTGAGGTCGGGGGCCAGCGGTTTGAGGCCTTTCGCGGGGTCGCCCTTGATCACGTATTCCGGTACCCACCAGCCTTCGGTGGCCCCCTTGACCGTGTCGCCCAAGCCCACCACTTTGCCTTCGGCCTCGGCCTTGATCCATACCGGGCTGCGGCCGGCCCATTCTTCGCCGATCACCTGGATGTCATTTTTCGCCAGCGCGGTTTCGAGGGTGATGGTGGTGCCGGGCAAGGTATCGGTGGGCAGGTCGTAGCCCTTCTCGACGATAAAGCGCAACACCTCGGTAATCAGGCTGCCGCTTTCCCAGTTCAGGTCGGCGAAATGCACCGGTGCCTGGGCAGCCGATACCGGCAATGAGGCCACCGACAACCCCCAGGTCGTCAGCGACGCGGCCAACAGCAATCTCAATCCTTTCATGCCTTTGCACCTCGCGTGTTCACAGCACTGGCGGACGGCTTTGCTGCTGATGCGCGAAACCCCGCATTGGTTAAGTCAACTCAACTGTAGTAGAGGTTCCGGGAGAGCAAAAACACACAACGGGTTCACCGATTACTCGCTGGCCTTGAAGGTCACCAGCTCACCCTTGCGCCACTTGGCGGCCTTGCCGGTGACAGCTTTGAGGGTTTTGGTCAGGCCTTCCTGCAATTGTTCATTGGCGGCAAACACCAGCATCACGCTGTGGCCTTCCTTGAACACGATGCCCTGACCTTCGGTCGAAGAGACAAAGGCATAATCGCCCAGACCGTACACCGTCAACTTTATATCGCGAAACTTCAGTTCGAACTTGCCGCCTTCACGGCTAGGCAACACGGCGGCGCGAAAATGGTCGCCGACCTTGAGCTCCAGGCGCGGCTTGTCATCCACAACCAACGACGTTTCGGTATCGATCTCGGCGATGTAGATGCCTTCCGGCGTCTGTTCAGTGATGTAAACGAAGCGAGATTGAAACTGTTTGACCAACTTTGCGCGCAAATCACCCAGCACGAACAGCGCGTGCATATCCAGATTACTGACTGCCAAGGAAACGCCCCCACATCAAAAAAAGCACTGACCGCCTGAGCGGACAGCACAAAAAAACGGCCTTAACGGCACGATCACACAGTCGTTAAAAAACTGAATAGAACCCACTGTTGCGCTGCAAGACTAGTACAGACCCGCGCGATGGGCCTGTTGCAGGTCATCCGGCGTTACAGGAAAACACAGGTTCAACGGCCCGAGAATACGGACCGATGAGCTTCAGAGAATAACCCAAATAAAAACGCAGTTTCCGACAACCAACACATAACAAAATACTTGGCCTGGAACCAGGCTTCGACTGCCGACGACAATACTAAAACAGCAGCAGGGTTCAAAACCACCCGAAACGCTGCTGGTGGGTCAACAGGATCGATCGACAGGAGCTGACCATGCAACCACGTCAACACGAGCGCCAATACTACTGCCTGCCCCGCCTGAACGGGTACTCCAATTCAGTTCTTTACCAAGTGGTACCCGCCGGCCGCAATTTTTTTCATATCCTGGAAGTGACCAGCGGCAGGATCAAAGGTTTTCGCAGTCATCATAGCCGCGCCTGCGAATTGGCCAAAATGCTCGAAGCCAGCTTGCACGACCAGTACGGCGGGGTGGTTTCGGCTGCCGAATAACTTTACTGCGCCACCGTCCCTCAACTACTGCCATACTGAACCGTCGATTGAGGTTTGCCCCGCTGTGGGTCAGGTTTCATCAGTGCAGTTACCTTGAGCAGTTACCTTGAAGGGAAGGCGATACGTGACGGAATTTGATATTGGCGAATATTTCATCCATGGCGATGCGAGGGAAGTAGACGGCGAGTTTCAAGCGGTCATCATCATGCGGGCCAAACCACCGCTGACCAAGATCATAACGCACCAGGTAGAAAAAGATCGTTGGTTCAAAACTGCCGAAGCCGCCGCCATCGCTGCAAAAGATTCGGCCAAAGCCCTGAAAAGCGAAGTGGACGCTGGTGCGCTGAATTCCTGACACGCCGATTGCTCGCCTCATCCGATAGAACACTTCATTCAACAGAACAAATCCAGTAGAACTCTGCCGCGCCCCAAGCCTCACATGCACAAGACCTATCAACCTGCATGGAGAACCCACTATGGACGCGCCAATCCCTACGCTTGAAACCCTGTTCGAACAGCTCGGCCTGGACTCGACACCCGAGGCAATCGACGCATTCATCGGCGCACACCCGCTGACCGAAGACGTTAAGTTGATCGATGCACCGTTCTGGACGCCGCAACAAGCGGCGTTTTTGAAAGAAGAACTGCGTGACGACGCCGAATGGGCGATTCCCGTCGACGAGCTGAACCAGCGCCTGCATCAGCCCCACTAAGCCGACTCAATGCAGGCTGGCTGGCTGCTCCAGTTGCATCATGGATTCCCAGGCAGTTCTGCACTCCTCTGCTTCACCGCGGCTGGCGAATGCCGTGCCGCGTTGCTCGCCATTCAACAGCACCACCCAGCAAGCCTTCTGCCCGAGCGCACGCAACGCTTGGGGTACGCCACTGCCGATCATCACCGCCACGTCGACTTTGTTTTGCATGGAGCCTCTCCGAACATTTAGTTAGCCTGCTAACAATAATTGCGATATTACGGTTTTCCAGCCCTCGGAAAAAGCTATCGGCTGAATAGCTCCATTGCATAAACCGCAACAATCCCTAGCGTGCATTCCTTGCTTCTTCCGGTTTGTAGCCCAGGCGCAACCCGCCCCAATGCCGCCCCTTGACCATGATCGGCACTGACAAATCGTGCATCAGCTCGCCGGTGTCGCGGGTGTAGGTTTGCAACAACACCGCTTGCTGATGGCTGCCGCACCGAATACCGGTGCGGTCGTCAAACTTGCGCTTGGTGCGGTTCTGTACCGCGTCGGTTTGCGCATCACCGGTCAGAGCATGAGAGAACGCCTTGTTGTGCGTCGGCACGTAGCCCTGCGGCGTGCAGGCAATCGCAAACACCAGCCCTTCGTGACGCGGCAGCAGCGCCTCCTGGATCGCCGGCAACACTTGGTCGGTGTAGCCATCGAACCGTGTGTGGTATTTGCTCGGGCGAGTGTTCGGGATCAGCGTGTAGCTGCGGTCGAACAAGTCATCCAGGCTGATACGGTTTTGCAGTACATCGGCCTCGAACTGTTCGGCAATCCGGCTGGCCCCTTCGCGGGCCAGGTCGTAGATGCGCTGGTGATAATCGTCCAAGCCGACTTCAGCCAGGCGTTCGCTGATGGTTTCTGCCTGCCCTTCCATTTGCACGGCGACGTCGGCAAGTTGGCGGGTCTGCTGGTCGCTCACCGACAAATCGCTGCGCATCTGCTCTACGGCATGGAACAGGCTATCGAGCTGCGCACGGTTGGTGTCGGTGCCCTGCGCAATTTCACTCACCTGCCCTTCCACATCCGCCGCCAGGCTGGCAATGCTCTCCAGGTGCTCGCCAGCGTGTTCGACCTGCTCGACGCCGAGGTGCAGGTCCGTCGACAGTTGGCGAATTTGCTCCACCACTTGCGCGGTGCGCTGCTGAATGTCAGCGACCATTACCCCGACTTCATCGGTGGCCGTCGCTGTGCGGCCGGCCAGGCCACGCACTTCATCGGCGACCACCGCAAACCCGCGCCCGTGCTCGCCGGCGCGCGCCGCCTCGATGGCGCGTTCAGCGCAAGCAAGTTGGTCTGGCTGGCGATGGACTGGATCACCAGGGTCACGCGCTGGATTTCTTCGCTGCGCTGGCTCAAGGCCTCGATCAACTGGCGGCTGGCATTGGCGCGCTCGCTGAGCTGGTGCATGCGGGTGATCGACTGGGCCAGTACTTCACGCCCCTGCGTGCTGCGCTGATGGGCTTGGCTGGCCGCGCCCAAGGCTTGGCGGCCAAGCTGCGAATTGATCTTTTCGGTGCCAATCATGACTTCGGCGCTGCTGACGATTTGCTTGGCTGCACTCAGTTGCGACTGCAACCGGGCCGCCAATTGCTTGACCGAATAGGCCACGCCCGCAGCGGACAGCGCGTTATGACTGGTGGTGTAAGACAGGTCGCGGGTCAGGTCGCCAAGCGCATCGGCGGCCGGGGGTGGCACTGCGCGAGAGGTTCGAGACTTAAGGGAAGGTAGCCAGATCACCAGCAAGGCCAGTGGCAGGCAGAGGTACATCGGCAAGCTGGCAAACGTCAGGCCCGGCAGTAAAACCGCCAAGGCGATGCTCTGCATAAGCGGCGTCAGCCAGCCGGGCAGCACGCGCACCACCGTTTGCGGCGGTACTGCTGCGCCCATCAGAGGTCCGTCTCCAGCCATTGTCATCACCCCACTGCTTGTCGTTATTGTTCCTGCATTAAACGCCACTATTGGGCCATTATCCATGGGCCTTTAGTGGGGTAGCGTGCAACCGGACAATAAACAGGCGGGGTAAATGGTATTTCTTTGAGCGCCGTCTGCACGGCGCTCAATTTTTACGGCATCACGCTTGACGCTGGTGCTTGTCGATCTGCTCGTGGCGCTCTTGCGCTTCGATGCAGTACTTGGTGGTCGGGCTGATCAGCAGGCGCTTGAGGCCGATAGGCTCGCCGCTGTCGTCGCACCAGCCGAAGGAATCTTCCTTGATGCGTTCCAGTGCACGCTCAAGCTGCGGCAGCATACGCTGGTCGCGGTCGATGGCATTTACCAGCCAGGTGCGTTCTTCTTCCACGGAAGCAGCGTCAGCCGGGTCAGCCGGGGTGTCCAGGCTTTCAATGGCGATGCGGTTCTGTTCAATGCGGGCGTGGTGTTCCACTTTCATGTCTTGCAGCAACTGCTCGAAAAAAGCGTGCTGTTCGGCATTCATGTAGTCATCCGCCGGCATGGCCAGCAACTTTTCCTTTGTCATTTATATCTCTTAAAAAATACGTGCATTAAGGCGAATAAGGGAGCGTTCCGGCAGGCCTTTGCAGGTCTCGGAAGGGCGCCGTCCATTTCAAGCGCCACTCGGCACTCAATTTACGAGGGGCGGCAGTCTAAGGCCGACTTGAGGGCTCAGCAACTGAAATGACAGGCATTTTTCCCAATTAACCCCCAAAAGCACCAGGACGGGCTTGGCGAATGGTTATCGGAGTGCGTTTATAGCAGGAAAGTTCGGAAAGCAGCTATAAGCGGCAAGCTGCAAGCGACAAGCTGCAAGCCAGTTGTGTTTCACAGCTTGTAGCTTGCCGCTTGCCGCTTGCGCTTATAGCTTGTCGCTTGTCGCTGCGCGTTAGCGCTTAAGCTTGCGCTTGTTGCGATACTGGTCGATCACCACCGCGACCACGATGATCAGGCCTTTGATGATGTCCTGGATGTACGCGTCCACGCCGACAAAGGTAAACCCGCTGGCCATCACGCCGAGGATCAGTGCACCGATCACCGTACCGGTGATGCGCCCTACTCCGCCCGCCAGGCTGGTGCCGCCGATGACGGCTGCGGCAATCGCGTCCAGCTCATACGACATGCCCATGCCGGCCTGGCCGGTCGCGGCGCGTGCCGATGCCACCACACCGGCGAGGCCCGCGAGCAAGCCTGCGATGCTGTAGACGATGATCAGGTGGCGCTTGACGTTGATGCCCGAGGTGCGCGCCGCCTGCATGTTGCCGCCGATGGCGTAGGTGTACTTGCCGTATTTGGTGTAGCGCAGGGCAATGTGGAAGATCACCGCCACCACCAGGAAGATGATCACCGGCATCGCGCCGTGGCCGATCGCCGTGTAGGAGTCCGAAAGCATGCTCACCGGCTGGCCTTCGGTGTAGTAACGCGCCAGGCCACGGGCCGAGACCATCATGCCCAGCGTTGCGATAAACGGCGGGATGCCGGTGACGGCGATGATGCTGCCGTTGATCGCCCCCGCCAGCAGCCCGACGCCAAGGCCCATTGCCACTGGAATCCATACCGGCAAGTCAGTCAGGCTGGGAAACACCGCCCGCGAAAAATCAGAAGTTTGTGCCAGGCTCGCAGCGATCATCGCCGATAACGCGAGCACCGAGCCGGATGACAGGTCGATACCGGTGGTGATGATCACTTGCGTCACGCCGATTGCCAGCAGGCCGATGATCGACACTTGCAGGATCATCAGCACCAGCCGCTGCGAGTTCATCAAAAAGCTCTGGTCACGCACGATCCAGCCGAACAGTTCAAACACCAGGCCGATGCCGATCAGTACCAAAAAGATGCTCAGTTCGGTCGGCAAGCGCCGGCGCTGCTTGACCGGTGCCGTGGCCGGCTTGTTGTCTGTTATTGCGTTCATAGCCAATCACCTTCTTATTCTGTGGCACGGGCCAACCGCAGGCCCGCGCGGCGGTTCGTCAGTGGACTGCGGACATACCGGACGCCAACTGCATGACTTTTTCCTGGGTCGCCTCCGCACGGTCCAGGGTGCCCATCAGCTCACCCTCGTGCATCACCATCACCCGGTCACTCATGCCCAGCACTTCGGGCAGCTCGGAGGAAATCATGATCACCGCCATGCCTTCGCTGGCGAGGAAGGCAATCAAACGGTAAATCTCGGCCTTGGCGCCCACGTCGATGCCACGGGTCGGTTCGTCGAGGATCAGCAAGCGTGGGTTGGTCATCAGCCAGCGCGCCAACAAGGCTTTTTGCTGGTTACCACCGGACAAGGTGTCGATGCATTGCTCAAGCGAGGGGGTTTTCACCCGTAGCTTTTTGCACATGTCTTCGCACAGCGCGCGCAGGGCTTTCTGCTGGATAAAGCCGTTGCCGGAATAATGCGGCAGCACCGCCATTTCCATGTTTTCCAGTACCGACAGGCACGGGAACAGCCCGCTGAGCTTGCGGTCTTCGGTCAACAGCGCAAAACCCTTCTCGATGGCCATGTGCGGGTCGCTGATGCGTACCGGCGTGCCGTCGAGGGTGATGTGCCCGCTGCTGCTGGGGGTGATGCCAAAAATGGTTTCCGCGACGTTGGTGCGGCCCGAGCCCATCAAGCCTGCAATGCCGAGAATTTCACCGGCGTGCAGGTCAAACGACACGTCCTTGAACACGCCGTCCAGGCACAGGTCGCGCACCGACAGCAACAGCTCACCGATCGGCGTCTCGCGCACCGGGAACAACTGGCTCAGTTCACGCCCCACCATCATTGAAATCAGGCTGTCGCTGTTCATGCTGTCGGCGCGCTGCAAGCCGATATAGTGGCCGTCACGAAACACCGCGACTTCATCGGCGATGGCGAACACTTCATTCATTTTGTGGGTGATGTAAACGATGCCTTTGCCTTGCGACTTGAGGTCGGCAATGATCGAAAACAGGTGGGCCACTTCCTTTTCGGTGATGGCCGAGGTCGGCTCATCCATGATCAGGATGTCAGAGTCGTAGGACACCGCCTTGGCAATCTCGACCATCTGCCGCTCGGCGATGCTCAGGTTGCCGACGTGTTCCTCGGGGTCCAGGTTGATGCGCAAGCGCGCCAGCAACTCGGCGGTGCAGCGGTGCATTTCGCGGTGGTTGACCATGTGCAAGCTGTTGAGCTGCTCACGGCCGATCCAGATATTTTCGGCGATGCTCATGTGCGGCATCAGGTTGAGTTCCTGGTGGATCATCGCGATCCCGGCCTTTTGTGCCGCCAGCGGTGATTCAAATACGATGGGCTTGCCACGCAGGCGAATTTCCCCGGCGTCGGGCTGGTAGATACCGGCGATGATTTTCATCAGCGTCGACTTGCCCGCACCGTTCTCGCCCATCAGCGCCAGCACTGAACCTGGGCGCACGCGCAGTTGCACGTCGGCAAGGGCCACGACGCCGGGAAAGCCTTTGCTGATGTTGACGATTTCCAGCAGGTAGGGTTCTTCCAGCGGCAACGGCTGCACACCGGGCGGCTGCGAGACAGTGGCTTGAGCAAGCATAGGGGGTACTCCATCGGAAGGGCGACCGTGCGTGGCCGCCCTGCCCGCTTATTGTTGTTATGAAAGGCTATTTGAAGTCTTTGACGTTGTCCGGGGTGATCAGCCGGAACGGAATAATCACGTTCTGCTCAACCGGCTCGTGCCTGGCCATCTTGCGCGCGGCTTCAACCGAACCGACCGCCTGGCCCTTGGCGTCCTGGAACGCCGACACGGCCATGTCGCCCTTGGTAATCGCGTTCAAACCGTCCGGTGTGCCGTCCACGCCCGCAATCAATACGCTGCCAGGCTTGGTGCCTGCCGACTTCAGCGCCATTGATGCGCCAATCGCCATCTCATCGTTGTTGGCCACCACCGCATTAAACTCACGCCCCTGGGTCAGCCAATCGTTGACCAGGGTCATGCCTTTGTCACGCAGCCAAACGCCGGTCTGCTCCTGCTCGATGGTGATGCCGGGGTATTTGGCCAGCACCTCCTTAACGCCCTTGGTGCGGTTGGTGGTGGCGTTGTTCGCGAGGTCACCGAGCAAGATCACAATCTTGCCCTTGCCGCCGAGTTTTTCGGCGATGTACTGCATTTGCAGGCGACCGGCTTCAATATCATCCGAGGTCACGGCGACCACGCCCTTGGGCAAATCTTTCTGATCGGGGCGGCGGTTGACGAACACCAATGGAATGCCGGCCTTGGTCGCGGCATTGATGATGTTTTTGGTCGAGGCGGTATCGACCGGGTTGATGATGATGGCGTCGACTTTTTGGCTGATAAAGTTCTCGACCTGGCTCAGTTGCTTGACCACGTCGGCGCGGGCATCTTCAAACTGCAGTTGCACGCCATCGCCCTTGGGGTAGGACTTGGCTTGCTTGTCCATGTCCTCGCGCAAGTAGGTCAAAAAGGTGTCATCGAAAGCGGACATGCTCACGCCCACCTTGATGTCGGCGGCGCCGGCAACGCCGCTGGCAAGCAGCATGGACAAGGCCAGCGCGGTAAAACGGATCGGGGTCTTCATGAACGGTCTGTCTCCACATTATTGTTGGTTTTTTGGACGTTGCGTTTATCAGAGCGGGGCGTGCGAAGACGGTAATCGAACGATCGGTGCGCCTGGAATGCAGCAGACCAGCGCGCCCTGGTTTTCGACGCACAGCACATTAAGGAAGGAGAAGTAGAACGGCCGGGCGCGGGGCAGACCGCGTGGCGCTTGGGCAGGGCGTAAAACTCGCAGTACAGCGTTGAAGATTTTCATCTGACGGTACCTGGTTGTTTTTGATCTTGTTTTTGTTGAGTCGCGCGAATCGAGTTCGAACGTACTTTATGCAACCTGGAAAAGACTTTATTGGAAAATAATTTCCATATCAACCTATTTTAGAATTTTATTCTATTTTTGTAGAAACCACCTGCTGGCGCTCATTACTGAGGCGTGCGGCGTCCAATATACGGGTGGTTTCCAGCGCATCACAGGCGTCTACCGGCAGCGGCCCCTGCCCGTTCACAGCACTTTGCAACTGGCGATAGAACTGCGTCCAGCAACCTTTCTCGGAGGGTACGCGCTCGCGCTCTGCGCCTTGTTCAAACCAGCCCCAGCGCCGATGTTCTTCTGCGCCCCAGTGTTCGCCTTCGGTTTTCGGCGACTTGCCGGCCATCAGCGCGTCTTCCTGACCGTCCAGGCCCTCCACCGTGTAGCAACCCAGCGTGCCGCTGACGCGAAAGCGCGGGCCCTGGCTGTTTTGCAGCGCACTGCCCCACAGGTGCGAAACCACCCCGTTGGCGTGGGTCAGCGAGACGAAAAAAGCATGGTCGAGGGTCGGGTGTTCGGCGCTGAACTGCAATTGCGCGAACACCCGGTCCACCGGGCCGAACAGTTGCAGCGCCTGGTCCACGAGGTGGCTGCCGAGGTCGCGCAGCCAGCCGCCACCGCTGGCATTGCCCACCGCTTGCGGGTTGAAGCGTTCTACGCGCGACTCAAAACGCGTGACGGCGCCCAAGGCACCGGCGTCGATCAGTTTGCGCAAGGTCAAAAAATCCGAGTCCCAGCGCCGGTTCTGGTAGACGCTGAGCAGCACGCCCTGGCGCTCGGCGGCGGTGATCAAGGCGTGGGCCTGTTCGGCGTTGCTGGCGAAAGGTTTGTCGCTGACCACCGCAACCCCATGCTCGATGGCTTCCAGCACCAGCGCCGGGCGGCCTTTAAGGGTGGTGGAAATCACCAGGGCATCGACACCCGCCGCGACGATCTGGGCGATTGAATCAAAAGCCTTGAGGCCCGGGTGATCAGTCGCCAGTTGTTGGCGCCGCTCGGGCGAGCGCGTTACCACGCCAACAAACGTTGCGCCTGCCAGGGTGGCTATCAACGGTGCGTGAAAAAACCGGCCACCGTGGCCGTAGCCGACTAGTCCGATTCGCATACATTCTCCTTGTTTGAATTAGCGCCTTACTGGCACAGCTCACGGGTAACCCGCTCCAGCATCATTCGGCTGGATTGGTCCGGCCGGTCTTCCCAGGCGAACACCGAGACGGTGGCAATGCCGTCGAACTTGATCTCGCGCAAGGTGCCGAAAAACGCGTCCCAGTTGACCTCGCCCTGGCCGATGTCCAAGTGCTGGTGCACAGTCGCGGTCACGCCCGGCGGGTTGACGATATAACGCAGGTTGGACGACGCGCGATGGTTATACGTGTCGGCAATGATCAGATGGCTGAGCTTGGAACCGGCGTACTTGAGCATTGCGGCAATATCGCCTTTGCCATCGTCATAAAAGAACGTGTGCGGCGCGGCGTAGAGGTAGTTGATCCAATCGCGGTCGAGCCCGCGGATAATGTCCACCGACTCGTTGTTACGCTCGCAAAAGTCATACGGGTGCGCCTGAATATCCAGCTTGACGCCCTCGCGTTCGAACTCCGGCATCAGCTCGTCCATCGAGCGCATGAACTGGTTTTCGCAGACCAGTGGGTTGTCGGACTGGCCGGTGAATTCGGTATTGACCAACTCGCAGTCCATTTCCACGGCGATCTGGATCGCGCGTTTCCAGTTGCGCACCGCGGCCACGCGCAGGCCTTCGTCGGCAGCGGCCCAGTGGTACATCGGCAGCAGCGAGGAGAGTTGCACGCCGGCATCGCTCAAGGCCTTGCGAAACTCCTTGATGCGCGCACGGTCGACGCGCGCGGCCTTGTAGAACGGCAGGAAGTCCTCGCGCGGTGACAGCTCAATGTGCTGATAACCAAGCTCGGCGACCTTGTCGACCATTTGGCCGAGCGGCAAGTGACGGTACATATAAGGATCAAGTGCGATACGCATATTCAGAACCTCCCGGATCTGCTGTTGGAATGCAATCTACTGTGGGAGGGGGCTTGCTCCCGATAGCGGTGGGTCAGTCGTAAAATGTTTGACTGTTATGCC
>NZ_VUAZ01000159.1 GCF_009296165.1 Pseudomonas kitaguniensis | reverse complement strand
ATCTGCCGTGTATGCAAAACTCGCCTTTGATCTGCTTCAACCACTCAGGTCGGCTTTCAGGCCGCCGTGCTCTTGCTTTTGATCTGAGAAGCGCCCCGTTAAACCACGATGGCCGCCCCCCATCACATTGTTTATTGCATTTCTTTAGTTAGAACGGGTTACGACTGACCCTCGCGGTCACGCAAGCCCAGCAGATACAACACCCCATCCAGCCCCAGCGTCGAAATCGCCTGTTTGGCCGACTGCCGCACCAGCGGCTTGGCGCGGAACGCCACACCCAACCCGGCAATCGCCAGCATCGGCAAATCATTCGCGCCGTCGCCGACCGCAATGGTCTGCTCCAACTGCAAACCTTCCTTGTGGGCCAGCTCTCTCAGCAGATCAGCCTTGCGCTGCGCGTCGACAATCGGCTCGACCGCCACGCCGGTAACCTTGCCATCCACCACTTCCAACTCGTTGGCGAACACATAGTCGATACCCAACTTCACCTGCAATTGCTTGGCAAAATAGGTGAAACCACCCGACAGAATCGCGGTTTTGTAACCGAGGCGCTTGAGTTCGGCAAACAGCGTTTCAGCGCCCTCGGTCAGGCGCAGCGACGCGCCAATCGAGTCCAGCACACTTACATCCAGGCCCTTGAGCAGCGCCAGGCGCTCCTTGAAGCTCGCACGAAAATCCAGCTCACCCGCCATGGCGCGCTCGGTAATCGCGGAGACCTGCTCACCCACACCGGCGGCTTTGGCCAGTTCGTCGATGACTTCAGCCTCGATCAGCGTGGAGTCCATGTCGAACACGGCCAGGCGACGATTGCGCCGGAACAGCGAGTCTTCCTGGAAGGCAATGTCCACATTCAGCGCTTGCGCCACGCTGAGGAATTCGGCGCGCAGGGCCTGCGGATCAGCCGGTTCGCCGCGCACCGAGAACTCGATGCAGCCCTTGCCCTTGTCGGACGGCGCACCCAATGGCATGCGACCCGACAGACGGTCGATATGCTCGATATTCAAACCGTACTGCGCGGTGATCGAGCTGACGCGCTGCAATTGTTCGGCGGTAACCTTGCGCGTCAGCAGCGTGACGATGTGGCGTTTTTCGCCCTCACTGGCCACCCAGTGTTGGTAGTCCTCTTCGGACACTTGGGTAAAACGAACGTGCTGATCGAGCTTATGCGCCGTAAACAGGATGCTCTCGCGCACCATCGACGCCTGCTCGCTGCTCGGTATTTCAACCAACAGTGCGAATGACAGGGTGTCGTGGATCACCGCCTGGCCGATGTCGAGAATGTTCACACCACCCTGGGCCAGAACACCGGTAATGGCTGCGGTGAGACCCGGGCGGTCTTCACCGGTGATGTTTATCAGGACAATTTCGCGCAAGACGCACCCCCAGGCTGGAAAAAAACCGCATTCTACCCACTTTCAGTGACCATCGGGCACAGCCAGCGCTTTGCCGGTTCTAGGCCTGTCGCTATACTGCGCGTCAACTTCACGGACCAAGAGCCGAGCGCAAGTGAACCGGCCCACGCCAGTAAAAACCGATAACTTCTTCCTGCTGATCTTCCGGGCACTGCGCCACCGCCGTGTACCGATCGCATTACGCATCGCCAGCCATAACGTGATCCTGGTCGCCCTGGCCCTGGTGATCTACGCCTGCGTGATGGGTTTGCAGTTCAAACAGGCCATGCACGAGCAAGCCGACGCCTTGGGCGAGAGCTTGACGACTCAAACCGCCACGTCGGCGACCGAGTTGCTGGTGTCCAACGACATCCTCAGCCTCAACGTGCTGCTCAACAACCTGACCAAGAACCCGCTGGTGGCCCATGCCGCTATCTACAGCGTGGACAACCGGATCATGGCCGAAGCCGGGCAACGCCCGAAAAACGGCCTGTTGGGTGAAGCCGAAGGCCTGTATCAGAGCAACATTACCTTTCAGGATGTGAAGGCCGGGCAACTGCGCATCAGCCTCGACATGCAGCAATTCCAGCAGCCGATGACCATCAGCCTGCAAAGCATGGGTATTCTGAGCGCGATCCTGTTGGCGTTGGCCTTGGCGCTGAGCTTGCGCCTGGGCCGGCATATTTCGACGCCGCTGATGCAACTGCGCATCTGGCTGCGCGACATAGACGAACACACGCCAGCCACTGACCGTCAGGATGAAATCGGCGATCTCGCCCGCCAGCTGCACGCAAGCTTCGCCCCGGAACCGGTGGTGCCCGAGGTTGAACCTGAGCCTGAGTACGACGACACCGATTACGACGATGAACCTGAGTTTGAAGTGCGCGACCTGCGTGACCCGGGCTTTGACGAAAGCACCCCGGTAGCGGGCCTCAAGCCTGCGACACGCCAGGCGATCAAGGCCGAAGAAGACGAAGTGGACGACGAAGACCCGTTCTCCGACTTGCGCGACACCTCGACCGCCACCCCTGCCGTCACGCCCAAGCCTGCGCCGGTAAAAAACACCGAACCTCAGCACAGCGCCGTATTGGCGGTGCAACTGGGCGCTCAGGACCAACTGCGCCGCCTGCCCCGCGCGCGCCTGACGGAGTTGCTGGAACGCTATCGCGACTGCCTCGACCAGGCCGCTTCGCTGTACCAGAGCGAACTGCACACCCTGAACGATGGCAGCACGCTGATGCTGTTCCACAGCGAAGACAGCGGCGAAGATTACCTGACCAACGCCATTTGCTGCGGCGAACTGCTGCGCGCGTTGGGCCACGCGCTGCAAATAGAAGTGGCTGACAGCGGTATCACGCTGCAACTGCAGCTGGGTTTAACCGTGGGTGATGATCTGTTTGGCATGAGCCAAATTGATCTGCTGCTGACCGAGATCGCACAGGATGCACTGGCGCTGTCCCAGCACAGCCGCAACCTGTTGCTGGTGGAGCGCAAGATCAGTGAAGACACGCTGATCCGCCAACGCGCGCGCATCCGCCCGATAGCCAGCCCCGAAGGCGCAAGCTGTGTGGAACGGTTGATGGAACCTTACCCGTCGATGCTGGAGCGGCAGTTGGCGCGAATGCACGAAACCCGCACCAAGCCCTGAGGAACACCGCCAAGCCCACTGCGCAGTGAGCTTGTGTGTGTGGGAGTTAGCTTGTGTGGGAGCGGGCTTGTGTGGGAGCGGGCTTGCTCGCGAATGCGCTGTATCAGTCGCCAGATATATCGACTGACACAGCGCATTCGCGAGCAAGCCCGCTCCCACATGACCCAACCACTCAGGAGTGATGCAGTTGGGCCTCCCACATCTAATCTGCCACATGGCTCAAACCCCAAACAAACAAAAAGGCCCGCTTACTCAGCGGGCCTTTTGTGTGTCTGCGATTCAAGTCAGAACCTGAACACTTCCATGTCCGTGCGAATCGGCGATGCCATCGGCATCTTGGGCTTCTCCGGTGTTGCCGGTTTGGCCTGAGCCGGGGCTTGCTTACGCGGCGCCTCGGCGATAGGCGGCTGGTTGGCCAGTGGCTTGAGCGCCACCGACAACTGCTCCGCCAAGTGCTGCAATAACACGCCCTGGGCCTGAACCTGAGAGGCGGTGGTGCCGGTGTGTTCTTCCTGCAAGTGCACGATACGGTTATCGCGCACTTGGCCACGACGGTCGATCAAACGCCACTGCGCATCAAGGATCGCCGGCTGCGAAGTACCCGAGTCGAGCCGGGTAATGGTCAGCAGCACCTGCACGTCCGGGGTGAAGCCGGTTGGCGCGGGCGCAAGCACCACACGCTGGCTGTCCAGATGACCCGCAACCTGGCGCAACATCAGCTGATTAATATCGGACGATAAACTGCCCGCCCAGCGACCATCGGTGGAACCTTGCAGGCTGCCGTCGTTCTGACGTTGCAGCAGGGTTTCGCGTTGCAGGTAATCCGCCACGACTACCGGCCCCAATAATACGGCCATGCCAGCGGTTTGCGCCGGCTGAGCTGGACTTCCGCTGTCCAGCTGGTACAGCGACACCGGCTGGTGCGTGCTGCAACCCGCCAACCCCAAAAGGCCAGCGAGCATCAAAAATAGAGGAAGGCGTGGAGCAGTCATCATCCCATCCAGGTGGCTGCCACAAGGCGAACCACAATGTAATACTAAAAATAACCTAAATACGCTCGGCCACGCCGGCGCTGGAAAGGCCATATCATCCGTGAATATGCGCCATGACTCCAGCGCCAAAGCGTCGATCTACGCGTTAAATCGTAGATCAAGGGCTCCAAGGGGCGTTCTGAGTGAATTTGCGCCTTGGCGCGCAAACTCACTGGTAACGCTGCTTTACACCTTAAACCGGCGTTTCAACCAACAAAGCATCCACTCGCTGAAAACCTCGCGGCAGTTTGTTACCGCGGCGGCCACGCTCACCCTTGTAATGTTCAAGGTCGTCAGGGCGCAGCGACAGCGTGCGTTTGCCCGCCTGTAGCACCAGCGTCGAGCCTTCAGGGATCACGGCAATGTCGGTGACGTACTCTTCGCGACTGGCGACCCGCTCGCCAGGTATCCCGATAATCTTGTTGCCCTTGCCTTTGCCCAACTGCGGCAAGTCGCTGATCTTGAACACCAGCAAACGCCCCTCAGTGGTCACCGACGCCAGCCAATTGCTCTCGCGGTCGTCCACCGTCCGCGGCAGAATCACTTTGGCGTTGTTGGGTAAGCTCAACAATGCCTTGCCTGCCTTGTTCTTGGCCTGCAGGTCTTCACCCTTGACCACAAAACCGTAACCGGCGTCGGACGCGATCACGTACAGCGAATCATCGTCCGGCAACAGCACGCACTCAAAATTCGCCCCCGGTGGCGGCGTGAGTCGCCCGGTCAGCGGCTCGCCCTGCCCCCGCGCAGATGGCAAGGTGTGAGCGGGTACAGAGTAACTGCGCCCGGTAGAGTCGATAAACACCGCAAACTGGTTGGAACGCCCGGCCGCAGAGGTCTTGAAGCCATCACCGGCTTTGTACGAGAGGCCGGTGGCGTCGATATCATGCCCTTTGGCCGAACGAACCCAACCCTTTTCCGACAGAACGACGGTAATTTTCTCGTTAGGCAGCAGCTCGGTTTCTGTCAGAGCCTTCGCTTCAGCGCGCTCGACGATAGGCGAACGACGGTCATCACCGTAGGTTTCGGCGTCTTTGATCAACTCGGTACGCACCAGCTTCTTCAGCTTGGCTTCGCTACCCAGCAGGGCTTGCAGCTTGGCTTGCTCTTTGAGCAGTGCGTCTTGCTCGTCACGCAGCTTCATCTCTTCGAGCCGCGCCAACTGACGCAAGCGGGTATCGAGGATGTAGTCCGCCTGGATCTCGCTCAGCTCGAAACGCGCGATCAACTCGGCTTTCGGGTGCTCGGCGGTACGAATGATGTGGATCACTTCGTCGAGGTTGAGGTAGGCAATCAGCAAACCGTCCAACAGGTGCAGGCGACGCTCAACCTTGTCGAGGCGAAACTGCAAGCGGCGACGCACGGTCTGCACGCGAAATTCCAACCACTCGACCAGCAACGCCCGCAGGTTCTTCAACTGCGGCTTGCCATCCAGGCCGATGATGTTGACGTTGACCCGGTAGCTGGATTCCAGCTCGGTGCTGGCAAACAAGTGCTGCATCAGCACTTCGTGATCGACCCGGGTGTTGGTCGGGATGATCACGATGCGGCACGGGTTCTCGTGGTCGGACTCGTCACGCAGGTCGGCGACCTGCGGCAATTTCGACGGCTTGGCCTGCATCAGCGCGGCAATTTGTTCCAGCACTTTGGCGCCGGACACTTGGTGCGGCAGCGCGGTGACAATAATGTCGCCATCTTCGATGTGGTACACGGCGCGCATGCGCACCGAGCCTTTACCGGTCTGGTAGATTTTCAGCAGGTCGGCGCGCGGCGTGATGATTTCCGCTTCGGTCGGGTAGTCCGGCCCCTGAATGTGTTCGCAGAGCTGCTCAACCGTGGCCTTTGGCTCGTCCAGCAAGCGCACGCACGCGGAGGCGACTTCGCGCAGGTTGTGCGGCGGCACGTCGGTGGCCATGCCGACCGCGATGCCGGTGGTGCCATTGAGCAGGATATTCGGCAAACGTGCGGGCAATACCAGCGGTTCGTCCAGGGTGCCGTCGAAGTTTGGCCCCCAATTCGCAGTGCCCTGGCCCAATTCACTGAGCAGCACTTCTGAATAACGCGACAGGCGCGCCTCGGTGTAACGCATGGCAGCGAAAGACTTGGGATCATCCGGCGCACCCCAGTTGCCCTGGCCGTCTACCAGCGTGTAGCGGTAGCTGAACGGCTGCGCCATCAGCACCATCGCTTCATAGCAGGCCGAGTCGCCGTGAGGGTGGAACTTGCCGAGTACGTCACCGACGGTACGCGCCGACTTCTTGTGCTTGGAATCGGCGTCCAGGCCCAACTCACTCATGGCATAGATGATGCGCCGTTGTACCGGCTTCAGGCCGTCGCCGATATGCGGCAAGGCACGGTCCATGATCACGTACATGGAGTAGTTGAGGTAGGCATTTTCGGTGAAGTCAGCCAGCGATCGGCGTTCTACGCCATCTAAGCTGTCTGCAAGGATGTCACTCATGCGGGCCTCATCATTGTTTGGTCTGGCGCAGCAGCAAAGTGCCGCTGCGCTGGGTAAATTCAAGTTGTTTCAATGCACTCATGCCGAGCAATACCTGCTCGCCGCCCAGCCCCGGCGCCACCAGGGCACGCACATCCTGCAGGACGATAGCGCCCAACTGCACGCTGTCCAGCTGGGTACGAAAGCCCTGGCTACGGCCATTGGCGGTACTCAAGGTGACCGGCATGCCGCGTTTAAGCCCAAGACGATCAGCCAGCTCGGCCGGCACCGCCACATCGGTGGCGCCGGTATCGAGCATGAACTGCACCGGCTGGCCGTTGATCTGACCGCTGGCGACAAAATGCCCTTGGCCGTTGCCAAGCAGTTTTACTTCGATGTAACCCTCGTGTTGCTCGGAGGCGACCACCGCATTGGGGTTTTCCTGACGCGCTTCCCACTGCCCAAAAAACCGTGTCGCCAGGAACAAACCGGCGCCCCACGCCACGAACATCAATACACGGCCGGCACGCTTGCCGGGCGGTTGTGGGCTCATGGCTTGGCGCTCCAACCACCCGCAGGGGCGGCGAAACGATAGACCACGGGGCGTTTTTCACCGTCGGCGCGCGCGCCAAAATTATTGTCGATGCCCAGCCACGCGCCGTCGGCGTCCACCACCAAGGCTTCGGCCAGGCCATAAGGCTGTGAGTAGCGCCGGTTCGGCGCCAAGGTCTCGTCGGCAAACGACCAGCACAGCTCGACTTTGGCGGTGCGCGCATCACGCCGGCAAATCTGGAACGCATTGCGCTCCAGGGTAAACAGCTTGCCGTTGAACAGCGCCAGGTCGGCAAAGTCCCTGGACACCGCCTTGGCATGAGTGAACTGCGCCGGCTGCACTTCCTGGCCGGCCTCGCTCAGCAGTACACACGGCCCGTCGCAATCCCATACGCTTTGCGCACGCTTGATAGAGATCAAACCGCGCCGCTCACGCTCGGCCGCCAGCCACATCTGATTACCTTCGGGGTTCACCGCCAAGCCTTCAAACAACGCGTTGAAGTGCAGCAACATGCCACTGGCACGGGCTTCACGCACCATGCTCGGGGCAATTTTCAGCCACTGCGGCGCACCGCTCACGGGCACCTGCAGCACTGCGGCATGCGCCTCGCTGACAATGTAACGGTTACCGGCTGCATCACAGGTGATGCCTTCAAAATCCAGGTCGCCACCGCGAATGAACGACGCGGCTTTGGTGCGCGAACGCAGGCCCCACGGCAGGCCGGACTCGGGCACGGGCGGCACGTCGATTTTCAACGCCTCGGCCTTCCAGGTCGGCGCGCTGTTATCAAGACGGTAAATCTGGTCGTCATCGCGGTCCGAAACCGTCCACAGTGCGTCACCGCACATCGCCAGGCCCGACAGGTTACCGCCGCGCATGCCGTCCACCGGGTGTTCGGACATCAACTTCAGCTCAGCCACGGGTGCGGCAACCACGTCGGTGGCCACCCACCCGCTCATCATCAGGATCGCCAAGGCGAAACCTGTGCGCATTAGCCGAGTACCTCGGCCAGGTTGCCTTTCGACTCCAGCCACGACTTGCGATCCGGTGCGCGCTTTTTCGCCAGCAGCATGTCCATCATTTCCGACGTGGCGGCGTAGTCTTCAAGGGTCAACTGCACCAGACGGCGGGTGTTCGGGTCCATGGTGGTTTCGCGCAGTTGTGGCGGGTTCATCTCACCCAAGCCTTTAAATCGCGTGACCTGCGGCTTGCCGCGTTTCTTTTCGGCCACCAGCCGGTCGAGGATGCCGTCGCGCTCAGCCTCGTCGAGGGCGTAGTAAATCTCTTTGCCTTGGTCGATGCGGTACAGCGGCGGCATGGCGACGTAAACGTGACCGGCATCCACCAGCGGGCGGAAGTGCTGCACGAACAGCGCACACAGCAAGGTTGCGATGTGCAGGCCGTCGGAGTCGGCGTCGGCGAGAATGCAGATCTTGCCGTAGCGCAGTTGGGCAATATCTGCCGAACCCGGGTCGACACCGATGGCCACGGCGATGTTGTGCACTTCCTGGCTGGCCAGCACTTCGCTGCCGTCGACTTCCCAGGTGTTGAGGATCTTGCCGCGCAACGGCAGGATCGCCTGGAATTCCTTGTCCCGCGCTTGTTTGGCGGAACCCCCGGCGGAGTCACCTTCGACCAAGAACAGCTCGGAGCGCATCGGGTCTTGCCCGGCGCAATCGGCCAGCTTGCCCGGCAACGCCGGCCCTTGAGTGATGCGCTTGCGCTCGACCTTTTTGCTGGCTTTCAAACGCCGTCCGGCGTTATTGATCGCCAGCTCCGCCAGGGCCAGGCCCAATTCCGGGTGCTCGTTGAGCCACAGGCTGAAAGCGTCCTTGACCACACCGGAGACAAACGCCGACGCCTCGCGGGACGACAGACGCTCCTTGGTCTGGCCGGAAAATTGCGGTTCCTGCATCTTCATCGACAGCACGAACGCGATGCGCTCCCACACGTCTTCCGGCGCCAGCTTCACGCCGCGCGGCAACAGGCTGCGGTATTCGCAGAACTCGCGCATGGCGTCGAGCAAACCCTGGCGCAAACCATTGACGTGGGTGCCGCCCTGGGCGGTGGGGATCAGGTTGACGTAGCTTTCCTGCACGCTGTCGCCGCCTTCCGGCAACCACAGCAGCGCCCAGTCGACGGCTTCTTTATTACCCGCCAGGCTGCCGCAGAACGGCTCGTTGGGCAGGCGTTCGAAGTCGCTGACCGAGTCTTCCAGGTAGGAGCGCAGGCCGTCTTCGTAATGCCACTCGACTTTCTCATTGGTGCCTTTGTCTTCAAAGGTCACCAGCAAGCCTGGGCACAACACAGCCTTGGCCTTGAGCACGTGCTTGAGGCGGCTGATGGAAAATTTAGGCGAATCGAAGTACTTCGGGTCTGGCGCAAAGTACACGCTGGTGCCGGTGTTGCGTTTGCCAACGGTGCCGATCACTTGCAGCTCGGTGGCTTTATAGCCATCGGCGAAGGTCATCTCGTACTCGTTGCCGTCGCGCTTGACCTTGACCCGCACGTGGTTCGACAAGGCGTTGACCACGGAAATACCCACACCGTGCAAGCCACCCGAGAACTGGTAGTTCTTGTTGGAGAACTTGCCGCCGGCATGCAGCTTGGTGAGGATCAGCTCGACGCCCGACACACCCTCTTCCGGGTGAATGTCCACCGGCATGCCGCGACCATCGTCGGACACTTCCAGGGAATGGTCAGCGTGGAGAATCACATGCACCGACTTGGCATGCCCGGCCAACGCTTCGTCGACACTGTTGTCGATGACTTCCTGGGCAAGGTGGTTCGGCCGACTGGTGTCGGTGTACATGCCGGGGCGTTTGCGCACCGGGTCGAGGCCCGAGAGGACTTCGATGGCGTCGGCGTTATAAGAGCTAGCGCTGGGAGTGGCCATGGGGTCTCGTCGTGAGTCGTTCGATTAAAAAGTAACCTGCGGTTTCCAGCATGCGTATTACAACGCTGCGAAATCGAAGGATTGATACTGATCTGCGCCAATCCCGGCAAAGCTCAACAGGGCTGGCAATTGCAGGGCGAACCCTTGGTAACCATGGTCGCCACCCGCCTGGATACGCAGCGCACAGGCCCGGTAATACTGTTGGGCGAGGCGATAATCCAGTGTTTCATCGCCCGTCTGCAACCACACCTGATAACGCCCGGCGTCTTGCGGCGCCGGCACTTCCAGCTCGGCCAGGGCCGTCACGTGGTCGTCAGTCAGTTCCCAGGTGTCGCCGGTGTAGAGGTTCTTCTGCGGGCCAAGGTGACCGTCGAACATCCGATGGGGGCTGACCGCAGGGTTGACCAGCAGCGCCTTGAGGCCATGGCGTTCGGCAAGGTGGGTTGCATAGTAGCCGCCGAGTGAGCTGCCGACCAGCAGCGGCCGACCGAGCTGCGCTATGGCGTCCTCCAATTGGGCAATTGCCTGACGGGGATGGTGATGCAGGGCCGGCACGCGCAGTTGGTCAGCCAGGCCGAGGGTGTCCATCACGGCGCTCAACTGGCTGGCCTTGTTGGACGCGGGGGCGCTGTTGAAACCGTGGATATACAAGATTGAAGCAGACATGCCGGGGCCTCCGCGCTTGCGCCAAAAAGAGGCGCAGTTTACAGGGATAGGCGCCTTGTGTGAGTGCCCTATCGTCTAGTCACCGCAGAGCGAGGTGCCTATCGGTTTACGGGTAACGGCTGGTCACCCGACCCAATCTCACAAGCAAAATGGGATCACATGTGGGAGCGGGCTTGCTCGCGATGCAGTCAACTCGGACCATCAGGCACACCGAGGTGCCTGTATCGCGAGCAAGCCCGCCCCCACAATTTAGTAGCCGTTACTGCCGTAATCCACGGTAAAGGCAAACCCCTCAACCCGCTCCACGCCCGTCTCCAACCGCCCATCGGCATGCAACCGCAGCCACCGATACCCCGGCGCCTGCTCGCTGACGTTAAAGTCCTCACTGCCCGGCGCAAACTGGATGCACGTAGACGGCGATGCCAACAACCGCACCCCGTTGCGTTCAAGGTCAACTTCCTGATGCACATGCCCCCAAAGCACCGCCCTGACCTGCGGAAACCGGTCAAGCACAGCAAACAAAGCCTCAGGATTACGCAACCCGATAGGCTCCATCCAGGCACAGCCAATCGACACCGGGTGATGGTGAAAACACACCAAGTGATGCCGACTCGGCGCCTCGCTCAACGCCTGCGCGAGCAATTGCAGTTGTTGGTCTTGCAAATAACCCGGCACCGAGCCCGGCACTGCCGAGTCCAGCAGCGTGACGCGCCAGTTACCCACATCGACCACAGGTTCGAGCAAATCACTCAGCACCGCCGCGTGGGCCATGACCTGCGGCTCATCGTGGTTGCCGGGAATCCAGCGCGCCGGCGCCGGGATGGCTCCGGTCATCTGGCGAAACAGCTGGTAAGAGGCCAACGTGCCGTCCTGGGACAAGTCACCCGTGGCCAGCACCAAATCGATCTGCGGCTGTTGCTCGCGCACCCGCTCAATCACGCGCTGCAAGCTTTCGCGGGTATTCATGCCCAGCAGCGTACCGTCGGCCTCGGCAAACAGGTGGCTGTCAGTCAGTTGCACCAGCAGCGCCGGCGCATCGGGGTTCAAGGTGGATACGCTCGGCAAGGCGCTCTCCCAAGGCAATCACAGGAAATGGACGTTTAGCGCGATTATGCTGGGGCAGGACACAAAGAGGAAACCCGGGAAGCAGACGCGGTTCACATCTACCGCACGACTTCGAACTCATGGCCCAAGGCCAGACAGTGGCTCAACCATTCGCCAAGGAACACATTAAGCTGTGCTTTCTCATCGGGCTGGTGCATGAACACATTGGGGTAAGGATAGATGCTGCGAAAGCGCCGCGCATGTTCGGCGCTGATAACTTCGGCCATTCGCGCATCGTGGTACACCTGCACTTCAAGCTGCGGCACCGGCAGCCACGGCAGGCTGTGCTCCTGGCGCGCACGCAGGGTGGTGGTGTAGGGGCAATTCACAATGACCTCAAGGGCCAGCACGCCGAGCATCTGGTCGCCATGGGTCACGGCAATGCGCCGCGCCTCGGGGGCGTGGCGCATGTCGGGGAGCAAGCGCATCAGCCGCGCATAATTGGCCTCGCAGGCGGCCTGCAACCCGATCAGGTCGACTCGATAACGTTCCCGTGCCTTTACTGCCATAACCCCCTCACTTCCGCGCGATTAAGCGCAAGCCATTGCAGGGCGATGATGCTGGCTGCGTTGGAAATTTTACCGTCACGCACCGCCTGCAGGGCATCTTCGAATGCCCAGGGGGTGACCCGGATGTCTTCTGCCTCTTCTTCCAGCCCATGCACGCCACCCGCACCTGCGCTGTCGCAACGGCCCAGGTACAAGTGCACAAATTCGGTACTGCCACCGGGTGAAGGAAAATACTTGGTAATCGGCCACAAGGCGGAAAACGTCAGCCCAGCTTCCTCCTCGGCTTCGCGGTGTGCAACCTCCTCCGGCTCTTCATCCTTGTCGATCAGGCCCGCGACCATTTCCACCAGCCAGGGATTTTTGGTGCGGCCCATGGCGCCGACACGGAACTGCTCGATCAGCACCACTTCATCGCGCTGCGGGTCGTAGGGCAGTACGCACACTGCGTCATGGCGAACAAACACCTCACGGTTGATCACGCGGCTCATGCCGCCATCGAACTTCTCATGGCGCAGTTGCACGCGATCAAGCTTGTAGAAGCCCTGGTAGGCATTGTCGCGCTGAACAATTTCGATTTTGTTCGGCGTCGATTTGGCAACGTCAGTCATATGCTTCCTCGTTAGGCGCGTGCAATTCGCGCCATCCTAACGCGCTCCTGCCGGTTGGTGCAGCCCCTTTCCAGTTGCCGGGATAGACGGCGAGCGTCAAACTCACTCTAATCAGCTTAGTGGCGAACTGACGGCCTTGTTGGCAGTCGAAGCGCTACTCTTTTAGCTTTCCATCGATTTCCGAAGGACGCACATGCAGCTTTTAAAAGTCGCCTCCATGGCCTGTATTGCCCTGACCCTGGGTGCTTGCCAGAGCCTGTTTCAACCCAGTTACCTCAAGCCGCTGGACACCCAGGCAGACGCCTCGGAGCAGATCAAGCCTGGCTGCGACAGCCCTGACTGCCCGCTGGTGAACATTGATACCGTGCACTTCCCTGCCGAGCCGCAACTCGACAGCCTGGTGGAACAACGCCTGCTGCAGATGGCCCGCACCACGCCCGGCGCCAGCGTGGCGCCGACCTTGACTGCCTACCGCGACAAGTTCCTGCGCGAGTCGCCCGACCGCCACAGCATGTATTTGCAGGCCAAGGTACGTGAGCAGCATGACGGACTGGTGATCATTGAAGTGTCCAGCTATCTGGACACGGGCGCAGCGCACGGCGAACCTGGCCGTGGCTTCATCAACTATTCGCGCTTGCTGCACAAAGAGCTGAGCCTGACCGACATGCTGTTGCCAGGCCAGGAACAGGCGTTCTGGAATACCGCGAAAGTCGCCCACAACAGTTGGCTGATCAACTCGCAGATGGACCGCGACCCGGAATTCGTGAAAACCTGGCCGTTCCAGAAAACCCCGAACATCGCCCTGACCAGCGGCGGCGTGGTGCTCAAGTACAACGTGGCAACCATCGGCCCTTACGCATTGGGGCTGATCGAAATGACCATCCCCTATGCGCGCCTCACCGGCGTGCTCAAGCCTGAGCTGATGCCCGCCCGCCACTGACGGCCCGGTTCAGCACCCATTGTAACAACCCTGCCAGCACCAACGCCGGCAGGGTTGCGCCGACATCCGGGTACAGGTTGGCGAGTACATGATACGTGGCGATGCCACCCAACCAGGCGACTAATGCCGGCCAGCGCAGGTTGGCGACGGCACCCTGGCCACGGCGGCGCAGGATAAAGTGATCGACCAGCACCACGCCGAACAGCGGCGCGAACACCGAGCCGATCAGCAGCAGGAAGTTCTGGTACTGCGCCAAGGGCGCGAGGCAGGCGATCAAGGTGCAGATCACGCCGATGGCCAAGGCCAGGTGCTCGACTTTCAAGCGCAGTAACATCCCGCTGGAGACCGCCGCCGAGTGAATATCGGCAAAGGCGTTTTCTGACTCGTCCAACAAAATCAGCAACAGCGGAATACCCAAGCCGGCGCCAGCCAGCGCCAGCAACAACGCATTCACCTCACCGCTGGGCGCGAACGCCAGGGTGTAGGCCACGCCCAGGCTCATCAGCCAGAAGTTACCGATAAAAAAGCCCAACGCCGTGCCGCCGAACACGCTTTTTGCGCGTTTGCCGAAACGCGAGTAATCGGCAATCAGCGGCAGCCACGACAGCGGCATGGCGATGGCAATATCAAAACCCACGGCGAACGGCAGCGAACCGTCACCGGGCTTGGCCCACAGCGCGGCCAGGTCAGCCTTGGCGAACAGGTTCCAGGTCAGCCACACGCACGCCGCGAGCAGCAGCCAAATGCCCCACTTGCGCAGGACTTGGCGTACAAACGTCAACGGTCCGCTGACGGCGAGCAAGGTCGCCAGGCCACCAAAAAACAGCGTCCAAACCAGTGGGCTGGCCAACAGGCTGCCTTCGCTGAACGCGCGCGCGCCCAACACACTGGCAGCGTCGCGCATCACGATGATTTCGAACGCGCCCCAGCCGATCAATTGCAGCAGGTTGAGCAACGCCGGCAGGCTCGCGCCCTTGGCGCCGAGGCTGAGTTTGAGCGCGGCCATGGCGGACAAGCCGGTGTCGCTGCCGATCACGCCGACGGCGGCCAGCAACAGCACGCCGACCAGCGTGCCGAGGAAAATTGCCAGCAACGAGCCGGACAAGCCCAGCCCCGGCGCAAGCAGTGCGCCGGTTTGCAGGACCATCAGGCCGATGCCGAGGGAGAACCACAGAGAGAACAGGTCACGGCCGCCGAAAACGCGTTTGTCGCTCGGCACCGCGATGTCGGGTGAGTAGGTACTCGGTTGAATGCTCAAGGGTGTTATCTCTGAGGGGCTGATCGTTCCCACGCTCTGCGTGGGAG
>NZ_VUAZ01000158.1 GCF_009296165.1 Pseudomonas kitaguniensis | reverse complement strand
GGTGTGTCAGTCACAGTTGTTTTATCTGGCCCGCCGCTATCGGGAGCAAGCCCCCTCCCACAGTGGAATTTGGTTTTTCAGGAGTTTTGTATGGATCAGTTGATTAACCGTCGTGCGGTTATTACCGGCGCAGGCAGTGGCATTGGCGCCGCCATCGCCCGGGCTTATGCGGCCGAAGGCGCGCGCTTGCTGTTGGCCGATCGCAATGCGGCAAGCCTTGCCGAAACCGCTATCACCTGCCGCAACCTCGGTGCCGAGGTGGTCGAATGCCTGGCCGACGTGGGCACCGTTGAGGGCGCCCAGGCCAGTGTCGACCGCTGCGTCGAACACTTCGGCGGCATCGATATTCTGGTCAACAACGCCGGTATGCTCACCCAGGCACGTTGCGTCGACCTCACTGTCGAGATGTGGAACGACATGCTGCGCGTCGACCTCACCAGCGTGTTCGTCGCCAGCCAGCGCGCGTTGCCGCACATGCTGGCGCAGCGCTGGGGGCGCATCATCAATGTGGCCTCGCAACTGGGCATCAAGGGCGGCGCCGAGCTGACCCATTACGCCGCGGCCAAGGCCGGAGTGATTGGCTTCACCAAATCGCTGGCGCTGGAAGTGGCCAAGGACAACGTGCTGGTCAACGCCATCGCGCCTGGCCCTATTGAAACGCCGTTGGTGGGCGGCATCAGCGATACCTGGAAACGCGCCAAGGCCGCCGAGTTGCCGTTGGGCCGCTTTGGCCTGGCAGACGAAGTTGCGCCTACCGCCGTGCTGCTCGCGAGTGAGCCGGGCGGTAACCTGTTCGTCGGCCAGACCCTGGGCCCGAATTCCGGCGATGTCATGCCATGAGTGAGGTGTAGCCATGTGCGGACTCTGCGGGTTGCTCGGTGAAGACCTGCACTGGAGCGACCCCTTGGGCGATGAATTGCCCAGACGCCGCGAGCGCCAGCGCCGCATCGCCGCGATCAACCAGGTATTGGCGGTGTTCCGGCTCAAGGTCGAAGACTTCCAGGGCGCGTCGTATCTGCTGTTGGGCGCCACCGGCAAGCAAGCGCTGGCGAGTGGCCTGGATCAACTCTGGCAAGCGGCAGAAAGCATGCTCGGCCGCCCCATCGACCCACTCGACCCCAACCTGCTCGACTACATGGAGTCTGTATGAGCATCGCCCTCAACGTCATTACCGGCTTTCTCGGCAGCGGCAAAACCACGTTGCTCAAGCGCCTGTTACACGGCGAGAGCCTCGGTGACACCGCCTTGCTGATCAACGAGTTCGGCGACGTCGGCATCGATCATCTGTTGGTTGAAGAGGTCGCGCCAGACACTGTGCTGTTGCCCAGCGGCTGCGTCTGCTGCTCGATTCGCGGTGAGCTGAAAGACGCCCTGCTGAACCTGTCGCAACGGCGTGAACGCGGCGAAATCCCGGCCTTCAAACGGGTCATCCTGGAGACCACCGGGCTCGCCGACCCGGCACCGATCCTCGCCACATTGAACAATGACGTGCAACTGCGCGGGCGTTTCCATATTGGCCTGGTGATCACCCTGGTCGACGCCAGCCATGCCGCCCTGCAAGAACGCCTGCACCCGGAATGGCTGGCCCAGGTGGCGGCGGCGGATCGGTTGCTGCTCAGCAAGACCGACGTGGTCGGCGACTGCACGGCGCTGCGCACGCACTTGCAGGCGCTGAACCCGGGCACACCGATCCTCAACACCGATGAGGTTCACAGCGGCGATCAACTGCTGCTCGGCGAAGGCCTGCGCAGCGCCGAACCCGCTGCCGAAGTCAGCCGCTGGCAATTGCACCCAACCACCACCGCGACTCACGGCACCGCGCAAGTGTGCTGCCTGACCCTCGACCAGCCGCTGGACTGGGTGGGCTTCGGGGTGTGGTTGTCGATGCTGTTAAGATGCCACGGCGAACGAATCCTTCGCGTCAAAGGACTGCTCAACGTGAACGCAAGCTCGGCCCCTATCGTCATTCATGGCGTGCAGCACTGCCTGCATGCCCCGGTGCATTTGCCTGCGTGGCCAGGCACCGACCGGCAATCGCGCCTGGTATTTATTCTGCGTGGCCTCGACCCGGCGCTGTTACGGCGCTCGTTTGACGTGTTCTCCCGGCGGTTTGCCGCATGATCACACTTCGCGTGCTCGGCACGTCCGTGACCTTGTTGGAATGCCTGCGCGTGCGCGCCGAGCAAGAGCTGGGCATTCGCCTGGTGTACCAGGTGCACGATGTTGAACAAGCCCAGCGCATTGCGGTGATGCAGCCCGACAGCTACGACCTGTACGACCAGTGGTTTCACAACGTCGACTTTGTGTGGCCGGCGCGGGCGATCCAGCCCATTGACACGCGGCGCATCGCGCTGTGGCACGAGATCAACGACCTGCCCAAGCGCGGTCGCTTGTCGGCCGACGACCGCCTCGGCAGTGGCAGCGTGCCCAGTGAACGCCTGTTTGTGCAGCACGATGGCAGCCTCGGCAGCACCGTGACCGAGCGCATCAGCATGTTGCCGCTGACGCACAACGCCGACAGCTTTGCCTACCGCCCCGAGCGTTTGCCCGAAGGCTTCAGCCACGGCAACGAAAGCTGGGGCTGGCTGCTCGACCCGGCCTGGAGCGCGCGGACGGCGTTGCAAAGTGACGCCGCAATCGGCGCGCTGGACGCCGCGCTGGCGGTGCAGGGCGCGGGGCTGGCGCAGTTCAAGGACATCGGCAATATGAGCATCGAAGAGATCGATGTGCTGGCTGACATTCTGGTGCGCAAGCAGAAGGAGGGGCATTTTGCGGCGTTCTGGTCGGACGACGAAGAGGCGGCGCAGTTGATGTTAAGCCCCAGCATTGATATTCAGAGTTTATGGTCGCCGACGTTGATGCGCTTGCACCGCGCCGGGGTCAAGTATCGGCTGGCGGTGCCGCGTGAGGGCTATCGCGCCTGGTTTGGTGGCTTGTCATTATCGCGGCATGCGCAGGGCGCGGTGTTGGATGCGGCCTATGCCTATTTGAATTGGTGGCTGTCGGGTTGGCCGGGGGCGGTGATGGCGCGCCAAGGCTATTACATCGGCAACCCGGCGCGCACGCGCGATCACTTGAGCCGTGCCGAGTGGGATTACTGGTATGCCGGTTTGCCTGCCCGGGAGCAGTTGTTGGGCAGTGACGGCTTGCCGCTGATCGATGTCGGCGAGGTGCGCGATGGCGGCTCGTATGAGCAACGCATGGGGCACATCGCCGTGTGGAACTCAGTGATGGATGAGCACAACTACCTGGTGCGCCGATGGGGCGATTTCATGCGCGCTCGCTTGGGCGCTTAGCCGAGAGCGTATTGATCGTTCCCACGCGCGTCGGAGCGATCCTGCTGGCCAAATTCTCCGTTTGGCCGGGTGTACTTATCCCAACTCCCGGCTAATCTTCCAGCATTCGATTTTTCTGAAAATGAAGGCTTGGGCTGGCTTATCGGTGGGCTACAGCTTTTTCGGCTGTGGTCGATAACTTCTACAGAGCTTGTCCCGTTGCACAGGTTTTACCGACCAGCGGTTAGCGCTTGTCATACATTCAATAGTGGCTATTTGCCTTGTTTGCGGCATCATCTAGACCCTAACGCCTGTTGCAGCGTTTTTATGCCAAGGCTGGCCGCCACTTTTTTCTTTCACGTGGACCCCGAATGGCCAGGTTATTTCAGCAGTTAACCCTAGTCATCCTCTTGCTCTCGGCCCATGCATTGGCCGCTGCGGCGACGCTTGAGGTGACGGTGCATCAAGCGGATGGCACCTCGGTCGGTGATGCGGTGGTGACACTGCAAGGGCCCATCGGTGCACCGGCGGGCACCCTCAAAGCCGACATGGACCAGCGCGGCCAGCAATTCGCGCCCCATGTGCTGGCGGTGCACACCGGCACGCAAGTGCGCTTTCCCAACAGCGACAACATCCGCCATCAGGTCTATTCCTTCTCTGCCGCCAAACGCTTTGAGCTGCGCCTGTACGAAGGCACGCCGGCTGCGCCACTGCTGTTCGATAAACCCGGTGTGGTGGTGCTCGGCTGCAATATTCATGACTGGATGCTTGGCTATATTTACGTCACCGACGACCCACGTTTCGGCGTCAGCGATGCTCAGGGCCGGGTGCGCCTGGAGCAACTGCCGGTCGGTGAATACCACGTCACCCTGTGGCACCCGCAACTGGCGGACATGCAACCGCTGGATGGCGGCACCTTGCGCATTCCTGCCACCGGCCTCAGCCACAACGTCGTCTTGAGCCTGGAGCCTGCCTCGGCGGACGTGCCGCCAACACCTGCGCCGACGCCTTTTGGCGACGCCTTCAATCGAGCTGCCCGTGAAACTGCGCAGTAGTTTCCAGGCGCGCGTCGCCAGTGTGCTGATCCTGCTATTGCTGGTGGTGATCGGTGCGCTGTATTTCAGCGTAAAAGCCGCGACCAGTTCCGCCGTGCGCGGCCAGGCCATGATGCAGTTGGAGGTGGGGTCGCGGGTGTTCGAACGCTTGCTGGACGTGCGCGGTCGGCGGCTGGCCGACGGTGTGCAACTGCTGGCGGCGGACTTCGGTTTTCGCGATGCGGTGGCCAGCGGTGATTCGGCGACGATGCGCTCGGTGCTGCTCAACCATGGCAAACGCATCAACGCCAGCGACATGATTTTGCTCGGCATGGACGGCACAGTCCTCGCCAGCACCCTGGCCGATGTGCCCGAAGGCTCGACCTTTCGCTACGACATGGCGCTGCGCGAGGCCCGACGCAACCGCCAAACCACGCTGATGGTGCCGCTGCAAGGCAAGCCGCACCTTTTGGTGGAAGCACCGGTGCTGGCGCCATTGCCGATTGCCCGCGTGGTGATGGGCTTCAGCATGGACAGCGCGTTTGCCGATGAGCTGCGCTCGCTGAGCAATCTGGAGGTGTCATTCCTGACCATTGATCGCCAACAACCCGGCGAACTGGTCAGCACTCAGCCGCAGGTATTGCGCGACAGCATCGTCAGCCTGATGTTGGGCACTGCCACGCGCAATGGGGTGTCCACCACCGAACACATGGAACACAGTTTTCTCAGCCAGACGCTGGTGTTGGCCAGCGACGACGACGGCCAGGTACTCGCGTTGCTGCAAAGCCCGCTGGACATGGCGATGCAGGCTTTTGTACCGCTCGATGAAAAGATTCTGGTGATTGCCTTGATCGCGCTGATGGCCTCGCTGACCGGCGCCTTGCTCCTGGCGCGTGGCGTGTCGCGACCGGTGCAGGCGCTGGCCCTGGCGGCCGAGCGCATTGGCCAGGGTGATTACCAGACGCCCGTGGCGCTGGACCGCAGTGACGAACTCGGGCGGTTGGCGCATACGCTCAATTTGATGCAAAACGGCATTGCCGAACGTGAACAACAACTGGCGCACAACGCGCTGCATGATCGCCTCACCGGTTTGCCCAACCGCGCGCTGGCGATGGAGCGCCTCGGCAGTGCGATTTCCACCCAGCGGCCGATGGCGTTGATTTACCTGGGCATTGATAACCTGCGCATCGCCAGCGAAACCGTCGGGCCGGACGCTGTCGACCACGTGCTGCTGGAGGTCAGCCGCCGCCTGCAGGCCGCGTTACGCCCTGGCGATACCCTGGCGCATTTGATTGCCGACGAATTCCTGTTGCTGCTTGAAGGTGCGGGCAGCCAGGAAGCCGTGGGCCTGGCCGACAAACTTCAACAGTTGCTGCTGCGCCCCCAACGCATCAACGGCCATGACCTGGCGCTGGATTGCCGCTTGGGCATCGCCGCGTACCCGGCCGATGGCGAAAGCCCCCAGACCTTGCTGGAGCGCGCGGCGATTGCGATGAAAGACGCCGCACAAATGCCTGGCCGCTTGCAGGTTTACGAACACGGCAGCGACCTCGCACACCGCCGTCAGGTCACGTTGATTCGCGATTTGCGCCACGCGCCGAGCCAAGGCCAATTACTGCTGCATTACCAGCCCAAGCTGGACATTCGCCAGGGCCATGTGCGCCAGGCCGAAGCCTTGTTGCGCTGGCAGCACCCGCAGTTCGGCATGGTCTCGCCGGCAGAATTTATCCCGTTGGCCGAGCGCTCGGGCAGCATTCGGTTGCTGACCCACTGGGTGATCGAGGAGGGCATTCGCCAGTTGTGCGACTGGAACCGGCGCGGGTTGTACCTGCAACTGTCGCTGAACGTCTCGGCCGACGATTTGCTCGGCGACGAGTTGGCCCATCGCGTCTCGGCGCTGCTGCGTCGCTATAACCTGCCCGCCGAACAACTGTTGTTCGAGATCACTGAAAGCGCGGTCATGCGTGAGCCGGAAAAAGCCCTGCACGTGCTGCACCTGCTGCGCGACTGCGGTATCGGCCTGTCGGTGGACGATTTCGGCACGGGCTATTCGTCGCTGGCGCACCTCAAGCGCCTGCCGGTGCAGGAATTGAAGATCGACCAATCCTTCGTTCGCAACCTCGATGAAACCAGTGAAGACGCAGTAATCGTGCGTTCCACCATCGAGATGAGCCACAACCTGGGCCTTAAAGTGGTCGCCGAGGGCGTCGAGTACGCCCACAGCCTGCGCCTGTTGGAGCGTTGGCAGTGCGACACGGCGCAGGGCTACCTGATCAGTCGGCCATTGACCGCCGACGCCTTCGAAGCGTGGGTGGCCCTGCCGCTCAGCGTGCACACTTCCATGGTTCATTGAGCGATATGACGGTGCGTTTTTATCTATTGATAGGCTGCCTCACCGCGTTAACCCTGCAAACGGCAGTGGCCGACAACGGCCGTCTGCTTGCCACCGGCGGCGCCAGCAGCCTTGAGGGCGCGGCGGGCGGCGGCATCACGCCGTGGGCCGTGTTGGCCGGTTACGGCGAACAGGGCGAATGGGGTGCGACGGCGTTCGCCACCACGGTCAACCTGCCGGACTACCGCTTGGATGTGGCCGGGCTGGCGCTGGCGTATGACAACCGCGTCGAGGTCTCTTTCGCGCGTCAGCACTTCGACCTCGGCACCCTGGTGCACCGGCTGAATTTGCCGGATGACCACCTCGGCCAAGACGTGTTGGGCCTCAAGGTTCGGCTGTTTGGCGATGTGATTTACGACCGTCTGCCGCAGGTTTCCCTCGGCCTGGAGTACAAGCACCAGAACAATTTTGAGATACCCAGCCTGGTCGGCGCCAAACGCGACAGCGACGTCGAAGGCTACCTGGCCGCCAGCCGGTTGTTTATGGGCGCAGCCTTTGGCTACAACGTGTTGGTCAACGGCAGCCTGCGTTACAGCCGGGCGAATGAAACCGGCTTGCTCGGTTTTGGCGGTGACCGCCGCGACAGCCGCAGCCTGCTCAAGGAAGGCTCGTTGGCGCTGCTGTTCAACCCGCGCTGGGCGGTGGGCGTGGAATATCGCGAGAAGCCCGACAACCTGTCGTTTGCCGGTGAAAGTGACTGGGCGGATGTGTTTGTCGGGTACTTCCCCAACAAGCATGTGTCGTTTGTATTGGCCTATGCGCGGCTTGGGGAGATCGCCACGCTGGATAACCAGAACGGCATGTATTTGTCGGTGCAGGGGAGTTTCTGATGCGTTTTCTGGCGTTTTTTATGATGCTCTTGATCGGCGCATGCGCCCAGCAACCGGTCAAGGATGACAGCTTGTACCGCGACCTTGGGGCGATGCCCGGGATTACCCGGATTGTTGAAGGCATGCTGCTTAACGTCGCGCGCGATGGGCGCATTGTTGAGCACTTTCGCCGGGTCGATATACAGCGTTTGCGTAACAAGTTGATCGAGAAGTTCTGTGTAGAGGCGGGCGGGCCATGTACCTATACCGGAGACGGTATGGCTGAGGTGCATAAGGGCCAGAAGGTCAGTCGCAGTGATTTTAATGCGCTGGTGGAGGACTTGATCAAGGCGATGGACAGCGAAGGTATCGCAGTGCCCGTGCAGAATCGGTTAATAGCGCGGCTGGCGGCGCTGCGCGGTGAAGTGATCGAACACTGATCCCAGTGTGGCTTCAATCCCCAAGCAGACTGCATTCAAAAATGTGGGAGGGGGCTTGCTCGCGATGCAGGCACCTCGGACCATCAGTCACACCGCGTTGATGCCATCGGGAGCAAGCCCCCTCCCACAGTTGGCAGCTCCCACAGTTGGCAGCTCAAGCACCTTCCCATATTAAAAAAGGCGGCTACCTGGTCAGGGTAGCCGCCTTTTGTGTACCGCCGAGGCTGCTTAATCCGGCAGTTTGAACGCCATCACGTAGTCACCTTGCTTGGTACCCAGCGAGCCGTGACCGCCGGCCATGACCAGCACGTATTGCTTGCCGTCCTTGCCGGTGTAGGTCATCGGTGTGGTTTGCGCGCCTGCAGGCAGGCGGCCTTCCCACAGTTGCTTGCCGTTTTTCACGTCGTAAGCACGCAGGTACTGGTCGAGGGTGCCGCTTAAGAACGCCACGCCACCGGCAGTGGTGAACGTACCGCCCAGGCTAGGCACGCCCATGGTCAGTGGCACTGGAATCGGCGAGCTGTCGCGCACGGTGCCGTTTTTGTGCATCCAGATGGTTTGGTGGTTGGTCAGGTCGACCGCTGCCACATAACCCCATGCCGGTGCCTGGCACGGCAGGCCCAGCGGCGACAGCAGTGCTTCGAGGATCACGCCGTATGGCGCGCCTTTGTTCGGTTGTACGCCTTCGGTTTCGCTGACGCGCGGGCCTTGCTTGGCGATCTCGGCGGCCGGGATCAACTTCGATTTGAACGCCATGTAGCTCGGGTTCACGAAGGCGATCTGGCGTACCGGGTCAACAGAAATGCCGCCCCAGTCGAACACACCGAAGTTACCTGGGTAGACAATCGAACCTTGCAGCGATGGCGGCGTGAACGGGCCGTCGTAGCGCATGGATTTGAAGTCGATCCGGCACAGCATCTGGTCGAACGGCGTGACGCCCCACATGTCGCGTTCTTTCAACGGCGGCGGCATGAAGTTCAGGTCGGACTTGGGTTGCGTTGGCGAGGTGTGATCACCGGCCACTGCGCCTTGCGGTACAGGGATTTCGTTGATCGGCACCACCGGCTGACCGGTGCTGCGGTCGAGCACGTAGATGCTGCCTTGCTTGGTCGACGCCATCACCGCTTGCTTCACGCCGTCAGCGGTTTTGATGTCGATCAGCGACGGCTGGCCGCCGACGTCCATGTCCCACAGGTCATGGTGAGTGAACTGGAAGGTCCATTTCACATGGCCGGTATCGATGTCCAGCGCAGTCAGGCCGGCGCTGTATTTTTCCGAGTCTTCGGTACGGTCGCCGCCGTATTGGTCGGGCATTTGGTTGCCCATCGGCAGGTACAGCATGCCGAGTTTTTCATCAACGCTGAACATGGACCACATGTTCGGCGAGTTGCGCGTGTAGGTTTTGCCCTCGGCCAACGGGGTGGTGTCGTCCGGGTTGCCGCTGTCCCAGTTCCACACCAGTTTGCCGGTGTGCACGTCGAACGCGCGGATCACGCCGCTAGGCTCGTCGGTGGAGACGTTATCGGTCACGTGACGCCGATCACCACCAGGTTTTTGGTCACCGCAGGGGGCGACGTGGAGTAGTAACCGCCTGGGGCGAAGCTGCCGATGTTGGCACGCAGGTCGACCTGGCCTTTGTCACCGAAGTCTTCGCACATCTTGCCGGTGTCGGCGTTCAGCGCGATCAAACGGGTGTCGGCAGTCGGCACGAAGATGCGTTTCGGGCAGGCATTCGGCGCAACGGCCGGGCTGGCGCTGCCGGTCGGGCTCTGCTCGGACGCGTAGGCGGCGTCATCGTGATACGACACGCCACGGCAGGTCATGTGTGCCCAACCCTTGAAGTTCTGTGCACCTTCGGTGCTGATCTTCGGGTCGAAACGCCAGATTTCCTTGCCGGTGTCCGGGTCGAGTGCAATCACCTGGCTGTGCGGCGTGCACACGTAGAGCATGCCGTTGACTTTCAGCGGGGTGTTTTCCGCGGTGGTTTCACCGGGGTCGCCGGCACCAGGGATGTCGCCGGTACGGAAGGTCCAGGCCGGCACCAATTTGTGCGCGTTGGCCGGGGTGATCTGCGCCAGTGGCGAGTAGCGATCACCGAAGGCCGAGCGGCCATACGAGTTCCAGTCGCCATCGGCCTGAGTCGGCGCAGCGCTGGCCATGCCCGGCACGGCGTCGCGGTCGAGTTGGCCGGTTTTGACCATCTCACCGGGGTTGGTGAACTGGCTGGCAAGCGCGGTAGCACCGGCCAGCACCACGGCCACGCTCAGCGCGCCAGTGCCCAGCGGCGCGGGTTGGCCACGCAGCAACGGACGGCGAAACCACGGCAGCAGCAAGACGATGCCCAAGGCGAACAGCAGGGCCAGGCGTGGCACCAACTGCCACCAATCCAGGCCGACTTCCCACAATGCCCACACGGTACTGGCGAACAGCACCAGCGCGTACAGGCCCAGCGCTGCGCGGCGGTTGGCCAGCAGCAGGACGCCGGTGAGGGCGATGCCGATACCGGCCAGCAGGTAGTACAGCGACCCGCCGAGCATGCTCAGCTTGACGCCGCCGGCCAGCAAGGCCAGGCCCATGATCAGCAGCAAGACGCCTAGCAACCTGGGCAGCAGGCGGCTTGGGCTCGAAGCACCATCAGTGCTCATAGTGTGTTTCTCCGTCACGTTGGAATTATGTAACCGCGTGCTTCACTGTAGATGACGATTCGGCGCGGGCTTGGTTCAGCGTTATTTGGGGTTTTTGTGGGGATAACCAGGTTATTCACAGGCGGGCGATTTATTCCCGTGCGCAGGCCGGTGTAAGACAGCGCTGTCCAGGCGTACAAGGAACGTCGTCAAGAGGGATCGACCGCGGCGTGAAGCGTTTCAGGTTATTGCAGCAAGGATAAAGTGCTGGCGCGCCGAGAGAAAGCGTAAATCGCAAGATGCATCATTTCAGATTTGGTAACAGTGACAGAATGTCGCTGCTGAAATGTGGGAGCGGGCATGCTCCCACAGCGATCTTAGGTGTTTTTTTAGAACGTAGTGCGCAGGCCAACCTGCACGCTACGGCCCGGTGCGGGGGCAATGTCGCGCAGGATCGAGCTGGCATACCGCACGGTCTGGTTGGTCAGGTTTTCGCCGTCCACAAACGCCAGCCATTGGCTGCCACCGAGGTTGAAGTGGTAGCCCGCGCTCGCGCCAAGGGTGGTGTAGCCGTCGGTGCCACTTTCGTTGTCCGGCACACGGCCCTGGCCCGCGGCATGCTCGACGTCGATGCGCGCCTGCCAGCGGTCGAATTCCCACAGCAAGCCGCTGTTCAAGCGTAGCGGTGCAATGCGCGGCAAGGCTTCGCCGGTGTCCAGGTTGGTGGCGCGGGTGTAGTCGCCCGACAGTTCCAGCGCGAACTTGCCGTAGGCGCCCTCACTGAGTTTCCAGTGATCCTGGGCTTCGAAGCCGGCGAACCGCGCACGCACGCCGGAGTAGGTGTACTCAGGGATACCGCTCGCGTCCTCTTCACCGTCATCGTTCAAGGTGCGCCCCGTGCCCAACAAGCCGATGTAATTGGAGAAGCGGCTGTAGAACACGCCAAAACTGCCCTTGTGGGTGCCATTGTCAAAACGCAGCGCGAGGTCGCTGGACACGGCTTTTTCTTTCTTCAGGTTGGCATTGCCCAGCTCGTACGTGCCAGTGGCGACGTGCGCACCGTTAGCGTACAGCTCGTAAAACGTCGGCGCGCGCTCGGTGTAGCCCAGGGTCGCGGCCAGCGACCAAATCGGCGTGAGCGTGTACACCGCGCCGGACGACAGGCTGCCGGCGGTGAAATCGTTGGTTTTATCGGCTGCCGCGAAGCGCGCGTTGCCTTTGGCGTCCGGGTCGACGCTGGTGTGTTCCAGGCGCCCGCCGAGGCTGAGTTTCAGGCGCTCGGTGGCCTGCATCTCTTCGAGAATAAACAGCGCGGCAGCGTTGGTGTCGGTTTGCGGCACGAAGGCTTCTTCGCCAAGGGCCGAGAACTCGTTGCGCGTCACTTGTGCGCCGACCACGCCGTTGAGCGGGCCAATCGGCTGATGACGGGCTTCTACCCGTGCTTCATACCCCTTGTTCTTGAAGATCGTCCCGGTTTCGCCGCCTTCGATTTCGCGGTGCTCGTAGTCGGTGTAACCCGCGTCGAGTTTGACCGAGGTAAACGGGCCTTGCAGGTTGCGGATCTCGGACGCAAACGCGTAGTGATCCTGCTGCATGCGAATGCGCACGTCCTGCTCGGCGGGCGAGCCGTAGTTGCTGTCGTAGTTGCTGTAGGACAGCCCGGCGTAACCGTCATCCCACGTGTACGAACCGCCCACCGCGCCGCCGTCCTGGCGCCCGTCGCTGTTGCCCAGGCGGCCGTTTTTGCCGGGTGCGTCGTCGGTCTCCGGTGCATGCCGGCTGCGTGCCTGGCCGGGGATTTTAAGGTCGTTAAACTCCCGCGCATTGGCGTCCAGGTGCAAGGCGAAGGTGCCGTTGCCAGCCTCCAGCTTGCCCGCGCTGCTGCGGGTTGTGTCGGCGCCGCCGTAGCGCAATTCCCCGGCGCCGTGGACGCCTTCGATGGCTTCGGTGGGGATGCGGTTATCGAAGGTGTTGACCACGCCGCCGATGGCGCTGCCGCCGTACAACAGGGCGGCCGGGCCGCGCACGATTTCAATTTTCTCGACGTTCACCGGGTCCAGCGGCACTGCGTGGTCGTAGGACAGCGACGATGCGTCCAGCGCGCCTACGCCGTTACGCAGGATGCGAATGCGGTCGCCATCCTGCCCGCGAATAATCGGCCGACTGGCGCCTGGGCCAAAGTATGAAGACGACACACCCGGCTGCTTGTTCAGGGTTTCGCCCAGGCTGCCTTTTTGTTGCAGGGTCAGCTCATCGCCGTCCAGCACGGTGGTCGGCGAGGCGAGCTGTTCGCTGCCCAACGGGTTGGCGGTGATGACTTGGGGTTGCAGCTCAAGGGCGTGCGCTTCGGAGCAGACCAGCAAGGCGGCGGCGAGAGGGGTCAGGCGCCACAGAGAAGAGAGGGACATCGGGACATTCCTTGGCAAAACGGCACAAAAAAGAGAAGGCTGAAACGGTATCGAACCGGTTACTTTTGATAAGTATCGTTACAATATAACATCTCTTTTTTCGCTGGAAAGGGGAACTTTTTTCCAAGGGCTATATTCAATGCAGTGCTTCCACCTGTACGCCCCGTCGGCTAAGGTGCGCGGCTGTATTTCTTCTTATTGCAAAAGGCCCGGCATGACCGCGACAAGCAACGACCCGCTGCACGGTGTGACCCTGCAGCACGTGCTCACCACCCTGGTTGAGCACTACGAATGGGCAGGTCTGGCCGAGCGCATTGACGTGCGCTGTTTTAAAAGCGACCCGAGCATCAAGTCGAGCCTGACCTTCCTGCGCAAAACCCCCTGGGCGCGCGAAAAAGTCGAAGGGTTGTATGTGAAGCTGATGCGCACCAAGCGTCCGCTGGACTGAACCCGTGAAGCGCTTTGTCGCGGTGGCGGCGTTGGCCGGTTGGGTGGGGTTGGCGATTCAGCAATACCTGATTTTCTATTCACGCTGGCAAGCGGACGCCAGCTTGCTCGGCGGGCTGATCAACTTTTTCAGTTTCTTCACCGTGCTGACCAACACGTTGGTAGTGGTGGTGTTGAGCTATGCGCTGGTGAATCGTGATTCACGCGCCAAGTGGTTTTTTTTGGCGCCCCAGGTCAGCAGCGCAATTGCCGCCAGCATCATCGTGGTGAGCCTGGCCTATAACCTGCTGCTGCGGCATTTATGGAGCCCCACAGGCTTTCAGTTTATCGCCGACGAATTGCTCCACGACGTGATGCCGGTGCTGTTTGCCGTGTACTGGTGGCGGTATGTGCCCAAGGGTTTTTTGCGCCTCAAACACATCGGCGTCTGGGTGATTTACCCACTGGTGTACTTCGCCTATGTGCTGCTGCGCGGGCATTTGCTGGGGCAATATCAGTACCCGTTTATCAACGTCGACACCCTCGGCTACCCACAAGTGTTTGTGAATGCCGCGGGTATTCTGGCGGGGTTCGTGCTGATTGCATTGGCGGTGCTGGCGCTGGATCGACGCCTCAAACAGCAAGCCCTGTAGCGAGCGCTACAGGGTATGAAAGGCCCGTTCGGTCACTCAGCGTCAAGTGCGCTCAAAGACTCATGGGTTTTTTCTCGCAGCCACTGTTTGCGCTGGTTCCCCAGATCATTCAGCACCTGGCTGTACAACGCGTCGCTCAGTGGCTGGCCTGTGGTTACTTGCACCGGCAGCAGGTTCAATTGGCTGGCGAGGGTGGTGAGTGACTCGAGTTTTTGCGCCTTCTGTGCCTCTTCACACGGTGCGGATTGGGCGTAGGTCTGCATCTGTTCGTGCAGTTGATCAAGGCGCTCGAATTGCTGGTTGATCTCGTTCCGGTTGTAGTCGTATTCCGCGGCGTACTGTTTCACCAGAAACTGCTCCCAGTAGGGTTCGAGCAGCATCTGGTCCACCAGCCCATCACCTTCGCTCAGCGCGAGCACGGCGGCATGCGCTTGGTTGATGGCGTTTTCTTGAACATCGGCGGTATCGCGGTAAAGCATCTGCTCACTGATCCAGGGCAGGTCGAGCCGTCGCGCCAGGCGCGTCTGGTAAGCCAGGTACACTTCCACTTCATCGACGGTGCCAGGCTGGCCGTCAACCATCTGCGAGGAAAAACGCAGGCCCAGCCCACCTTCTTCCACAGGTTTTAGCCGGTAAGCGATGTCGGCGCGCGCGACACTGTTGAGCATTTTGAGACGTGCAGCGCCCTTGGCCAGTTTGCGCAGTTTTGTTTCTTGTTCGGCCGGGGTGTTGCTGAAAAGTCTGGCGCGGGTCGCCTCTACTTCGATTCCCATTTCGTTGAAAATCTGCCTGCCCGCATCCGGGCACAAGCCTGGAAAGCTCGACATCTTGAACAGTCGTTCGCGAAGTTCGGCGTCTTTCAGTGTGGTCAACAGCAGCTTTCTGACCTGTGACCGCAGGTGGGGAATATTACGTTCATAGAGGCTCTCGTCGGCAGGGTCTTGAAAAAATTCAGGAGGCTCCAGCGCCTTGATAACCTCGAAGAAACCTTGGGAGCCAGGCTGGTATTCCAAGTCGTCCCAACCGGTTCGGTAAGCGTCGGCGGACTCGTCGTCCATGCCTTCAACCCAGAACTCGCTGCTTCCCATAGGTTCGTAGGTGCGGTGCGGGTCGAGCCCGGCAGATTCCCTGTATGACTCGAAGAGCGCTTGGTCCTCGGCGCTCAGGTGGTTGCGGTCCAGGCGTGTCAGCGCGATCACCAGCGCTTGGTCCGAGCCTTTCACGGCCTCAGGTAACGTCGTAATAGGGTTGCCGTGCAGCTCCATAATGAAGGATTCATTGCGTGGTTGGGCGAACAGGCCGACGGGCCACTCCTTGATCCTGGTGTTGCCCAGCTGGAGTATGTTCAGCTCGGGCATCAGGCTTATATCCGGCGCTGCGCCCAGCGGGTTGTCGGCGAGATTGAGTCGGCGCAGGCGCGACAGCGTGCGCAACTGACTGATCGCTTGCGGGTCAAGCACGATGCGGTTATTGCGCAGGTTCAGCTCCTCAAGTGAACGCATGTGTGCGATAGGTGCCGGCAGCGTTTCCAGCAGGTTACCTTCCAAATTCAGCGTGTTCAGGTTGGGAAAGTGCCCCAGGAAGCTGGCCCGGTCCGAAGAGAACTCACAATCGCCCATGTACAAACGGGTAACGTGCTTCAGGTCCGGCAGTGTGGGAAGCGAGTCCGGTTTTGGCAGCTCGGACAGGTCGAGTACCACCTCCTCCCCGTGAAGAGGGCTGAACGGGTCATGCTCGCGTATATAACCTTGGCGCCAGGCTTCCTGCAGTTTGTCGGCATAACTTTTTCTGGCTTGCCGGGCGACTATCGCGCCGCGACTCCCTTTAGGCCACCGGGTGCTCCGCCTCATGTAAACCAGCAGCGCTTCGTGAACGGCGTTGCCCTCTGCTTCAATGGCCTTCAGTACCTTGCTTCCCTCAGGCGTACTCGATGTTTGGGCAAAGCGTCTGACGCCCTCGCCGGACATATTGGGCAACACGGTTTTGATCCGTCGCTGCACACTCTCTATGGCAGTTTCAGGCGTCGGGGCAGCACTTAATCGGCTGGTGCTACCACCCTTGAGCAGGGTGAGGGTTTCACGGTTGGCCTCTTTGGCAAAGGGCGCGTCGGCGAGCACCTGGCGGCGCGTTGCGGGCTCGACGGTTTTTTCGACCACCCAACGCCTGAGGCTTTCACCCTCGGTAAACTGCGTGGGCGAAATCAGACATCGCTGAGTTGCGCTGTAAAAATCCGCTGGCCCGTGGAGTTTTTTGCCGCTGAGATCGAAGACCCGGTAGCGTGCTTTTTGATCACGTACCAGCACTCGCACCACCGGCGCGTCGGACGCTCCGGTCGCGCAGCGAATGGCCTCGAAAATACTCCCTTCACGCACTTCTATGCGCAGGCCTGCCATGGCGTCGCTGTAAAGCAGCAGGGTATTGAGTATCAGGCTTTCGGCTTTTGACGATAACGGTTGGCTGTATTCCATCTGCTCGAACAGGCGCGTGGAGGTCACCTCAAAATCCAGCTCGTGCAGTTGGTTCTTGGTGTCCAGCGGCAGGCGTTGTTCCTCCTGCATAACCTTAAGGTGACGCTTGCGGGTATGGCGCAGCAGTTGCCGGGCAATACTCAGCGGCAGTTCGGGGTACTGCGTACGCAGCAACTGCACATCGGGATCGGTGGAGACCTCCTGTGGCCAGGAAATATTCTGGATGAACGATTCAGTCTGGCGTTCAACATAGCTGGCCAACAGTTCGCGCAGTGCTTGCGGCAGTTGGTCTACGGGCGGGGAATCGCCCAGCAAGGTGTCTATTTGCGCTTGATCGAGAAAGGCCACGACCTTCTCCGGGAGTTTGCCGGCCATCACCTCGGCGGTGCTGAGCGTCAACACGTCACTTCCCTGAGCTGCCGGGTCGCCGTACTGATGAACCACACCGGTGTAGTCGGAGCGCGCATAAACATGCAGGGCCTTGTTCTTCGGCCAGCCCTTGAGTTCGCTGACCATTTGTTCGAACCAATAGGCCGATGGGTCCAGCTTCTGGCCGCCGAGGATACTGGCGATACTGGCCTTGAGGTTTTTGGCGCTGACGAAGCGTTTCAAGGTATCGGTCAAGAGCGGCGGGGCGGGTTGGTTGTTGACGTACATATGGCGCACGGCGTCGTGACCGACCCCGCTGATGACGCGGATCTGTTCCAGCTCGCTGTCACTCAAACCCTGCGTCTGTGGCCCCAGGCGACGCAGCAGTTGGGCATCGCTCCAGCCGCGTGGCGCTTCGCTTTCGAGTACACAGGCGCCGCTGCCGTTGAGCCTGGCCAGCGGGCGGTAGGCGTCTGGGCGCACGGGGTGGATGAGGTGATGGTCATCGGTAATCGGGTCTTGCCTTACCAGGTAATGCTGGTCATCGACCCGCACGATCTGGTTGCCGTTATAAGCGTGCCGGCCCGCTTCGTCAGGGATGCTGTCAGCCGGCAGCCTCACGTTCTTGTGTTGATAAGGCGTGGGGTCCGGGTTCCACAGGCGGGTTTCGTCATTGGCCAGCAGCACCGGTTTCAACCCCTCTACAAAGGGTGAAAGTTTCACCCGTGCGACTTCCAGAATTTTCCCGCCGCGCTCGAATATCAAACCCTGCACAACGTTTTGCACAGCCGACAGCAGGTGTTCCGTGGCCTCGATGCGTTGGCCTTGCGCCCAATCGAGGATGCCTTCGAACACGTCGTTGGCCAGTTGATAGGCGGTGTAGGCCAGCATCAGTTCGCCCAAAAAGGGTACGAACGGGGTGATTACCAACAACGCCAGGTTGAAAATATCCGAGCCGATTTTTTCCAGGTTGTCCCACCAGGCAGTGCGCGCCATGCGGTCGGCATACGCGGTCGACACAGCGACTTCATTGGCATCATTGATGACCTTGTTCAAGTTGACCCTGTACACGTATTGCCAGATGTCGTCACACATCTCGCTGCCCGAGCGATTCTGCGTATCGTCTTGCACCGCCTGCAGTTGCCATTGCAGGTTGGGGCGGCCAATCGCTTCTTCGGTCCACACCGGGCCTTCAACGGCGGGTTTGGGATCGCGCTGCCATTCATACAAGCGTTGCTTGAGCACGGCGAAGAAGCTACCGCGCTGTTCATGGGCGATGAACTGGCTGATGAACTGTGGATAGCTGGCGGGGAACGTGTCGGCCAGCGCCGGTTGGCCGCGCAGGCGTTGCGCGAACTCGTTGCCGAAGGCCGAAAAGGTGCGGTACTCCTTGAGCGGATGTTGCGGGTCTTCGGGGATGTACACGAGTACTCGCTCGATGCCGAACGGCGTCAAATCGCGAGGGCCGATCACCAGCACCCCGGTGAGCCGGGTCGCCAGCAGGTCGAGTGTGTGGAACTGCATGTCGCGGCCGTCCAATCGCAACCCTGACTCGCCGCGCAACAGCGCCTGCACCAGTGCGTAGGCGTCCGGCGCAATGTGTTTACTCGCCAACGCCAGGTGAGCGGCGCTGTTGAGGGCGGCTTTATGCTGGGTAATCAGTTGAAGACGCAGCGCATCGGACACCGCAGCCTTGCCGACACCCAGTGCGGTGCGGACCTGCTGTTGGTAGCGGGCGCCGATGTCCAGTGCTCGGCATAGGCTCTTGAAGTCAGTGGCGGTGAGTGCCTGGCCGGTCGCCTTATGGGTGAACGTCAACAACGCTTGTTGCCCACGCGCATCGGCAGCCGACAAAAAAGCGAAATCTTTGAATGTTTCTGAAGCCGCGAAGTTGTGCAGGGCGGCGTTGAGCAGCGAGAGGGTGCGGCTTTTTAGCCCCGGCGTTATGGTGCCGGTGGAGGTGTAGAGGCGAATAAAGGTCTGCCTTACATCAATGTCGCCATACGCCATCAGTGCGTTTTTCAGCAACGGCTCGGCAAACGCGCCGATGTCGTTCAAGTGCGCGAGTTTTTGATCAATCGTGTTTTGCGCGGCCCAGTGCGCACCGATCGCTTGCGCCAGGGCTGAGCGCTGCGTCGGGCTATGCGCAGCCGCGTCGGCGGTGGGCTGCGCGTGCTGGCGCGAGGTCAGTGCAGTGATGCGTGGCAAGGCGGTGTCGCTTAACCAGGTGGGTATTTTTTGCTTGATGAAGGGGTAGTGAATGCCGACATTTTCGGCGACGGCAACTGTCGAGGGTAATGCACGCGTGGACATGCTCGGTGGTCCTTACAAGTGAAATTCGAGCCTTTGATTATGTGCATGGCCGGTGCGATTAAAAGCGCGAAATTCGGTTGTATGTACCGGTAAAAGTTGCGGTTCAAGCAGGTTTTTCGGGACTGAAAAATAGCCGGTTACAGCACCTGCAGGTGAGTTGTTTGCAGGGGGTGTTGGTGGCTTCGGGATTGGCTGTATACCCGTTGTTTGGGCCATGGCTTATATCGGTTTCGCTTTTACAGCGAGTCACTTTTGATAGAGATCGAAGGCAGCTTTTGCATACACAGCAGACCTGCTTTTGCTTGTTGTGGGAGGGG
>NZ_VUAZ01000157.1 GCF_009296165.1 Pseudomonas kitaguniensis | reverse complement strand
GGTAACGTGGCCCAGCTCATCACGCTCGGAGGTGACTTTTCCGTAGGCGTTGTAGCTGTATTCCCGCGTTGCGCCGCCGGGTAACACCACGCGAATCAACCGACCCACGCCGTCCCACTGATACTGGGTCAGTGCGCCATGTTCATCCTCGCGCGCAACCTGGCGTCCGAGGTCGTCGTAGCGGTAGCGCTGGCTGCTGCCGTTCGGAAATAACGCCTCAAGCAGTTGCCCAAGGTCATTCCAGACCAGCCGATGACAACTGCTATCGGGATGCCAAACGCCAGTCAGTTGCCCGTGTTTGTTGTAGCTGTAGTCGGTAACGTTGCCGTCGGGATCAGTCTTGCGCGTGACGTCGCCTTGATCGTTACGCTCATACTTCCAAATCGCCTCACCACGGCGCACGACACGTACGAAGCCGTTGTCATGCTCGTAGGAAGTCGGCTCGTCGTCCCCCGGAAACAGCGCAACCAAACGTCCGGCGTCATCGTACTGATACGCCGTCACCGCCCCCAGCGGGTCTTGCTCGACCGTCAGCCGGCCTTTGTCGTCATAGGATTTGAAATGCTCAGCGCCATCGGGATCAATCCGCTGCACCAGCCGTGCGCGCTGGTCATGCACGTAAACTTCCTGGCTGCCATCGGCGTTGTGAACCGTGACCCTACCGTTGTCATCCCAGGCATAACGCGTGTCCATCTGTGAAAAGCTGGCCCAATGCCGAACACACCGCGCCGCCTTGCCTGATCGTTCCCACGCCCAAAAGAAACGCGCGCCACCGGCCAACTGCCGCTCGAGAATGACGTGCTGCTCGTCGTACCGATAAAACTCGCTTTCGCCTACGGCATTGGTCGTTGAAAGCAGTCGTCCAGCATCGTCATAGGCGTAGGAAACAACTTGCTGTTCAGTAATCCATTCGAAAGGTTCATGGCCTTGGGCGCGCTGAACCTGATAGTCCACCGCCACGATGTGGCCAGACGCGTAGCGTAAAAACAGCGACCGGCCTACACCATTGTCCAGCCGCTCAATGCGCCCCGAAAAGTCACGGGAGATTCGCAGCCGGTTGTCATACGCATCGCTGATCGCGGTCAGCACACCCTGAAAGAAGTGATAAAAACGCGAAGCCTGAGCCAGCACTAATTCACCGGGCAAATCACCCCAATAAATCGTCGCTTCGGCCAGGCTATTGGTAATCGCCGGTCGAGAAACGCTGGGTAACGGAAACTCGGTCGACCGATTTTCATGGTCCGTCCACACCACCGAATCGCCGTCCACCACCAGCTGTTGCGCCAGCGAATGACTCCAGCCAAAGCCCAACCCGCCATCCACTTCCACCGCACTGGTGCGGTACACCCGCGTCCACTCAAACGGCAAAAGCCCGTCCAGTGCGCCATCGGTGAGGGTCAGTAATTCTTCCCCGGTGACCATCGACACCGGGCACCCGTGGGTGATGGTTTTGTCGGCGCTGGCCGCAGCATCACCGTTCGGGTTCTTGCTTGCAGCGGGCACATCGTCGACGTGCTCTTGGCGTACCAATGTGGTCTTCTGCGTCTTGCCGCGAACCGCAGGCACCGGGTTCGCCACCAGGTGCTGCCCAGCCTTCAACGGTGCAACCGGCACCGCTTTGATCGGCATCGCCGTGCTGCCCAGCAGCAACGGCTTAACCGCCGCAGTATGTGCATCCAACTTACCCACTAAGAGCTGCTCGGCGAGCAACGCCAACCAACCCCGCGCGCGTGCAGATTTGATAGGGCTCAACACCTGAGCGCCCAGGCGCAGACCCACACCCATCACACCCGCCACCCTGATCAGCAGCAGGTTGATCAACACATCGCCGGTGATTTCCCCCATCAGCTCATTCATTTCTTGCGGTGGCAGCATGCGCATCCAGCTGACCATCGCCGACACATAGATAAACAACAACGGTTCATCGCTGAGTACCAGCAGGCCGTTGGCGATCGCCTCGTTGCCCAGCGTCAAGAGTTCATCAAGTTCGGCCTGGGAGACGTATTGCAGTAACTTTTGGCTGTTGGGCTTGATGTCCGCCAACAGCTCAAACAGTTGCGTTAAGTTGTCCCACAGACTGTAAAGCGCCTGCACCATGCCATTGAGAAGTGCCGATTCCAGCAGCCTGCGCCGGTCAAGTGGGCTGGCGTTTGTATAGTCGTCCCATTGCGTTTTGAACGTGCGGTTCCACTCTTCGCGCAGACGCACTTCCAGCCCCGAGATAACTGACTGATAGGACGCATACAGCGCCTTGACGTGATCCTTGGAAACGTTGGGATAGAAGTTGATTCGGTACTGTTGATTGCGATCACATTCAGTGATTTCGAGAATGCCGCTGGGGCCGATGGTTTTATGGATAGGCTCGCCCAGCGGGCCACCGTTCGGGTCGATACGTTGCAGTACCACCGGCGTGTTGCCGATGGGTACAAAGCGTGTGCTCTGGAACATGTGCACCAGGGTCAACGTGCCGCTGGCCTGGCAGGTGGCGACGGTGCTGCTGGGAAAGATGGAACGACTGATAGGTGCAACCAGCGCCACTTCATCGCCGACCTTGAATACTTGCTCGACATCCAGCGCCGAAAAGCTGAAAAAGCTTTCGGCCCATTCGTCAAAAGTATTCAGGCACTCCCGGAACTCACGCAATACGGCTTCCACATCGACCGTCTTTGCGTCCAGTGGGGTCAGGGCCAGCGAGGCAATGGCCGGGTTCAAGCGGCAGCCCCTGCGGGTGTGGCATTAATGGAGAAGTACATTGGCGGTCCCTCGCACTGGATGATCAGGCGAGAGACTTTGCAGAGGTTCGTCAGATAAAGAAGTCGGCGCTATTCGCCAGGATGTGCAGGACGTTTCGTCAAAACATCAGGTAAGTGGAGGTGCGAGTGTAGGAGTCAGATTACGGATTGAAGAATCCTACAGCTTCAACTGCCCAATCGCCTTGCTCAACTCCCCGGCCAGGGATGCCAGTTGGTTGCTGGTGGTGGCCGAATCGACGGTCTGCTGCACCGTGGTGTCGGTCACGTCGCGGATGCTCACGACCGCGCGGTTCATTTCTTCGGCGACGTGGCTTTGCTGTTCGGCGGCCACGGCGATCTGTGTGTTGCTCTCACGCATTTGCGCCACGGCGCCGGTGATTTCGGCGAGTGCGGCGCCAGCGTCCTGGGCTTGTTGCACGCAGTCATCGGCCTTGAACGAGCTTTCTTGCATGAAGTCCACCGCGTCGCGGGTGCCGGCTTGCAGCGCCGAGACCATGTGGGTGATTTCGTCGGTGGAGTTTTGCACGCGCTTGGCCAGGTTGCGTACTTCGTCGGCGACCACCGCAAAGCCGCGGCCCATTTCGCCAGCGCGGGCGGCTTCGATGGCGGCGTTGAGGGCGAGCAGGTTGGTCTGTTCGGCAATGCTGTGAATTACGCTCACCACGCCGTTGATTTTGTGGCTGTCTTCGGCGAGTTTCTGGATCATCTGCGCGGTTTGTTGCACACCGGTCGACAGCCCGGCAATTGAGCGCTGCACCCGGCTGACCACTTCGCGGCCGCTGCCTGCGAGGCTGTCGGCAGTTTGGGAGAGGTCGCGCGTGGCACCGGCATGCTGGGCAATGTGGTAGACAGTGGCGGTCATTTGATTAATCGCGGTGGCCGCCTGGTCGGTTTCGCTTTGCTGGCCGAGCATGCCGTGTTGCACCTTGTTCATGCTGCTGGCCAGGCGGGCGGCGCCTTCGTCCAGCTGCTGTGCGGTATGGGCCACGGTGTTGACCACCCGTTGATAGCCGGCTTGCATGGCATTAAAGGCACTGGCCATCTGGCCGACCTCGTCCTCGCAGGCGAGTGGCACGCGGGCCGAGAGGTCGCCGGTTTTCTCCACGTGCAGCATCACGTCCTTGAGGGTGTTGAGTTGGCTGAGCAGGAAGCGGATCAGCAACTGCGACGCGCCGAGCATCGCCAGCATGAGGATCAGCACCGCCACCGCATAGTTGGCGAAACGTTCGCCGAACACTTGGCTGAGGCTAGGGCTGTAGGCCAGCACCGCGACCTGTTGACCGTCGGCGCGGGCTACCACGTGCGCACCTGTCAGCGGGTTTTCGCCGAATAAGGGCCTGTGATTAAGTTCGACCCAACCCGTGGCTGTGCTCAGGGCTGACAGATCCTGGCCGGCCAATTGTGGGACTTGGCCGCGTGCAAAGGTAAGCCAATGCTCGCCCTTGGGCAGGGCGCTGGCGGCCGGCCAGTCACCGAGCAAACGTGCTTGCGCCTGCGCCGAGGCTTGGGACGCGTCGCTGCGGGCCTGTTGTTCGAGCTGCACCGCGTAGAGCACCAACAGCAGGGTGGTGATGAAGGCGACCGCATTGACCGCCCAGAATTTGTATTTCAGCGAGATATTGCTAAGCCAGGCACCCATGGAAGGTTTTCTCTGATAGCGGAACAGCATTGGCAAGGTGCCATTATTGTGCCGCTACTCAGGAATGCCGTTTTGACATGGGTCAATGCGCCGCATCAATCAACCATCGGCAGCGCAAAAAATGCGCGGGCGCAGGCGCTGCTGTGCTCGGCCAGGTCTTCTTCGGTTTCGTTACGGTGCAGCGCCACTTCGCGCAGCACGTCGGGCAGGTAGGCCGGTTCGTTGCGGCCATTTTTGGGCTTGGGGCGCAAAGTGCGCGGCAACAGGTAGGGCGCATCGCTTTCCAGCATCAGACGGCCGCGCGGAATTTCCCTGACCAGCGGGTGCAGGTGCGTGCCACGCCGCTCATCGCAGATCCAGCCGGTGATGCCGATATGCAGGTCGAGGTCGAGGTAGCTGAACAGCGCCTGTTGCTCGCCGGTGAAGCAATGCACCACGGCGGCGGTCAGGTGGTCGCGGTAGTCCTTGAGGATTTCCAGCAAGCGCTGGTTGGCGTCGCGCTCGTGCAGAAACACCGGCAGTTTCAGCTCGACCGCCAGCGCCAGTTGTTCTTCGAGGACTTTTTCTTGCTGCGGGCGCGGCGAAAAATCGCGGTTGAAGTCCAGCCCGCATTCGCCTACCGCCCGCACCCGGCTTTCGCTGAGCAAACTGCGCAAGCGCCGTGCGCTGTCGCCGTTCCAGTCGCTGGCGGAATGGGGGTGGATGCCGGCAGTGCTGAACAGGCGTTGGCCGCTTTCATCGAGTTTTACACACAGCTCCAGGGCCTGTTCGCTGCCGTCGACATCGGTGCCGGTGAGCACCAATTGCTGCACGCCGGCAGCATAGGCGCGGTCGAGAACGGCGTGGTGCCTCTCGTCGAAACTGGAGTGGGTCAGGTTGACGCCAATATCAATGAGTTGCATGGTGCTATCTCCGCCTGCGGCCGGAAAGCATATCAGAGCTGTAGATTTATAAGAAAAACCAAGAACTACAAAGAGTTGTAGCTGTCTTTGAACGTCGCAAGTGACATTGTGGCTGGCCGGTTGCCAGCCGCGATGCCGCCGTTGCTCGCAAAGCCTGCGCATAAAGCGCTCTGTTTATGACCTCCAGCACTTCGTCTTGCGCGAAGGCGCTGGCCAGTATTCTTTCCGGAGAGCGGATGATCCGACCCTCGGCGTTGCTTTTAGTGTGCCTGACGTTACTGCTGCCCACGGCGGCGGTCGCACGTTTGGACGGGCCGCTGGAAGTGACCAAGCCCGGCAAGGTGCGTGACCTGGCGCAGATTCGCTCCAGTCGCACCCTGCGTGTGCTGGTCAACCAGAGCCGCAACAGTTCCGGTGAAGTCGAAGGCCAGGCCATCGGTGTTGAATACCATCGCCTGCGCGCCTTCGAGCACTACCTGAACGGGCATGCTCGTGAGGGTGAAGCGATCACCCTCAAAATTATTCCCAAGGCCAAAGACCAACTGCTCGGCGCGCTGGCCCGGGGTGAAGGCGACTTGGTAGCGCCGGGTGAATTGCTCGATGTGAAGGCCGCGCACAAAATCAGCAGCAGCGACCCGATTGCCAGCGATGTGCCGTTATGGCTGGTGGGCGTGAAAGGTGAGCGGCGCTTTACCAGGCTGGAGCAACTGTCAGGGCGCACGCTCGCGTTGACCACCGGCAGTGCGGCGGCGGATGCGATCAGCCAGGCCAACCAGAAACTGGCGCTGCACAAGCAGCCGCCGATAAAGGTGGAGTGGGTTGACCCGACGTTGGCCGTGGAAGATGTGTTGGAGATGGTCCAGGCCGGGATCTTCCACCTCACCATTGTCGAAAAGCCGATTGCCGAACGCTGGTCGAAAATCCTGCCCAAACTGCGCTTTGACCGGCAGGTAGTCATCAACGCACCGGGCGATGAATATTGGTTCGTACGCCAGGACGCCTCGATGCTGCGCGCCAGTATTGATCGTTTTCTCAAGACCTATCGAACCCCCTCCGACCAGGACGTGGCGTTCCAGCGAATCTACCGACGCCTCTACCAGGTGCGTAACCCACTGGCCCGCGCCGACCGCCAGCGCCTCGAAAAACTGCGCCCGGTGTTGCAAAAACACGCGCGTGAACAGGGCATGGACTGGTTGAACCTGGCAGCGCTGGCGTTCAAGGAATCGGCACTGGACCCCGGCGCGCGCAACAGCGGCGGCCCGACCGGGCTGATGCAGATCACGCCGTCGGCGGCGCAACGGGTGGGCGTGAATAACATCGAGAATCTCGACAGCAATGTGCAGGCGGGCGCGCGTTACCTGGCGATGATCCGCCGTAAATTCTTCGCCAGCCCCAAACTCAACGAGCGTGAACGCATGGCGTTTGTGCTGGCGGCTTACAACATGGGGCCGGAGCGCGTCCAGGGCATGCGCGCAGAAGCCCGCCGGCGGGGGTTGAACCCCAATCAGTGGTTCTTCCAGGTTGAGCGTATTGCCATGGAGCAAGTGGGCATGGGCGGCGTCAGCTATGTTAATAGTGTCAACAAGTACTACTTGGCATTTGATCGGGAGCGCGGGTCTTTGGAGCCGAATGCGCCGAAAGTTGCCTCGCGCAAATAATCGGTTTTATCGATAAGTATTAGGCATTTTTTCGGCTTTTATCATTGTTTAATCCGATTAATATAGCGGCCAACCACCCCTACTTTGAAAAAGGATTAGCAGCATGAGCCCATTGATCAAACGCATCCTGTCTACCCGTGCCGGTTATGGCCTGACCGTCCTGCGAATTTTTGTCGGGATTATTTTCGCTGCACACGGTTCGCAGAAACTCTTCGGCTGGTTTGGCGGCTACGGCCTGGCGGGCACTGCGCAATGGATGGAGAGCATCGGCCTGGCGCCCGGAACCCTGATGGCGGTGTTGTCGGGTGGTACGGAGTTCTTTGCAGGCTTGGCGTTGATCATCGGTTTGCTGGCGCGCCCGGCGGCGTTGGGCCTGACCTTTCTGTCGCTGGTGGCGATCTTCACGGTGCATATTCATAACGGCTTGTTCATGGCCAACAATGGTTATGAGTTCGCACTGGCCTTGCTCGGCGGCTCGTTGGCGGTGTTGTTCGAAGGCGCCGGCAAACTGTCTGCCGACCGTGCGATCGCCCGCTGAGACCTGCCACGGTCTTGCAGTAATACCTTGGAGAGCCCCGCCATGCGCGGGGCTTTTCCTTGCCCGGGATTCTTGACAGCGCCCTATGCGCTTCTCTAGGATGCTGCTCATGCGCCGATTTAAACAGCTAATTGCGGGGCGCCACCGGGACTCAATGCAGCCCGACAGAAGCATGCACTCATCGCGAGTCAGGTTTCGAAATTCCGCTAAAGCGCTGGTTCGGTGTTGCCTCTCACCTGCCCGCAGACTTTTGAGGCAGAGACACGACACGATGAATGCACCCCTGAATGCACCACGCCCCCTCATACGCCTGGCCCCGATCACTGCGGACCTGACTCAACGCAATCCTAAAATCCTGCTCGGCGGCAAACACCAGCCGACGCTGTTGCGTTACCTCGATGGTTGGCCGCGTCGCACGGGTCGGCCTTCGGCGTTCCTGATCCAGTTTGTTGAAGACGGCGACTCCCTGACGCGCTTTGCCAGCAACAGCTTTGACCTCGCAGTTATCCAGGCGCCGAGTGCCGACGATGCCGCTGAAGTGATTCGCCACCTGACACGCATTGCTCGCCAAGGGCTGATTGCGCGTCGTTGAGTGTGGGTTATTGAGGGATCAGTTAAACGACGCCGCCTGCAGTGCTCGACGACGGCGGTGGTAGAGCAACACTGCGCAGGCGATCAGGCATAAAAGCAGTGGCACCGCGACAATCATCAGCAGCTTCAGGTATCGCTCCGCTCGATGCACCTGCGCGTAGGCCTCGACCTTAAGCGCCTGCAACTCTATGGGCAGTCGCAGGCGTTCCTTATTGAGCGCCTGCAACTGGGTACTGCTGACCACCGCTTGGGTGCCGAAGCCTGTGCTCGGCGGGTTCAAGCGTTGCCACTCCTGCTCCGTTTGCGCAAGTCGTCGCTCAAGCTCCAGCGCGTTTTGCGTGTAGGCGAGTGCTGCCACCTCGCGCATTTGCTCCAGCGGGTTCGTTGACTGGCTAGCCGTGGCGCGTGGTCGAATGCTTGCGAGAATATCGGCGGCGGCCAAGTTATCCAATGTGTTCAACACAAACAGCGCGTTGCTGTTGGGCGCAGAACCGATGACGGCGTCCATGAGTAAATCCGTGTCGGCGACCACCACCACCTGGATGTTGTTGGCTTTTTGCAGTCCGGGCGCCTGCCCCCGAATGCCGTCGGGAAACACGGAATAGGCCGGCCCGTCGATTCGAGCAGCTATCACCTGGCGTTGCCCACGTGCAGGCGTCTCGTCAAGAGGCTCAGCGGCCGCGCGCCGAACGTCGAGCAGCGCAGATTGCCCGGAGCTTTGCAGCAGTGGCGTCAGTGTCGTACGGCCCTTTCTTACGCGCGAAAGCGTGCCGCTGCTGGAGACCCGTAGTGTGTTGAGTTTCCAACTACTAATATCATTCGCCGTCATCGCGTGCCTTGGCAGGGTTAACCGGGTCATCTGCAGTGCGGTCGACTCTGCGGCGGGGGAGGCGTAAAGCGTATCGACCACAAGTTTGTCCGTCGGCATCTGTATGCCCCAAGCCGCCAGCAGCGCTTCAAGCCTGGGGTTTGGCGATGCAGTGCCCGCATCCACTTCACTCAGCGGGTCGATAAAGATCATCAGTTTGCCGCCCCTCAATACGAACTGTTCAATTGCGTAGAGGGCTTGGTCTGGCAGTGCGCGAGGGTGCACGACCATGAGCGTTTCGATCGACTCTGGCACCTGGTCAGTGGTCGATGCCAGGCCGACAAGTTTGAAGTGCTGGTGCATTTGCCCCAGCAGTTGCGTGGCGGACTGGTTCAGCGAAAGCCCGGTCAGCACGCCGACAGTGGGGGGCGCCGGGTGCATCAGCGTGTAGATCAGGTGGCTGATTTGATACTCGAGCAATGGCTCGCCATCCAGGCTGATGACGTCCATACGCTGGGCAGCCTGGCCTGCTCGTGTACCAATCAGGCCAAGAAAGCCTTGTGTGTCGTCAAGGCCGAACAGGCCGGCTTTGTAGGCATCCTCAGAATAAGGCGCCGGGTCAATAACATGCAGGTTAAGCATGCCCTTGGCGGCTTTTTCGTACTCTTTGAGCAGGTCTTCAACGCGCTCGCCATAGCGCTCCAGCGCTTGGCTTCTGTTCGGATGATTGCTTGAGTTGAAGTAATAAATGTCCAGTGGATGTTCAAGTGTCGCGAGCAGTTGGCGTGCCGGTGGCGATAAAGTGTGAATCTTTTTCTGTGAAAAGTCCCAGCGTATGTCCGGAAGATTGTTTACCCACGCCAGATTAAACGCCAGAAAGAGCAACAGGATGACCATAAGTGTCATGCCCGCAAGAAGAACGGATCGCATAGTGTGCTTTCCTGCTTAACTATTTTTATAGTTGAGCGTGACCGTCGATGCCGAGAGGAAGGCAAGGATCATGCTGATGAAGTACAAGCTGTCACGGAGTGACAATTTGCCGTTGTTGATCGTGCCAAAACGCGAGAGTGGGTTCAGCGCGACCACACTGTCGACCACCCATACGGGTGCCTGATGTTCCAGTGCGTCCAGCACCGATGAAAGCCCGCTGGCGGCCAATAACAAACCCAGGGTCAACAAAAAGACGACGACGCGTTGGCGTGTCAGTGTGCAAATAAAACAACCCACCGACAGGTAACTTCCCGCCAGTAACCAACTGGCCAGAAACTGTGAGGCGATCACCTGATTGTCCACCGTGTCGAGGTAGTTGGCGGCGACCGCTATCGGAAACGTCAGCATCAAGGCGACCGCACACACGGTCCAGGCCGCCAGAAATTTTCCGATAACACGTTCTACCGTCGTGATCGGCAGTGTCTTCATCACATCGCGCAGGCTCGGGTTGTGTTCGTCCGACCACAGTTGTGTTGATAACGTGGGTATCAGCAGCAAATAGAGCCAAGGGTGCCACTGAAAAAACACTTGTAAGTCGAGGCTCTCGCCTTCCAGCCACTCGCCTGTATACACGCCCAGGGTTGCACACAGCAGCAGAAAAGCGGCAACACTCATGTAGGTGCTTGGCGTGCAGGCATAACTGGCGAGTTGACGCTTGAAAATCACCGGCAGCAGCTTCAAAGGGATACCTCTTGGCCCAGACGTTGAACCACTTCGTTCAAGCGTCCGGGCTCCAGGTTGAGTGAAGTTATGTTCCATTTGCGGCTGGCGATGAGCGCGTTTATGTGCGGATAAATCGCGTGCCCCGGCATAGCAAGAACGGTCACCGTGCCGGGTGTATGCCGGTCTTCTTCGATACCTGCAACGCCGGGTAACACCGCCAGTGCGAGTAAATCCAGCGGCGACTCTGCGGCCAGCGTTACGGCTCGGTAATGGCGGGAGTTGCGTTGCAAATCGGACAGTTGGGTGTCGGCCACCAGTTGGCCTCGGGCAATCACCAGAGCACGCGTGCAGAGACTGGACAGCGCGTCGCAATGCCGGGAGGCGATAATTACCGTCATCTCGTCGCTCAAGGACTGGATAAGTGTTCTGAACTTGAGCAGTTGACCGGGCGCCAAGCCTTCGGCGGGTTCATCGAGCAAGAGCAGCCTGGGTGAATGCAGAATGGCTTGGGCGATGGCGAGCTTGCGCTTCAAGCCAACGGACAGTGTGTCGACCGGGTAATTCAGCACCGGCAGTAACTCCAGACGTGCCGCTGCCCGATTGACCCGTTTGCGTTTTTCGGCGCCGCTGAAGCCGCGAATGGCGGCGATGAAATTAAGCACGCCGCTGACCGACATCGTGTGATGGTTGAGGCCGCCCTGGAGCTGATAGCCAATGGCTTTTCGTGCTTGAAGTGCATGCGTCTGTGTATCGAACCCCTCAACCGTGATGCGCCCGGAGGAGGGTTTGACTAAGCCGGAAATCAAATTCAACAAGGTGGTTTTACCTGCGCCATCCTCGCCGAACACACCTATGCATTCTTTGCGTTGTGCGCAAAACGACAGGTCGGTAATCACGGTTTTTTTGCCCGAGTGCTTGGTCAGGCTGCTTATCTCGAGCATTTTTTTCCCGAATATCTCTGCAGAGCATATGAAAAATAAGTTCGTAACGAACGTTTGAGCGCTAAAAAGATTACGTTCAATAGGGGTGGTTGGGAACGCGGCAGGGCATTTATAAGAAAAGTCCTACGTCGAGCGGGATAACTTGCTGAAACAATTATGTTGTTTCAAGGCTTATTAATGCTCGGATATTTATCTGGCATTTATATAAGGTTTGCTCTTGTTTAATGAGACCTGATTATCATGATGCTACTACGTACGCTTGTTCTTGAACGCAGCGGTGAGGACGCTCCGGTTAACGGTGCATTGCTCTGCGGTTTCGCTGTCGCGCAAAGTGATTCCAACTTTCTGGTCTACAGCCTGGATGAAGAGGTTGAGCCCGGTAATTCCAGGGTTTATATCGCTGCGTTGCGTAAAAAAGTTGATCGGTATTTTTTAGGCGGTGTTGAGTCCTCGGAAGACTTGCAAGTGGCCATGCAAGTCTTTAAGCAAATTCTGATGACGGCGGCAGCATCCGGCACCAAGACCGGCGCGGTGATCGAGGCCTCGATCGATTTTCATTTTATTGATTTAAAAGGGTGTAAGTTGCCGCCTGCGCGGCCCGAGGATCATCACTCAATGATCATCAAGAAGGCGTTGGTGATGAAGGTGATTACCTTGGGCATGTCGGCGCCTGTGTTGCCGGCGATCGAAAGTGCTGCGCTGATCGTGCCGTCCATTCGCTTTTCGTCGCAAATGGTCTCGCCGCCCAAAATCACCCGGCAGCCCAAGCCCGCCGAGCAGCCTGTGCATGAGTTTGTTATGGCAGAGCCGTTGGAAGCTCCCATTGCAATTGAGCAGGCAGTCGAACAGGTCGAGTTCAATGAACCCCCACCAGCGCCACCGAGGCCGCCTGCGCCGTTGAAACTGCCGGCGCCGGCGGAACACGCTTCGCTGCATGAGGTGGACAGCACACTGACCAGCCTTGCGAAAATCGCTCAAGACCTGACGCAACAAAAACGTGCGGTCGTTGAGCGCGAGGAAATGCTCGAGCAATGGCAGGCCCGACTGGAGCAGGCGCAGGGCGAGATCGAGGAAAAAAGCCGTGAGTTGGCGCAGCGCGGTACGCAACTGCAAAACCAAGCAGCGGAGGTTGCCCATAAGACCGAAAAGATGACGCTGGCGATGACGCACCTTTCGGCTATGCGGCAGCGCTTGCACGGCGCGCTGGTGGAGCTGGATCAGGCCCTGGAAGGTTAGGGCTGAGCGGATCTGTTCGCGGGTATGGCTACTTTTCAGGGTTCATTTATGATCAACCCCTGCCAGTCGACGCCAAGGCATGAGGCCCGGCGTATCGGCATTATTGGACATTGCCTGGGGATGCAAGCGTTTGAGTACCAAGCTGATAACCAAAGAAGGTCATGAAGCGCTGAAAAAAGAGCTGGATTACCTGTGGCGGGAAAAGCGTCCGGACACCACACGCAAGGTGACTTGGGCAGCTTCGCTGGGGGATCGCAGCGAGAACGCGGATTATCAATACAACAAAAAACTGCTGCGTGAGATTGACCGGCGCGTGCGCTATTTGCGCAAGCGCCTGGAAGACATGCGGGTAGTGGAATACATGCCCGAGCAAGAAGGCCGGGTATTTTTCGGTGCCTGGGTCGATATCGAGAATGAGCAGGGCGAGACCAAGCGTTTTCGCATTGTTGGCTATGACGAAATTTATGAGCGTATGGACTACATCTCCATCGACTCACCGATGGCCCGTGCGTTGCTGCGTAAACAAGTTGACGACGAGGCCATGGTGCAGACCCCGACCGGCGAAGTGTGTTGGTGGATTACCGGTATCGAGTATGTGAAGTAGGCGAGGGTCGGCACGCCAGGGCTGGCGCGTGCCGACCCTCGGTTGCGTCAGCCTTCGCGCAGTACCGTCAGCGGGCTGGCATTCAGTGCGCGGCGCGTACCGAATACCCCGGCACCGCCGATCAGCACGGCCCCGATTACCGGCAGCAGTAACAGCCACGCGTGCGGGTGCCAGGCCAAGTCGAACGCGTAGCGGTACAGCACCCATGTCACCAGTTCTGTGCCGAGCGCCGCGAGCAGGCCGCTGACCGCGCCCAGCAAGCCAAACTCGATGCGCCGCGCCTTCACCAACAGCTTGCGTTCGGCCCCAAGTGCGCGCAACAGCGCACCCTGGCGAATCCGCTCATCCAGAGTGGCCTGCAGGCCGGAGAACAGCACGGCCATGCCCGCCGCCAGCACAAACAGCAACACGTATTCCACCGCCAGGGTCACTTGCGCGAGGATGCTGCGTAACTGCTCAAGCAAAGCCTCGACCTGCAGAACGGTGACTGCCGGGAACGCGCGGGACAGGTCGACGATCTGCTGGTCATGCCCTGGCGCCAGGTAGAAGCTGGTCAAGTAGGTCGCGGGCAGGTCTTTCAAGGTGCCCGGTTGGAAGATCATGAAGAAGTTGGGCTGGAAGTTATCCCAGTTGATGGTTCGCAAGCTGGTGACCCGTGCTTCGCGATTCTCGCCGGCGATGGTGAACACCAGATGATCATCCAGCTTGAGCTTCAAGCTTTCAGCGACTTTGGCCTCCACCGATACCCCGGGTATGTCATCGCCCGGTTGTTGCGACCACCATGTACCTGCGGTCAGCACGTTGCCCGGCGGCAGGTCGGCAGCCCACGTCAGGCTCAAGTCACGCTGCACCGCACGGTCACCGCTGGAGTCTTTGCTGACGACCTGCTGCACCGGCTCGCCATTGATGCTGATCAACCGGCCCGGCACCACCGGGTACAGCGGCGCCGATTGCGCTTGCAACTCCAGCAGACGGGCGCTGAAGGCATCTTTGTCGGCCGGCAGAATGTTCAGCGCAAAATAGTTGGGCGCGTCCTTGGGCAACTGGTTTTGCCAGGTGTCGAGTAACTCGCCGCGCAGCAGTGCGATCAAACCCATGGACAGCAGGATCAAGCCAAACGCCAGGGATTGCCCGGCCGCTGCCAACGGGTGGCGCAGTAACTGGCCCAGGCCCAGGCGCCAAGGCAGTGAAGCACGCGCCAACAGCCGCCGCAGGCTTTGCAGCAACAACAACAGCAGGCCGCCGAGGATCAGCGCCGCCACCACGCCGCCGCCCAGCAACGCGAAGGTCAGCACCAGGTCGAGGCTCAGGCGCCACATGATCAGGCCGAGCGCGAACAACGCGGCGCCATACACCATCCAGGTACTCGACGGGATGGGCAGCAGGTCTCGACGCAAAACCCGCAACGGCGGCACGCGGCCGAGTGCCGCCAACGGCGGCAGGGCGAAACCTGCGAGCGCGACCATGCCGGTGCCAATGCCTGCAACGGCCGGTAGCAGCCCGCCGGGCGGCACGTCCGCAGGCAACAAATCGTGCAGGAAATAAAACAGGCCAAACTGCGCCAGCCACCCGAGCAAGGCGCCAGCCAGGCTCGCCAACACACCGAGTACGCCCAGTTGCAGGCTAAACAACAGCATCGCTTCGCGCCGTGACAAGCCAAGGCAGCGCAGCAGTGCACTGGCGTCGAAACGTCGGCTGGCAAAACGGTTGGCCGAGAGTGCTACCGCTACGCCCGCCAGCAGTACCGCCACCAGGCTGGCCATATTCAAGTAACGCTCGGCCTTGCCCAAGGCGCCGCCGATTTGCTGGTTACCGTCGCGCGAATCCTGCAAGCGCTGGTTGGCGGCGAGCCCGGGTTTGACCAAGTCACGATAGGTTTGCAGCGCCGTGCTGCCTTGAGGTGCGCGCCACAGTTCGCGGTAGCTCACGCGGCTGCCGGGCTGCACCACGCCGGTAGCGTCGAGGTCTGCCAGGTTGATCATCACCCGTGGCGTGAGGCTGTAGAAGTTACCGGCGCGGTCAGGCTCATAGGTCAATATGCGCGCCAGACGCAGGGGCTTCATGCCCACGTCGATACTATCGCCGACGTTCAGGCTCAGCGCGGTCAACAGCCGTGCTTCTACCCAGGCTTCGCCGGGTTTGGGGCCGCCTCCGGGCGTTTCTGCACCGAACGCTTCGGCAGCACTTTTCAGCTGACCGCGCAGTGGGTACTGCTCGTTGACCGCCTTGATGCTGGAGAGCTGAATGCCGTTATCGGTGGCGATAACGCTGGAGAACTCGACGATGCGCGCGTGATCGAGGCCCAGCTCGGTGCCGGATTTGATTTGCTCGGGGCGTGCCGGTGAGCTGCCTTCGAGTACCAGGTCGGCCCCCAGAAACTCGGTGGCCCGCAACAGCATGGCGCCGTTGAGGCGCGCGCCGAAGTAACCGATGGCAGTGCTGGCGGCAACCGCCACCACCAGGGCGAAAAACAACACGCGTAATTCGCCCGCGCGGGCATCGCGCAGCAATTGACGCATGGCAAGGCTGAACAGGCGCAACAGCGGCAAACGTGCCATCAAGGCTCCAGGGGCGCGACCATAAGGCCCGCTTCAAGGCGGATCAGGCGTCGGCAACGGTGGGCCAGGCGCTCGTCGTGGGTGACCAGCACCAGGGTCGTGCCGCTTTCTTTGTTGAGTTCGAACAGCAGGTCGCTGATGCGCTCGCCGGTGTGGCTGTCGAGGTTACCGGTGGGTTCATCGGCAAACAGCACGTCCGGCTCGGCGGCGAAGGCGCGGGCAATGGCTACCCGTTGCTGCTCGCCACCGGAAAGCTGACGCGGCGAATGCGTAAGGCGCTGGCCCAGGCCCACACGCTCCAGCAAGTACCGGGCACGCTCGCGGGCGTCTTTGCGACCGTCCAGTTCCAGCGGCAGCATGACGTTTTCGAGGGCGTTAAGGCTGTCGAGCAGTTGGAATGACTGGAAGACGAAACCCACGTGCTCGGCGCGTATGCGCGCACGTTGGTCTTCGTCGAGCGTGCTCAAGGCCTGGCCCGCCAGGGTGACTTCGCCGCTGCTGGGCAGGTCGAGGCCGGCGAGCAGGCCGAGGAGGGTGGATTTGCCGGAACCGGAGCTGCCGACGATAGCCAGGCTATCGCCCTTGTTCAGTTCCAGGCTCAGTTCGTGCAGGATAGTCAGTTCACCTTCCGCGCTGGGAACCACTTTGCTAAGGTTCCGCGCGGTGAGAATGCTTGCGCCCATGGAGAATCCGATGCGAATGTGGTTTTTGAGTGCTGGCCTGGCCTTGATGTGCATGGCCCAGAACGCAGCGGCGGGTACAGTCCTGATCGTTGGCGATAGTATCAGTGCCGGTTTCGGCCTGGATACCCGCAAAGGGTGGGTCGCGTTGCTGGAGCAACGGCTCAAGCAAGAAGGTTTCGACGATAAAGTGGTTAATGCGTCTGTCAGTGGCGATACCAGCGCCGGAGGCCTTGCGCGGCTGCCTGCGGCGCTTGCAGAGCATAAGCCTGAGCTGGTTATTCTCGAGTTGGGCGGTAATGACGGGTTGCGCGGGCAGCCGCCAGCTCAATTGAAACAAAATCTTGCATCGATGATTGACCAGTCCAAAGCTGCGGGGGCCGAGGTGTTGCTGTTGGGCATGCAGTTGCCGCCCAACTATGGCCCCAAATACACCACGGCGTTTGCCGAGGTGTATGGCGCTTTGGCCAAGGAGAAAAGTGTGCCGCTGGTAGGGTTTTTCCTTGAAGGCGTTGGCGGTCACCCGGAACTGATGCAGGCCGATCAATTGCACCCGGCGGTCGGCGCGCAAGGCAAGTTGCTGGAAAATGTCTGGCCGACGCTAAAACCGCTGTTATGACGCTTTTCTACCGGCAGGCTTTCGGCTAAGGTGGCGCCCCCCCGATCTGGAGCCCCCGATGTCGCGCCCTGCCTGGTCCCTGTTCAACTACCAACTGATCGAGCCCGACGAGCAGCTGGATCTGTTCGCCTGCCAGGAAGTTCGGGTACATCTGGTCGCACGTCAGTTGGAGTTGGGCGGCTCGATTGACCGCACGCTTTGCGGCACTTTATTGCCGGCGCAACCGCGCTGGTCGTCGGTGGATCGCTCGATCTTCCAGGACCAGCGGCTGTGCCCGCTGTGCCGGGCGATTCTCGAATCGCAAAAGCGCGGCACGCCGCTGATCTGGCCGGAGCTGCGCTTTGAGTAACAAGGCAGTTGCAAGCTGTAAGCTATAAGTTGCAAGCTGCAAGCTGTGGCTGTGGCTGTGGCTGTGGCTTTTAGCTTGAAGCTTGCCACTCGAAACTCTCTTTCTAAATCGTTCTGCGAAGGATTTTCCGGATGTTGTCGCGCCTTTCCGTCGTTACCTGCTGCCTGTCTCTCGCTGCCCTCGGTGCTGCCGGTTCGGCGTCAGCCTTGCAGTTGCCCCTGCCGCCGCCAGGCGAGGACATCGTCGGTCAGGTCCAGGTGATCAAGGCCAAGTACGAAGACACCTTCGCCGACCTCGGCACCACCTATGATCTGGGCTATTCGGAAATGGTCGCGGCCAACCCTGGCGTTGACGCCTGGTTGCCCGGCACCGGCACCGAGATCGTGCTGCCCACGCGGTTCATCCTGCCGCCTGGCCCGCGCGAAGGCATCGTGATTAACCTGGCGGAATACCGGCTTTACTACTACCCCAAGGGCCAGAACGTGGTGTACACGTTCCCGTTGGGCATTGGCCGTGAAGGCTGGGGTTCGCCAGTCGCCCACACCACCATCACCGGCAAGATCCCTAACCCTACCTGGACGCCGCCCGCATCGATCAAGGCCGAACACGCCGCCAATGGCGACCCGCTGCCCAACGTGGTGCCTGCCGGGCCGGACAACCCGCTGGGGCCGTTCAAATTCACCTTGGGCACGCCGGGTTATTTGATTCATGGCTCGAATATGAAATTTGGTATCGGCACGCGTACCAGCCACGGCTGCTTCCGCATGTTCAACAACAATGTGCTGGAAATGGCCGACATGGTGCCGGTCGGTACGTCGGTGCGTATCATCAGCGATGCCTACAAATTCGGCAGCAGTGGCGGCAAGGTCTACCTTGAAGCGCATACGCCGCTGAACGATGACGGCACGCCGTCGGTGGTCGATAAACACACCGCCGTCATCAATGCCCTGCTCAAGCGCGAAGACCTGGCCAACAACTTGCGGGTGAACTGGGATCAGGTGCGTGACGTGGTCGCGGCCGAAGATGGCCTGCCGACAGAGATTGGTGTGCCGGGTGGTAACACGCCGGTCGCGTCCAGCACGCCGGTCGACCTGCAGCAGTAAACCTTGTGGGAGGGGGCTTGCT
>NZ_VUAZ01000156.1 GCF_009296165.1 Pseudomonas kitaguniensis | reverse complement strand
AGCGGCCGGTGCCGGTGGCGCGGGCTTGACCGGCTGCGGTTTTGGCAGCGGCTTTGGCTTGACCACAGGCTTGGGTTTCTCGATGGGCTTGGGTTTCTCCACCGGTTTTGGCGGTGGTTCCTTTACCGCATCTTCATCTTCCTGCGGCGTCTCCGGTTCGGGCGGCGGTGGCGGCGGTGGAGGTGGAGGGGGTGGCGGCTCTTCTACAGGCGGTGCCGGTGGCGCCGGGCTGGTGAGTTCGACCGTCATCTCCGGGATCTCGGGCGGCGTCACCAATGGAGCTGCCTTGGCCTGCTGAAAAAACCACCAGGCACCGCCGTGCAACAGCGCAACCACGGCGATCAACAGCAACATGTACGGCTTGCTCAGCCCGCCCGGTTGCGACGCGTTAGGCACATGCCTGATACGCATCCACTGCTGCATCCGCTCGGCGCCGATGAGTGGCTCAGGCCGCTCTTTGTGTTTTACCTCGTCACTCATTAAGAGTCCCTCGACTAAAAGAAGGGCAATAAGGCTCCGTTCGCCCTTGCACGCAGGGACGAGAACTAATCATTTCATTTAACAGTTATAAAAATGGGCGCCTGTACAAGTGATAACTCACCGGTGCAATGCATTGGCCACTATGGCGAGAGAGTAATCATTACAGCTCCTTTCTTGTTGTGAATTGGATCCAGTAATAGTGGGTGTATTACGCTTGTTACATTGTTCATAGCAACAGCTATGCCAAAAATGCCGATTCAGATTTTTTGTAAGTGTTTCTATATAAACGGCCAGTGATTTTTTCAGGCACGCGTTGATTACAAGTTTCAAGGCTATTGAAGTTGTATGTTTTGACAGTCTTGGCGGGGCCATTAAACACGTGACTGTCCTACAATCCGCTCATGTTCTCGGAAACCCTCAAGGCAGTGCACCATCCTTACAACGCACTGCCATTTAGTAGTGCGGTGCGCGGCGCGTTACTTATAAAGTCAGTGTCAGGTGCTCTAAAAGAGCACCCGGAACAACGCGGCTGCCCAGTTGCCTGCGCGCGTAAGTTGCGGCGTCGATGCACAAGACTTGTTCGCGGGTCAGCGCCAATAAATTAGCCCCCAGCAGGTTGTACACCGTGTCATCAAACCGCATGGTTTCAACCGGGCCGGCGATGTGCCCGTTCTCTACCCAAAAGGTGGCGAAGCGCGTCATCCCGGTGAGCCTCGCGGCCCCGCTGTCCGAGTAGTTCAAATACCACAGGTTGCTGATGTACAAGCCGGTGCCCAGCTCGCGCAACACCTGCGCAGTCGCCAGCTCGCCGGGCGCCATCACCAATGAATGCGGCATTTCTTGCTCGCCTGCACCGTTGCCGTGCAGCGCATATTCGGCCGCCGAGCGCGAGTTGGCCAATTGGCCGACCAACTGTCCTGCCTCAATCAAATTGACGTCTTCGGCCAGTACGCCGTCGTGGCTGAAACCCGGCTCAAAGCCGGTGGACGATTGTTGACGCAGGCTGACCCGTGCCGAGAGCTGTTGCTTGCCTAACTGCAACTGTTGCAGTGGGCTTTGTCGGGTCGCGAGCGCCTTGGCCGAAAACGCGCCGTAACTGAGCATGCCGAGTATTTCATCGACTGCCGCCGGGGCGAGGTAGGCACGGTATTGGCCGGGTTCGAGCTTGATTCGCGGCTTGTTCAGGTGTTCCAACTGCTCGCGAGCGTGCCCAAATAAATCGGTTAATGCCTGGGTATCCCACTGCGCCGAACCGTAGGTGGTTTTGACCGCTTCACCGCTGGCATTGAACAGGCTCCAGTCAAACAACGCGTTGGCGCATTGATGCCAGCCATACGCGCCCCAACTGCTGGCGAACCCGCGGTACAACGTGCCTGCGGCGTAAATGCCGACCATGTCGAGGCCTTGGCTGAGCCGGTAGATCGTGTCGATCACCTGTTGCATCGGCGGCACAAAACCCGGCACATGGCGCTCGGATTGCCAGTCCTGAGTGTTGAGCAATAAATAAGGGTCGGCGGGCAGCACGTCCAGTACATCGCGCAATTGCTGCAGGGTTGCGCCCAACTGCGCTACATCGTGTTCGAATGCGCCGCTGAGGTTTATTTGTGTGCTGCTGTGTCGTTCGTTGCGGATCACGCGAAGCGTCAATTCGATTTGCAGCACAGGGTAGGCCTGGCGCACTTTGCCGTGATTGAAACGCACAAACTGGCTGTCTTCAGCCTCGTACTGCAGGGTGAAATGTTCATCGGCGCGCAACTGGCGCGTGAGCCACTGTTGCAGCGCCTTGAACTCAACGGCGAATGGGCAATTGTTATTCATCATCCCTGGCCTCCGAACACATCAATTTCGCTGAACACGCAGGCCGGCGACGCATGGCCCACGGTGACCGCCTGGTTGGGTTCGCCTTTACCGCAGTTGGCCGTGCCCATCACCCGAAGGGTCGATGCATCGCCCACGGCGCGTAAATTGCGCCAGAACTGTGATGACACGCCGCGATAATTGGGGTTTTTGACGACCGCTCCCAACTCACCGTTTTCGATCAGTTGGCCCCATTCGCAGCCGAACTGGAACTTGTTGCGCGCGTCGTCGATCGACCACGACCGGTTGGTGGCCATGAGAATGCCGTGTTCGATGCCGCCAATCAGTTGCTGCATGCTTTGATCGCCAGGCTCGATGTTGAGGTTGGCCATGCGGTCAATCGGTGCGCGGTTCCAATTGCACGCGCGGCTGTTGGCAACCCCCCGCAAGTCACTGCGGGCCTGCGACAGTGCGCCGCCCATTGGCCGTTGCAAAATCCCCTGCTCGATCAACAGGTGTTTTTCGGCCTTAAGGCCCTCATCGTCATGGCTGTAACTGACCAGTTCGCCGGTCACATTCGGGTCGAAGCTGACATTCAGCAGTTTCGAGCCATAGCGGTAATGGCCGAACATATCCGGCGTGACAAAGCTGGTGCCAGCATAGTTGCGCTCATCCCCCAGAATACGGTCCAGCTCCAGCGGGTGACCGATGGACTCGTGGATTTGCAGGATCATTTGGTCCGGCATCAGCAGCGCGTCGCGCACGCCGTTTGGGGTGTTGGGGGCCATCAGCAGTTGCAAGGCCTGGTCCGCCACGCGCTGCGCTTGCTCCGTAAAACCTGACTCGGTCACCAGACGCGCACTGCCTTGCTGCGCCAATTGATAAGAGCGGTGCTGGCTCTCGTGGCCATCAAATGCAGTGACGGCCAGTGCCGGAAACAGTTGTTGTTGTGTGCGCTGAATGTCGTTGCCCTGGTTATCCAGGTACAGCTGTTGTTCACGCACCACGCGCACACTGCAGGACCACTGCACCAGTCGCGGGTCCTTCGGCACTTGCTGCGAGGTTTGCATTAACAGCGCCAGCCACTCGGCAGTGTTGGGGAGCGGCGTGTCCAGTTCGGGCGAGCGGTAATGGGCGTGCACGCCTTGCACGTACGCCGTGGTGTATTTCAACAAGCCGCGACCGCGCAGTGCCTGGGCCGTTTGGGTGGCGCGATCCAGTGCGTAGCGCAATCCGGATTGGCTGATGTCACTGGTGGCGGCAAAACCCTGTTGGCCATCAACGTGCACACACACCATTACCCCGCATTCATTGCGTTGGGCGGGTGGCTCAATAATGTTTCGGGTCACAGCCAAAGACTGCGATTGTTGTTCAATCAGGCGCAGTGAAATAAAGCCAGGCACATGCTCACACTGTTGCATAAATCGCCTGAGTGAAGACTGGGCGGTACTCATCAATTGACGGTCCTTCTTCAGCGCAAGACCTTGAGCTTTAATCCAGGGTCTTATCAGTTAGTTAACATATATACACATAAAGTTATAAAGGGTGCCGCGCGAACTGCCGCAGTGCAGGGTGTTTATCAGGTGACTAATACGTCATGTTCTGGCGCATCGGTTTGGCTCAACAAGCCGTCGGATTGATGCTGCCATAGCCGGTAATACAAACCGCGAAGTTCAAGTAGTTGATGATGGCTGCCGTCTTCAACAATCAAACCGTTGTCCAGCACAATAATGCGGTCCAAGTGAGCGATAGTTGACAGTCGGTGCGCCACGACCACGACAGTTTTGCCGGCCATGATGTCGTCCAGGCTGCTTTGAATCAGGCTTTCGGTTTCTGAGTCGAGGCTGGCGGTGGCTTCATCGAGTACCAGAATCGGCGCGTTCTTGAGCAACGCACGTGCAATGGCAATGCGTTGGCGTTGGCCGCCCGAGAGTTTCACCCCGCGTTCGCCGATCAATGCGTCGTAGCCGTCCTGCATATTAAGGATGAACTCATGTGCATGCGCACGCCGGGCTGCCTGCACGATTTGCGCTTCGCTGGCGAGTACGTCGCCGTAGCCAATGTTTTCGCGCAGGGTGCGGTGGAACAGGCCGGGTTCCTGTGGGATCAAGCCAATTTGGCTGTGCAGCGATTGCTGGGTCATCTGCTGAATATTGGTGCCGTCGATTTCGACGGTGCCGGCTTGCGGGTCGTACGAACGTAGCAGCAGGTTGAGCAGTGTCGACTTGCCTGAACCGGAAAGGCCGACCAGGCCTACCCGCTGGCCGGGGCGAATATGCAGGTTGAAGTGTTTGAATATCGGTTTGCCAGGGCCGTAGGCGAAGTTCACGTCGCGAAACTGAATCGAGCCTTTTTGCACAGTGGTCGGCAGGGCGCTCGCCTGGTCCGGCATTTCGTGCGGTTGCAACAAGGTATCGAGGCTGTTTTCGATATTGCCGGTGTACTCGAAGAAGTGCATGAACTGCATGCTCAGGAAGCTGCATTGGGCCACGATCATCAGGCCCAGTGTCGCCACCATCACGAACTGCCCTACATCGATTTTGCCCACATCCCACAAGTACAGCGCCAAGGCGACCAGGCCGACGCGCAGCACAACCGACAGGCTGTCCTGCAACAAGCGGATTTTTTCCTGGTAGAAAAACGAGCGTCGCGCCGCCTGTTTTTCACGGGTCTGGTAACGGCTCAGGTAGCCTAGCTCAAAGTCCTGGCGGGCGAACAGGCGGATGCTGCTCAAGTTGCTCACCGCGTCGACGATCTTGCCGGTGGTGATACTGCGTGCCTGAGCATGCGTGGCCGCCAACACCTGAGCCTTGCGTGAAAGCACAAACGCCAACAGCGTGTACGCCACTATCCATACCAGCAAGCCCAGGCCCAGCCAGGGTGACGCCTGTGTCAGCAGCGCCAGGCTGGTGAGCAACACGACTAAAATCGGCAGCATCTCGATTGCCAGCGACCAGGTAATTTCCAGCAGGCCAATACTGCCTTCACCGATGCGATGCGCCAGGCTGCCGGCAAAGTGCTCGCCGAAATAGCGCGCCGAATGGCGCTGCAAGTAGGCAAACAAGTCACGCACGATGCGGATTTTCTGATCCGGCCGCATCATGATCATGCACAGCGTGGCGCCCCGTGCGCAGAGCATTTGGGCCACGGCGAGCCCGCACAACAACCCCAGTGAGGGCAGGCTGGCGGTTAACAGGTCAGCCTGCTCCCACGCACCCTCGCTGACCGCGCTGGTGATGCGGCCAATCGAATAGGGCATCAGCGTTGCGAACAGGGCCGCGCCCACCTGCAACACCACGATTGCCCAGTGCCAGCGCGGATACAGCCGTATGTAATGCCACACAAAGGCCCACGGCCGTTTGGGAGGAACGGTGATAGCGTCAAATTCCGACATGACAGACCTTTTTTCAAAGCAAAGCTATCCGCGTCGGCTGCGCGAGAAGTCGCAGCCGAGTGAGGGCACTCTAAAAGGACGGGTGCGTCTATCCAGCACCCATGCAAACGCAGGGCGCGGCGACGCAGTTGAGGCTATGTGTCGGTGCCTGAAGGGGCAGGCATATCGCAGGAGGGCAAATACAGGCCAAACGCGAGGGGCAAAAGGCGGAGTTCTGTTAAGCGCGTGCGTACATCGGACATCGTTCTAATTCCTTTAAAACAGCCAATCATTGACATGACTTTTGGTCAGTCTTTGCACTGAAGGTGGACGGCGTTTACGTCTTTGCTTGCAATTGGTGCGGGTTGCGCACTCTGGAAGGCGTGATTCCAGCAAAAGAACTGCTCGCGCGGTTTTATAAGAAAAATGTATGCCAAGTTGTGTCGAGGCTGACAAAGAAACGTAGAAAGGCCGACGATTCGCGGCGTTGACCCAGATCAAATCCCGCGCAGCCGCGCAGGCTCATGCTCTGCAAAATTTTTCCGGGAGCACGGATCATGAGTGTTTACGAATGGGCGCGGCAGGAGTTGCGCAGAAGCCAGGACGCCGCACAGGAAATCGGCTTTGACCCAGGCTTGACCCTGCGCGCGATGCTCAGTGCAGTGGTGCAGCAGAGCAAAGGCGTGCGCAGTTTCGAGGACCTGGCCGACGAGCTGCAATACCTTGCAGAGAACCTCGACGACCAGCAGGAATACGCCTTTATGCGGCCTTAATGGCGCGGCGGGAGGTCTTCGGAGAACAGTTCGTCTTCGGCATCCGGGGCCACCGGAATCTTGTGTTCCTCGGCCGCCCAGGCGCCGAGGTCGATGAGTTTGCAGCGGTCCGAGCAGAACGGCCGGTTGAGGTTGGCCGCTTTCCATTCCACGGGTGCACCGCAGGTTGGGCAGTCGACGGTCAAGGGTTGGCTCATGATCGGCCTCCACGCAAAGTAAGGTAAAAGTGGTGCAGTCGCTCGACCTCGCTGTGCAGCCAGGCAAGGTCCTGGTCATTGACCAGTACGTCATCGGCATGGTTCAGGCGGTCTTCGCGGCTGGACTGCGCCTGCAAAATCGCCTGCACCTGGTGTTCGCTGATGCCGTCGCGCAGCAGGGTACGCTGAATCTGCAGTGATTGGGGCGCGTCGATCACCAGAATGCGCTGGGTCATGCTGTGCTGGCCCGACTCGACCAGTAGCGGCGACACCAGAATCGCGTAGGGTGACCGCGCGCGCGCCAAGTGGCTGCGAATCTCCTCGCCAATCAACGGGTGCAGCAAGGCTTCCAGCCAGCGCCGCTGTTGGGGTACTTCAAAGATCAGTGTGCGCAACGCGGCGCGGTCCAGCGTGCCGTCAGGCCGCAGCACGCCTGCACCAAAGTGCTCGGCGATGCGCGCCAGCGCCGGGCGGCCAGGCTCGACCACCCAGCGCGCCGCATGGTCGGCGTCGACCAGGTCAATGCCCAGGTCGATAAAGTGCTGGGCGGCAGCGCTTTTACCGCTGCCGATGCCGCCTGTAAGGCCAAGGATCCAGGGTGTTGCAACAGAAGTGGTCATCTGAAACCGACAGACTGCAAATAGAAGTCGGTTATTTGACCACCCCAGAGCAATGCAATCCAGCCGCCAATTGCCAGGCATGGACCAAACGGCATCGGCGTCGACGCCTTCGACTTGCGCAAACGCATCAGGATCAAGCCTGCAGCTACCCCGAGCAGTGACGACATCAGCAACGTCATCGGCAGAATCTGCCAGCCTCCCCAGGCACCGAGCAACGCCAATAACTTGAAGTCGCCATAGCCCATGCCGTCCTTGCCGGTGATCAGCTTGAACAGCCAGAACACCGTCCACAGGCTTAAGTACCCGCTCACCGCGCCCCACAGTGCTTCGTGCAACGGCACCAGCCCATCCAGGCCATTGACGATCAGCCCCAGCCACAACAGCGGTAATACCAGCACATCGGGCAATAGTTGATGGTCGATGTCGATCAGGCTCATCGCCAGCAAGCCCCAGCTCAGCAGCAGCACCGCGCCGGCTTGCCAGCCGAAGCCGAAATGCCAGGCGACTGTCGCCGAGATCAGCGCGCAGGCCAACTCGGTGAACGGGTAACGCGCACTGATCGGTTTATGGCACTGCGCGCAACGCCCGCGCAGAATCACGTAGCTGAGCAGTGGGATGTTTTCCCACGGGCGAATCGGTTGGCTGCAATGCGGGCAGCAGGAGTGGGGGTACATCAGGTTATAAGTCGGTTGCGCAGGCTCAGCCGGCAAACCGAGCACTTCCAGGGCTTGGGCGCGCCAGTCGCGTTCGAGCATTTTCGGCAGGCGCCACACCAGCACATTGAGGAAGCTGCCGACAATCAAGCCGAGCAACAGCGCGATTGCGACAAACAACCAGGGTTGTTCACTCAGCAGCAGGCTCAAAATGCCGACCCCAATTGGAAGACCGGCAGGTACATGGCGATGACCAGTGCGCCGACAATGCCGCCCAATACCACCATGATCAGTGGCTCCATCAAGCTGGTGAGGTTATCCACCAGGTTCTCCACGTCGGCCTCGTAATGATTGGCGATTTTTTCGAGCATGCTATCCAGCGTGCCCGATTCTTCACCAATCGCCGTCATCTGGATCGCCATGCCTGGGAACAGCCCGCTGGTGGCCATGCAGTGGTGTAACTGCATGCCTGTGGATACATCGTGACGCATATGTTCGATCGCCTGTTTGAACAACCCATTACCGACTGCCCCCGCCACGGAATCCAGCGCCTGCACCAACGGCACGCCCGCTGCAAACGTGGTCGAGAGGGTGCGGGCAAAGCGCGCGACGGCAGTTTTTTTCAGCAGTGTGCCTGCCAAGGGCGTATTCAACAAACCGGCGTCTACCGCGTGACGCAAAACGGGCGATTGCCGATAGGCCTGGCGCAGCGCGGCCGCTGTCGCGCCCAAGCCAAGCAGGAGCATCCACCAGGCGTATTGCAGGAATTCGGACAAGGCAATCACACTCAAGGTAAACCCGGGCAGTTCGCCGTCGACCCCGGCAAACAGGCTCTGAAATTGCGGCACCACGTAGACCAGCAAAATCGTGCTGACCACGCAGGCGACCACTATCACCGCGATAGGGTAGGTCATGGCCTTTTTGATGCGCGCCTTGAGCAACTGGCTTTTTTCCAGATGAATTGCCACGCGCTCCAACAGGGTTTCCAGGGCACCTGCCTGTTCGCCGGCGGCTATCAGGTTGCAATACAGGTCATCGAAATAGCGCGGTTGCTTGCGCAGTGCTGCCGCCAGGTTATTGCCCGCAGCAATCTCCTGTTTCAAGCCGTTCACCAGCGCGCGCATCAGCCGGTTGTCGAAGCCTTCGCGAATAATATCGAACGCTTGCAGCAGCGGTATGCCCGCCCGTAACAAGGTCGCGAGCTGGCGAGTAAACAGGGCAATATCAGCGGGCTTAATGGGCGGGGCGAAGCTTGGCAGGCGTGCGTGCTGCTTGCGCACGCGGCCGGGGCAAATCCCTTGCTGGCGCAGTTGCGCCTTGATCAACGCCAAGTCATGCCCCACGGTTTGCCCGCACACTCTGCGCCCTTTGCGGTTAATGCCTTCCCAGGCGTAGATCGTTGCAGCGTCATTCATGTCACGTTCCGCACACAGGTAGTCGAAGCCTCAGCGTAGTCAGGTAGCGGCTGCGAGCAGGCAACTGATGCAGGTTAAAATGTCAGATTGTGCGTCTTGCACGCGATAGGCCGTTCGCGGATGAGTACACTGGTGCCGTTGTAAAATGCGGGGCGCAGGACGCGCCTTGTTATGGGTTTTATTCTGGAGAGTGAATGTGATGCGTCATAAAGGCTTTACCTTGATCGAGTTGTTGATCGTCGTGGCGATCATCGGCATTTTGGCCACCATCGGCTTGCCCATGTATACCAAGCACCAGGCCAAAGCCAAGTTCACGGCGGGGTTGGCCGAAATCAGCGCGCTGAAGGCAGGCTACGAAGACACCCTCAACCAGGGCAGCGTACCCACCCTGGCCTTGATCGGTGGCACCAGCCCCACCGCCAACTGCAAGATCGAGGTGACAGGCGATGTCGCGAGCGGTGCCGGTGCCATCAGCTGTGAAATCCTTGATGCACCCGCGCCCGTACTGGGCAAGACCATCACCTTGACGCGCAGCGCCACTACGGGCTGGAAGTGTGCCACCACGGCCGACGCGCAATACGTTGCCAAAGGCTGCGGCGCCGACGCACCGTAGCGCCTGTCGGGCGGTGGGCGAGTTAGTTGCCGCATGCCCAATGCGGTGCTAGCTTTAGCCCACAGCCCGTGTAGCTCAGCCGGTAGAGCAGCGCACTCGTAACGCGAAGGTTGCAGGTTCGATTCCTGTCTCGGGCACACAGGCAAGACTGTTTCAAAGGCAACGTTTTCAGATGATCCCAGAATGGTTCTGAAGGCCAGACGAGCCGGTATTTGCACCCGCTCTTCAGTATCTGCGCAACCTTGATGACCCAGATGCATCCCCATTCCTTGATCTAAAGAGAACAACATGACCACGACTGAATTGACCCAAGAAGCACGGCACCAACAAGCTCTCGACAAATACCTCGAAGAGTCGCCGCATCTGAAAGAAGAGATCAAGGACCTGAGTGCTGACGACCAGCGCGACCAAGTCCAGTGGGCCTTCGAGGATGAGGCGGAAAGCCAGGGTTATCAGCCTTGGGAACTGAGCCTCAAGTACACCTCGACACCGGAAGACTTCGAAGCCGCACGGCTGGCCTTGCACAAAGAGGCAGCCGAGGTACTGGGTGTCGAATGGGATGAGTATTGCGAGATGAATAACCTGATTGTCTAAGCGCCAAACCCGCAGCCCGCTCGCTGTGGCGCGCGGCTCGCTCGCGCTGGGCTGCGCAGTGGCCCCAATACAGGCACCGCGCAGTTTCAGTTAAACCAGGTTGTTTGGTTCAGGGCCACTTCGTGCCCCAACGCGAACAAGCCCGTGCGCCATAACTAGCCTCTCAAAGGCTAAGGCGCATCGACAAATCCACCGCCTTCACATCCTTGGTCATCGCGCCGATGGAAATATAATCCACCCCGGTTTCAGCGATAGGCAGCAGCGTGGTTTCATTGATCCCGCCACTCGCCTCCAGCTTGGCCTTGCCGGCATTCACGCGCACGGCCTCACGCATGTCATCCAGGCTCAGTTCATCGAGCATGATGATGTCGGCGCCCGCCGCCAGTGCTTCGCGCAATTCACTCAGGCTTTCCACTTCGATTTCCACCGGCTTGCCCGGCGCAATTTTGTGCGCGGCGGTAATCGCCTGCGCAATACCGCCGCACGCAGCGATATGGTTTTCCTTGATCAAAAACGCGTCGTACAAACCAATGCGGTGGTTATGGCAGCCACCACAGGTCACCGCGTACTTTTGGGCCAAGCGCAGGCCCGGCAGGGTTTTGCGGGTGTCCAGCAGTTGGACCCTGGTGCTGGCGACAACGTCCGCCAGAAACCGCGCGCGTGTGGCGACGCCTGACAAGGTCTGCAAAAAGTTCAGCGCGCAGCGCTCGCCACTCAGCAGTGAACGTGCCGGACCTTCGAGGTGAAACAGCGCCTGGTTGGGGCTGACACGCTCACCGTCCGCCACCTGCCAATGCACTGCCACGCGTGGGTCGAGCTGGCGGAATACCGCGTCTACCCAAGCCGTACCGGCGATAACAGCCGCCTCGCGCGTGATGATGGTGGCTTTGGCCAGCCGTTCGGCGGGGATCAGTTGCGCGGTGATGTCGCCGCTGCCGATGTCTTCCTGAAGTGCGCGGCGCACGTTGGCTTCGATTTCGGCGGTGAGGTCGGCAAGACGCAGATTCGGCATAACAGGCTCCACAAACAAAGTGCCAGGAGTATAGAGGCAGAGTGCCTTTGAACCCATACCACCCATTCATTTGCAGCCTAATGGCAGAGTTTGCTGGCACAACTGCACTCATTTGCAAGATAATCTTGCGCCTTGCAATTGGCGTCATAGCTTTGACGTCCTGGTGGTAGCCGGTTTTTTGCAGTGCCCAATGGGCGCTGCTCCCGATCTTCCCCCGAACAACACCGCCGTTTCAGGAGGCCAGGATGCAATTTGTCGGAAAGGTGGTGCCCATCAACACAGCACAGGCCACGCCATCGCCGCTCGCGCGCCTGCCGGTGGTGTTGCTGCAAGTTCGCGACAAGGCAGCCCAACAGTTGCAGCAAGGTTTGCAGGACCTGTTCGATAACGCCGACGACACCCTGTTCGAAATGGCCGACAAGGCGCGCAGTAACGTCGACCATCACATTTTTTTTGAAGCCATGCGCGACCTGCGCCTCAAACGCAAGAGTTTCGAGCGCGTGTTCATGGAGCAACTGTTTGCCGCGTTCGCCAGCCTGGGCCAGGGCGGGCAGGGTGAGCCGCACCTGGTGCCGGTGGTGTCTTACGAAGCGACGCCAGGCAATTCAAGGGACGATCTGGAAAAAGCCACAGCGTTGCAGGCCATGCTCGGTCGAGTGCGACATCGCGATGGCTTGGCGCTGGCGCAGTTGACCGCGCGCTTGAGTGCGCTGCTTGGCAAACCCCTGGACGAGCGCGATAACCCGTTGGGCCCGGCGCTGCTGTGTGAATTTTTTTTGCGCGCGGGGCGCAGCCTGGGGGTGGAGATTCGCGTCAAGCTGATCATGCTCAAGCTGTTTGAAAAATACGTGCTCAGTGACGCCGACCCGTTGTACTTCGAAGCCAACCAACTGCTGGTCGCCACCGGCGTTTTGCCTGAACTCAAGGCGGTGCCATCACGCCGCTGCGGCGGGCGTGCGGCCCGCGAGCGGCGTGAAGGCAGCGTGCCGAGCGTTGACCCGCCGCATGATGAAAACGGCCAGGCTGCCTTCGCCGCGTTGCAGAAACTGCTCGCCGCCGTGCGTGGCAGCGTCGCGCCCACCCTGGAAGCCAGCGCCGAACGGCAGCCGATTGCCACGCGCGACCTGCTGCGCCTGCTGTCGCATTTGCAGCAATATGTGCCGGGGCCCGAAGCCGAAGACGATTTTGACCTGCGCAACCAGCTTGGGCAGTTGTTGACCCGCGTCAGTGTCAAGAGTGGCAAGTCGCGCGTGGTGGAAGACGCCGATGAAGACGTGATCAACCTGATCGCCCTGCTGTTCGAATTCATCCTCAACGACCACACGGTGCCTGAGGCCTTCAAGGGCTTGATCGCCCGCTTGCAGATCCCGATATTGAAAGTAGTGGTGCTGGACAAGAGTTTTTTCAGCCGTGCCAACCACCCGGCGCGGCGCTTGCTCAACGACATTGCCGCCGCCGCCATGGCCTGGAGCCCGCACGCTGACTACCAGCGCGACAGCCTGTACCTGCATATCGAGCGGGTGGTGCAGTGTTTGCTGAATGAATTCGTCGAAGACCTGACGATTTTTACCCCGTTGTTGGCGCAATTCAGCGCCTTTATGGCCGATGAGCGGCGACGCAGCGAATTGCTTGAACAACACACCTATGAGGCTGAGGTTGGGCATGTGCGCACGCATACCGCCCGTAAGCATGTAGCCGATGTGCTCAACCGGCGGTTGCTGGGCAAGGTGCTGCCGCAGTTCGTGCTGCAATTTGTTCAACAGGCCTGGAGCCACGTCTTGTTGCTGGCCTGCCTTAATCACGGCGAAGCATCGGTGCAGTGGCAGGCGGCGGTGCGCACCCTGGACGAGTTGGTCTGGAGCGTCGGCCTGCACAAAGACGCCGAGGCTGCACGGCGCCTGTTGGAGCAACTGCCGGGGCTGCTTACGGCATTGCGCAACGGCTTGAGCAACGCGGCGTTCGATTCCGTCAGTCCCCGCGCGTTTTTTGTCCGATTGCAAGCCCTGCATATTCAGTCATTCGATGGCGAGGACCCCGACACGCGGGTCAAGGTACGCGAGCCGTTTTCACTCAGCCCCGGTTTGCCGGCGCCGCTACACAGCCTGTCGAGTGATGACCCGGACCTGCTCAAGGCCCACCGGATGCGGGTCGGCGGCTGGTTTGAGTTCCAGCAAGCCCCCGCGGGCCTGGTGCGCTGCAAGCTGCTGGCGATCATGGCGCCGGCCAACCGCTATATTTTTGTCAGCCGCTCAGGGCTTAAAGTCCTCGAGAAAGACGCCGGCCAATTGGCCCTCGCGTTCAAGCGTGGCGCACTGCGCGTGCTGGACGATGGCCTGCTGTTCGACCGCGCGCTGGCGTCGGTGATGGGCAACTTGAGGCAACTCAATCGCGGCAAGTGATCGCAACCGCAGGGCTGAACGCGGCATACTGGTAACACCTCGTCTCATTAAAGGAACCCGTATGCAGTTGGACCCCGCCAGCGGTTGGTGCCAGGGCATTCGTCATTGCCCTTCACCCAACTTCAACGAGCGCCCCGCAGGCGAAATCTCACTGTTGGTGGTGCATAACATCAGCTTGCCCCCGGCGCAGTTTGCCACCGGCAAGGTGCAGGCGTTTTTCCAGAACCGCCTGGATGTCACGGAACATCCCTACTTTGAAGGGATTGCCGACTTACGTGTGTCTGCGCATTTTCTGATTGAGCGCGACGGCACGGTGACGCAATTTGTGTCGTGCCTGGATCGCGCCTGGCATGCCGGCGTTTCGAGCTTTGAGGGGCGTGAAGTGTGCAATGACTTCTCCTTGGGGATCGAGCTGGAGGGCACGGACGAGCTAGCCTTTACCGATGCGCAATATGTGTCGCTGATCGCCCTGACGCGCCAGTTGCTGGTGGCCTACCCGAGCATTACCCAGCAGCGTATTTGTGGCCACAGTGATATCGCCCCGGGGCGCAAGACCGACCCGGCCCGGCTTTTGATTGGGCGCGCTTTCGCAGCGCCTTGCAGGATGGAGGACAACCACGATGAGTTTTCTGGTGTTGGTGTTGGCGGTATGGGTTGAGAAATTTTCGGCCTTGCGTCGGCGGTTGCAGCGCGACGGCGGCTGGTTGCGTGAGCTGGCCAAGCTGGAATCGAGCCCGCGCATGGGCAAACAGCCTTGGTTGATTCTGATGCTGCTGGTGTTGTTGCCGGTGGCCTTGCTGGCGCTCTTGCTATTGGTGCTGGAGCCGGTGGCTTATGGCTTGCTGGCGCTGCCGGTGCACCTGCTGGTGGTGATTTACAGCCTGGGCCGTGGCGATTTATTGGCCGGGCTCGGGCCGTTTCGCGATGCATGGCGGCGTGGCGACCTGCAAGCCGCTGAGCATGTGGCCGAGCGCGACCTGCAGATTGCCGCCGAGAATGGCGAGCAACTGCTGGAGCGCGTTCAAGCGCATGTGTTGTGGCAGGCTTACCAAAGCTTTTTCGCGGTGATTTTCTGGTACTTCCTGCTCGGCCCGGTCGCCGCGCTGGCCTATCGCCTGCTGGCGCTTGCGAGTGAACACAGCCAGAACCCGTTGGTAGCCGAGCGTGCCGGGCAATTGCGCCATGCGTTTGACTGGGTGCCGGTACGCCTGCTGGCGGCGAGTTTTGCCCTGGTGGGTAACTTTGTCGCGGTCGGCCGGGTGATGCTGCATGAACTGCTGAGCTGGGACATCAGCGCCGCACAACTGGTGGAAAAAGTCGGCTTGGTGGCGGCTGAAATTCCGCCGCCGGTGGTGGGTGCCGATGGCATCAACAGCCTTGATCGCCTGTGGGAATTGCTGCTGCGTGCGGCAGTGCTGTGGTATGCAGGCTTTGCGATCTGGACCGTACTGCCCTGATGCCTTTCACTCTACCAATTGAACAAAGCGCGCGCCGTGCGCGCACTCGTCTCGGCCAGCAATAAGGGGCTGATGCGCATACGCTCGGCCAAGACGGTGCAGATGTCCGGCAGGTGTTGCGGGCTGTTGCGCTGGTCGGGGTACATGGCGGGCGCCATGTCCGGTGAGTCGGTTTCCAGCACCACGGCGTCCAGCGGCAGTTGCGGCAGCACTGTGTGCATGCGCAACGCCTGAGGCCAGGTCGCCGCACCGCCCAGGCCCAGTTTGAAGCCGAGCTTGATGTACTCGCGGGCTTCCTCAACGCTGCCGGCGAACGCATGGACAATACCGCCGCGTGGCACGCGGATGCGCTTGAGCGTGGCGATCACCACCGCGTGGCTGCGGCGCACGTGCAGCAGTGCCGGGAGCTGAAAGTCCACCGCCAGTTTCAGTTGGGCTTCAAACAGGCTTTGCTGGTGCTCGCGATCGAGGTGTTCAACAAGGTAATCCAGGCCAATCTCGCCCACTGCGCAGAGTTGGCGGTGACCGCTCAGGCGGGTCAGCCACTCGCCCAGTTGCGTCAGGTCGGCGGCGCGATGCTCATCGAGGAACACCGGGTGCAAGCCAAAGGCTGCGAATAAACCTTCATCCGCCTGCACCACGTCCCACAGCCGCTGCCAGTGTTGCTGCGACACGCCCAACACCACCATGCGCTGCACCCCGAGTTGGCGGCTGCGGGCGAGGACTTCACCGCGATCACTGTCAAAGTCCGCGAAGTCCAGGTGGGTGTGGGTGTCGATCAGCTCCACGCTCAGGCCTCGTGAATTCGCTGCTTGAAGGTTCGGCCGATGGCCTGCACGCCAGGCGTGTACTGTTCTTCCTCAATGGCAGCCAGGGCCAGGCGCAGGGCGGTGTCGGCGATCAGCTGATGTTGCTGAGCCATGGCGTTGACCGGCAATGGCAAAAAATCGAGTAGTTGAGTGTCACCGAACGTGCCCAGGCGCAGTGGCTGCGACTTGAGCGGAAAGTCATGCAGCGCATCGAACACGCCTTGCAGCAGCACGTAGGAAGTGGTCACCAGCGCGTCAGGCAAATGCCCCAGTTGCTCCAGCAGTTTTTCCATCAGCTGTCGGCCGCAGTCGCGACTGAACGCCTCGCCTTGTTCGACGATGATTTCGCCGCTGAAGTCGTGCAGCGCTTCGCGAAAACCTGCGGCGCGTTCCTGGCTGATGCTCAGCTCGGGGCGCGCACCGATCAGCGCGATCTGCTTGGGCAGCGGCTGCAACAGGCTGCTGGTCAGTTGCTGGCAAGCCTGGCGGTCGTCGCTGACCACTGAACAAAACTGCTCAGGCTCCATGACCCGGTCGATGGCAATCACCGGCAGGCCTTTGGCTTGCAGTTCGCGGTAGCTGTCATCGCCGGCCGGCAAGCAACTGGCAACAAACAGCGCGTCGCAGCGCCGAGCGCGAAACAGCTGCAGCAGTTGGCGCTCGCTGTCCGCCTCGTCGTCGGAGCTGGCGATCAATAACTGATAACCTCGCGCCCGCGCACCTTGCTCCAGGAGCTTGGCGATGCGTGCGTAACTGGGGTTTTCGAGGTCCGGCAGGATGAAGCCCAAGGTGCGCGTGTGCCGACTGCGCAGCCCCGCCGCTTGAGGGTTTGGGGTAAAACCATGAGCTTGAACCACCGCGCGCACCCGCTCGACGGTTGCGCTGCTGATGCGTTGCTGTTCGGCTTTGCCATTGATGACATAGCTGGCGGTGGTCACGGACACACCGGCGAGACGTGCAATATCACTGAGTTTCAAACCGGGATTTCCTTGTTTTTTAGAGCCAGCCCCGACATTTTGTCCAATCGTAACCGATTACGGCACACGACCAATGGGCAGGCTCAAGCGCCGAGTGGTCCTTCAAGCTTGCATAATTAACGCGTAACCTGCCATAAATTCTAGATTAAACGTTTCAGCCAGCGTATTTTTACGACGTTCGCGACTGACTGGCTACTGCCAACTGACCACTCAGTCATTTACTTTGAACGCCTTGTGCGGATTTATTCAAAACAATACCTAGTGCGCCCATCGCACTAACTAGGAGAACGGCATGCTTGAGCTCACTGTAGAGCAGATATCCATGGGCCAGGTGGCTGTGGACAAATCTGCTGCCTTGCACCTGCTCGCTGACACACTGGTGGCCGATGGCCTGGTCGCCGAGGGCTACCTCAGCGGCTTGCAAGCCCGTGAAGCCCAAGGCTCGACTTTTCTAGGCCAGGGTATCGCCATCCCGCATGGCACCCCGGAAACCCGCGATCAGGTATTTTCGACCGGCGTGCGCCTGCTGCAATTCCCCGAAGGCGTGGATTGGGGTGATGGCCAGATCGTCTACCTGGCCATCGGCATTGCCGCCAAGTCCGATGAACACCTGCGCCTGCTGCAACTGCTGACCCGCGCGCTGGGTGAAACCGACCTCGGCCAGGCGCTGCGCGTGCCGGTTCCGCCGACGCCTTGCTGAAACTGCTGCAAGGCGCGCCGCAGGAACTGGCGCTGGATGCGCAGATGATCAGCCTCGGCGTGTCCGCCGATGATTTTGAAGAACTGGTATGGCGCGGCGCACGCTTGCTGCGCCAGGCCGACTGTGTGAGTAACGGCTTTGCCGCCGTGTTGCAACAGGTTGACGCACTGCCGCTGGGCGATGGCCTGTGGTGGCTGCACAGCGAGCAGACGGTGAAGCGCCCCGGCCTGGCATTCGTCACCCCGGACAAACCCATGCGTTACCTCGGCCAGCCGCTCAATGGCCTGTTTTGCCTGGCCAGCCTCGGTGAAGCGCACCAGGCTTTGTTGGAGCGTTTGTGTGCTTTGCTGATTGAAGGTCGCGGCCAGGAATTGGGGCGTGCCACCAGCAGCCGCGCGGTGCTTGAAGTGCTCGGCGGCGAACTGCCGCCTGACTGGCCGAGCGCGCGCATTACCCTGGCCAACGCGCATGGCCTGCACGCGCGGCCGGCGAAAATCCTCGCGCAATTGGCGAAGAGTTTTGACGGCGATATTCGCCTGCGCATCATCGATGGCCCGGTGGGCGCTGTGTCGGTGAAAAGCCTGAGCAAATTGCTCAGCCTCGGCGCTCGTCGCGGCCAGGTGCTGGAATTTGTGGCCGAGCCGACGATTGCCGGCGATGCCTTGCCCGCCTTGCTGGCGGCGGTAGAAGAAGGCCTGGGCGAAGACGTCGAGCCGCTGCCGACCGTGAGTGCGCAACCTGCAACTGTGGAGGTCGAACCGCAACCGGTGATCAGCGCGCCGCAGGCCGGCAGCCAACTCCAGGCCATCGCCGCCGCGCCCGGCATCGCTATCGGCCCGGCACATATCCAGACGCAACAGGTGTTCGATTACCCCTTGCGCGGCGAGTCCTCCGCCATCGAGCGCCAGCGCTTGCAGGATGCACTGAGCGACGTGCGCCGCGATATTCAGGGCCTGATCGAGCGCAGCCAGGCCAAAGCCATTCGCGAGATCTTCATCACTCACCAGGAAATGCTCGACGACCCGGAGCTGACGGACGAAGTCGACACCCGCCTCAAGCAAGGCGAAAGCGCTGAAGCGGCGTGGATGAGCGTGATCGAAGCCGCCGCTAAGCAGCAAGAGTCGTTGCAGGACGCCTTGCTCGCCGAGCGCGCCGCAGATTTGCGTGACGTTGGCCGCCGCGTGCTGGCACAACTGTGTGGCCTGGAAACCGCGCAAGAGCCGAGCGAACCTTACATTCTGGTGATGGACGAAGTCGGCCCTTCGGACGTTGCACGCCTGGACCCAGCCCGCGTTGCCGGCATCCTCACCGCGCGTGGCGGCGCCACGGCGCACAGTGCAATCGTCGCGCGTGCCTTGGGCATTCCCGCTTTGGTCGGCGCAGGCGCGGCGGTGCTGCTGCTGGCTTCCGGCACGCCGTTGTTGCTCGACGGCCAGCGCGGCCGCCTGCATGTGGCCCCTGATGCGGCCACGCTGCAACGCGCGACGGTGGAGCGCGACACCCGTGAGCAACGCCTGCAAGCCGCCTCTGCGCAGCGCCATCAACCGGCGTTGACGCGTGACGGCCACGCCGTGGAAGTGTTCGCCAACATTGGCGAAAGCGCCGGTGTTGCCGCAGCGGTAGAGCAGGGCGCCGAAGGCATTGGTTTGCTGCGCACCGAATTGATCTTCATGGCGCACCCGCAAGCGCCGGATGAAGCCACTCAGGAAGCCGAATACCGCCGCGTACTCGACGGCCTTGAAGGTCGCCCGCTGGTAGTGCGCACCCTCGACGTGGGCGGCGACAAACCGCTGCCTTATTGGCCGATTGCCGAAGAAGAAAACCCGTTCCTCGGCGTGCGCGGTATTCGCCTGACGTTGCAACGCCCGCAGATCATGGAAGCGCAACTGCGCGCGCTGCTGCGCTCGGCGGATAACCGCCCGCTGCGCATCATGTTCCCCATGGTTGGCAGCGTCGATGAATGGCGTGCGGCGCGTGATATGACCGAGCGCTTGCGCCTGGAAATTCCGGTGGCCGACTTGCAACTCGGGATCATGATCGAAGTGCCTTCCGCTGCGTTGCTCGCGCCGTCTTGGCCAGGGAAGTCGACTTTTTCAGTGTCGGCACCAACGATTTGACCCAGTACACGCTGGCCATCGACCGTGGCCACCCAACCCTGTCGGCGCAGGCCGATGGCTTGCACCCGGCGGTGCTGCAACTGATCGACATCACCGTGCGCGCAGCGCATGCCCATGGCAAATGGGTGGGCGTGTGCGGCGAATTGGCGGCGGACCCGCTGGCCGTGCCGGTGCTGATCGGGCTGGGTGTGGATGAATTAAGTGTGTCGGCCCGCAGCATTCCTGAAGTGAAGGCGCGGGTGCGTGAATTCAGTCTGAGCGAGGCCCAGGGCCTGGCGCAAAAAGCGCTGTTGGTGGGTTCGCCCGCTGAAGTGCGTGCCCTTGTGGAGGCCGTGTAAATGGCGAAGATTTTATGCCTGACGCTGAACCCGGCGTTGGACCTTACGGTACGCCTGGCGCGCCTGGAGCCGGGTGCAGTCAACCGTAGCGAAACCGTGCTCACGCATGCCGCCGGCAAGGGTGTGAACGTGGCGCAGGTGTTGGCCGACTTGGGCCATAACGTGAGCGTGGGTGGGTTTCTTGGCGCGGCCAACCCCGAGGCGTTTGATGCATTGATCGCCAGCCGTGGGTTTGGCGATGCGTTTATCCGCGTGCCGGGTGAAACCCGCAGCAATATCAAGATTGCCGAACAGGATGGCCGGGTTACCGACATCAATGCGCCGGGGCCAGAGGTCAGTGAGCAGGCACAAGAGGCATTGCTCAAACTGCTCAAGGTGGTCGGCCCGGCGTTCGACGCGGTGGTAGTCGCCGGCAGCTTGCCGCGTGGCATCAGCCCGCAGTGGTTTCAGGGCTTGCTTGCGCAACTTAAAGCACTGGGTTTGAAAGTCGCCCTGGACACCAGCGGTGAAGCGCTGCGCGCCGGTTTGAAGGCGGGCCCGTGGTTGATCAAACCCAACACCGAAGAACTCACCGACGCGCTGGATTGCCCCACCGATTCGATCGCGCAACAGGCCGAGGCCGCCGAGCGTTTGCACGCCCAAGGCGTGGAGCATGTGGTGGTGTCGCACGGTGCCGACGGCGTCAACTGGTTCAGCCCGGGCACCGCGCTGCATGCCACGCCGCCCAAGGTCAGCGTGGCCAGCACGGTGGGCGCGGGCGACTCGTTGCTGGCCGGGATGCTGCACGGCTTGCTGAGTGTTGATCTGCCGGAAACCACCCTGCGCCGCGCCACGGCGATTGCCGCGATGGCAGTGACGCAGATCGGTTTTGGTATCAGCGATGACGCGCAATTGGCGCGTCTCGAAAGCGGCGTCCATGTGCGCGCGCTGACAGAACAATAAGAGGGTTTGTGATGAAATTAGCCATTGTTACAGCCTGCCCGAACGGCATGGTCACCAGTGTGCTGTGTGCGCGTTTGCTGGACGCCGCCGCGCAACGCATGGGCTTGCGCACCAGCGTTGAAGTGGTGGACGTGCAGCGGCCCGAGCGCCAGTTGTCGCAGGCCACGCTCGACGACGCCGAGTGGGTGTTGCTGGTCAGCAGCACACCCTTGGACATGCAGCGCTTTGTCGGCAAGCGGGTGTTCCAGAGTACGCCCGCGCAAGCGTTGGCGGATGTCGACGGCGTACTGCGTCGGGGCGCCGAAGAGGCGCAAATCTACGTCGCCAGCCAAGCCCCGGCGGCGGCTGCGAACGCGCCGCGTATCGTTGCGATTACCGCGTGCCCGACCGGCGTGGCCCACACCTTCATGGCCGCCGAAGCCTTGCAGCAAACGGCCAAGCGCCTGGGCTATGACCTGCAGGTCGAAACCCAAGGTTCGGTCGGCGCACGCACGCCGTTGAGCCCGCAAGCGATTGCCGACGCCGACGTGGTATTGCTGGCGGCAGACATCGAAGTCGCCACCGAGCGCTTCGCCGGCAAGAAGATTTACCGTTGCGGCACCGGCATTGCCCTCAAGCAATCTGAAGCCACGCTCAACAAAGCCCTCGCCGAAGGCGCGGTAGAAAGTGCGGCCAACGGCGCGGTGGCCAAGAAGTCGGAAAAAACCGGCGTCTACAAACACCTGCTCACCGGCGTGTCGTTCATGTTGCCAATGGTGGTGGCAGGCGGCTTGTTGATCGCCTTGTCGTTTGTGTTCGGCATTCATGCCTTTGAAGAAAAAGGCACCTTGGCGGCGGCGCTTAAAACTGTCGGCGACCAGGCCTTTATGCTGATGGTGCCGCTGCTGGCGGGCTACATTGCCTACTCGATCGCCGACCGCCCCGGCATTGCGCCCGGCATGATTGGCGGGTTGCTGGCGGGTACGCTGGGCGCCGGTTTTATCGGCGGGATTTTTGCGGGCTTCCTTGCCGGCTACTGCGTTAAATTTATCTCGCGCGCGGTGCGCTTGCCGCAAAGCCTTGAGGCACTCAAGCCGATCCTGATCATCCCGTTGCTGGCAAGCCTGATCACCGGCCTGGCGATGGTCTACCTGATCGGCCCTCCGGTTGCACGGTTGCTGACCGGCCTGACTGATTTTCTCAGCACCATGGGCACCACCAACGCAGTGCTGCTGGGCATTTTGCTGGGCGGCATGATGTGTGTTGACTTGGGCGGGCCGATCAACAAGGCAGCGTATGCGTTTTCGGTCGGCTTGCTGGCGGCGTCCAGCGGTGCACCGATGGCGGCTACCATGGCCGCGGGTATGGTGCCGCCGATTGGCATGGGCATCGCGACCTTGCTGGCGCGCCGCAAGTTTGCCCAGACCGAGCGTGAGGCGGGCAAAGCGGCGATGATTCTGGGCATGTGCTTTATCTCTGAGGGCGCGATTCCGTTTGCGGCCAAAGACCCGCTGCGGGTGATCCCGGCGAGCATCGCCGGTGGCGCGTTGACCGGCGCTCTGTCGATGTACTTTGGCTGCAAGCTGGCGGCGCCACACGGCGGGTTGTTTGTGCTGATTATTCCTAATGCGATGAACCACGCGCTGCTGTATTTGCTGGCGATTGTGGCCGGCAGTGTGCTGACGGGGTTGGTGTATGCGCTGATCAAACGCCCTGAGGCGGTCGAGTTGGTGGTGGCTCCGGCGCAGGTCTGAGGCGCTTGCCCCACGAACCCGAGCCCGCGTGCGGCCATCGTGGTTTAACGGGGCGCTTTCTCGAGATCAAGATCAAGAAGCAAAAGCACGGCGGCCTGAAAAG
>NZ_VUAZ01000155.1 GCF_009296165.1 Pseudomonas kitaguniensis | reverse complement strand
GTTACATGAATTCTGACTGACGCACCGCTATCGGGAGCAAGCCCCCTCCCACACTGGATCGTGGTTAATTAGAACTCGATGCGCACGTCGCCCTTGGGCACGCTGCAGCACGACAGGATGTAGCCTTCGGCTTCGTCTTCTTCGGTGATCCCGCCGTTGTGGTCCATCTCGACCTCGCCACCCAGCTTCATCACCTTGCACGTTCCGCAGATGCCCATGCCGCAGGCTTTGGGGATCAGCAAACCCAGCTTGGCCGCTGCGGCGTGAACCGTCTCGCCCGGCGCCACGCGGATGCTCTTGCCGGAAGCAATGAATTCGACCTGGTGCAGGTCGGCCAAGTCGATTTCCGGCGCGTCGGCGGCTTGCTCGGCTTGCTCAACCGCGTCGGCACGCGCTTCGGGCGGTGTGGCGCCGAACGATTCCTCGTGGTACCGCGCCATGTCGAAACCGGCCACTTCCAGCAGCCGTTTCACCGCGTTCATGTAGGGCGTAGGGCCACAGCAGAACACTTCGCGCTCAAGAAAGTCGGGCACCATCAATTCGAGCATCTTGTGGTTCAGGTAGCCGCGATAACCGGCCCAGGGCTCACCCAAGCCGTGCTTCTCGCAGATCAGGTGCAGGCTGAAGTTGTCGATCCGCGACGCCATGTGCTCCAGCTCGCGGTGGTAAATGATGTCTTTGGGCGAGCGCGCACTGTGGACAAAGGTCATGTCGACGTTGGCGTTGGTGTCGTAATACCAGCGCGCCATGGACATCACCGGCGTGATGCCGACGCCGCCACTGAGGTAGAGCACTTTGGGGTTGCTGAAATCGATGGCATTGAACAGCCCGACCGGCCCGTGCACCGCCAGCTCTTGCCCTTCCTGCAGCGTATCGTGCAACCAGTTGGAGACCTTGCCACCGGGCACGCGCTTGATGGTCACCGAGAAGCTGTAAGGCACCGAGGGTGAGCTGGAAATAGTGTAAGAACGCATGATCGGCTGGCCGTCGATTTCCAGCTCCAGCGTGACGAATTGCCCCGGCTTGAAAAAGAACAGGATCGGCTGGTCGGCCATAAAGCAAAAGGTGCGCACGTCCCAGGTTTCCTGGATGACTTTGACGCAACGGACGATGTGCCGACCATTCGCCCAGGTCTGGGTAGTGACCGGATTCAGGAAGCTGTTGGACATGCTGTTCTCCGCAGCCGTAGGTCGGCCTCATGGTGGCGATTCTGCGTAACGCGCGAACCACCCATTTACCTATCTGCGACATTCACATACTTATCGCGACCAGCCCCCATGGCACTGGGGTTGCGCGTCGGGAACAGAGTGGGCCATGTCGCTCATGGATAAGGTTCGGCGCATCGGCGGCCCCACACTCGCTCCCAACCAAGACACTTTCTTTACGCCTTGCTGCAAAACCTGATTAGTCACTTATCGCGGCCACCCAGAATGGCCTTGAGGACACACACGATGGACGTCACCGCAACCTTAAGCTTGGGCGATCCGCTGGAACCCGCACGCAAGGCCACCGCACAGATGTTGCAAGAGCGCGAGCGCACATTTTCGCTGCCGCAGCCGTTTTACTCTGATGAGCGGCTGTTTGATATCGACATGCAGGAGATCTTCCAAAAAGAATGGCTGATCGCCGGCATGACCTGCGAGATCCCCACCAAGGGCAACTACCTGACCCTGCAAGTGGGCAAGAACCCGATCATCGTGATCCGTGGCGCCGAGGGCGTGGTGCATGCGTTTCATAACGTGTGCCGCCACCGTGGCTCGCGCTTGTGCACCAGCGACAAGGGCAAGGTGGCAAAACTTGTGTGCCACTACCACCAGTGGACCTACGAGCTGGACGGTCGCCTGCTGTTCGCCGGCACCGAGATGGGCGCCGACTTCGACATGCAGCAATACGGCCTGAAGCCGGTGAACGTGAAGACCGCCGGCGGTTACATCTTCATCAGCCTGGCGAAGAACCCGCCGGCCATGGATGACTTTCTGTCGACGCTGAACCACTACATGGAACCCTACGACATGGAGAACACCAAGGTGGCGATCCAGACCACCTTGTTCGAAAAAGCCAACTGGAAACTGGTGCTCGAAAACAACCGCGAGTGCTACCACTGCAACGCATCGCACCCGGAACTGCTGAAAACCCTGCTGGAATGGGACGACGTCACCGACCCGCGTGCCGACCAGGCGTTCAAGGACCACGTTGCCGCCTCGGCCGCGGCCTGGGACGCCGAAAAAATTCCGTACGCCCACGCCAGCTTCGGCCTGCGTAACCGCATCGTGCGCATGCCGTTGCTCAAGGGCACCGTGTCGATGACCCTGGACGGCAAACAGGGTTGCGCCAAGCTGATGGGCCGCATCCAGAACCCGGACCTCGGCTCGATGCGCATCCTGCACCTGCCGCACTCGTGGAACCACTGCATGGGCGACCACATTATTGTGTTCACCGTGTGGCCGATCAGCGCGCAGGAAACCATGGTCACCACCAAGTGGATCGTGCACAAGGATGCCGTGGAAGGTGTGGATTACGACGTTGAACGCATGCGTAAAGTCTGGGACGCCACCAACGACCAGGACCGCCGCCTGGCTGAAGAGAACCAGCGCGGTATCAACTCCACCGCCTACCAGCCGGGGCCGTACTCGAAAACCTATGAGTTTGGTGTGGTGAATTTTGTGGACTGGTACAGCGAGCGTTTGCTGAGCAACCTCGGCGCCGCGCCCGCGCCTTACCTCAAAGGCGTGGCCGTACACGAATAACCGCCCCACCAGCGATCAAAAAAGTGTGTGTGGGAGCGGGCTTGCTCGCGATGGCGGTGTGTCAGCCAGTGCATCTGGCGACTGATAGAGCGCTATCGCGAGCAAGCCCGCTCCCACCGTTGAAACGCGCAGGTGTTCAATAATTGATCAACTTCGTTGCAGGCCGCTGAAAACCTGCCCTGCAGCCTTTGCCCAACAACTTATCCACAAAGCCACCCACAGTAATTGTGGGCAAGTGCGCGTCTCTGTTGAAAATAGTCGAAGAAAATCCGTGACTTATTCAAGTTGTCGGATTCCATCAGCAACTGATCACTTATTAACCAACCGACCAAGAAGCCCGTATTACATGGCCTGCAGCACTACGCGAACACCTTATCCACAGAAGCACCAACAGACTTTGGGGGCAACTTCGGCACGACTGTGGAAAACCACCTGAACCCTGCAGATTCCGGGGGTTTACAGCCCGTGAACAAGGTAAATTACGCAGATTGGTCATATTTTGATCACCTCACTAAAAGCCACGTTCTATAAGGCCTGCAGACGATAGCGAACATCTTATCCACAGAAGCGCCAACAGACTTTGGGGGCAAGTCTGTGCATGGGAATTAAGTTATTCACGGAAAAAACCAGTAAAAACCGTCAGTTAGCCTGGTTGTTTTTCGTACAGAGGGCTGCAGGGCTTGGTTTTAAGGGCCTGTGGACAGTCGCAAACAGGTTATCCACAGGCGGATCAACAGGGATTGTGGGTAAGCCCTCCCCACCGGGGATTAGCGCACCACGCCTTCTTCAATAAGCAGCTTGAGGATGGCTTGGGCACCGTCTTCAGCGCTGAGCCCCTTGAGCACTTGCCCACCGCCGCCACTGGCCTTGGCGGTCGCGGCTTTCATGCGGTCGGCGCCGCTCTTGGCCTTGATCACTTTAAGGCGCTTGGGCCGAGGCTTGGCCGGTTGCAACTGCGCGCCTGTGAATAACTCGTCTGCTTCTATCTCGACCTCATGCGCCGCCAACAGCCCACGCTGTGCCGGGCCGTAGGCGCTTTGCCGGGGTTTGGGCGCGGCGTTATCCACCGTGGCCAGAAACGGCAAACGCACTTTCAAGCGGCGCCGCTGCCCACGCGGCAACGCTTGCAGCACATGCGCGACGCCGCCATCGATGGACTCAACCTGCGCCAGCCCGACAATCAATGGCCAGCCCAATTGCTCCGCCAGCAGGAACGGCAACATGCCCGAACCCTCGCCGGTTTCTGCCTGGCTGCCGGTGAGCACCACGTGGGCGCCGGCGTCGCGCAGGTAATCACTCAGCGCCGGCAAGGCGTCCGCGCCGGCCGGCTGTTCCAGCACGTGCAACTGTGGCAAGCCCATGCCCAAGTAGCTGCGCAAGGTCGGCTCGTTGATGTTGCCGGCGTGCAACACCTGCAACTTATCCCCAGCCAGTTGCAGGCCCAGCTCGACGGCGCGGGCGTCTTGCTCGGCGCGGCGCGGGCGCCCGGACGTGGGGTGGGCACCGATGGAAACCAGGCTGATTACGTGAGTGTGCATAACCTTGTCCTTTGCTTAAGCCGCGTCGCGCTTGGCGCCGTTGCGGTAGGCCTCGACCGCAGCGATCAAGGCTTGCAGAATCGCGGCGCTGTCGCCGATTACCGACAGGTCGGCACGCTTGATCATGTCGCAGCCCGCGTCGAGGTTGATCGCCACCACCTTGTCGCAGGCACCGATGCCTTGCAGGTGCTGGATCGCCCCGGAAATCCCCACGGCCACGTAAACCCTTGCCGTGACCCACGTGCCGCTGGCGCCAACCTGGCGATCACGCGCCATAAAGCCATCGTCCACCGCCACGCGCGAGGCGCCTTCGGTGGCGCCCAGCGCGGCGGCGGCCCGGTGGAACAGCGGCCAGTCCTGCACGCCGTTGCCGCCAGAGAAAATGAATTCGGCCTCGGCCATCGGAATCGCCGCCGGGTCCACCGCCACGGCCCCAAGGTCTTCAATACGCGACACGCTGCGCGCCAGGGCTGTGGATAACACCACCGGCAACACTTCGTGGCGCGTGTCGCTGACCGGCTCGGCACATTCGACGGCGGCCAGAATCAGGCGTGGCAATGGCCGCGCCAAATCTTCCTGGCCCGCACCGGCGCGGCCGATGCACGCTTCGCCGTTGACCTGCCACACCCGTGTGGCTGGGCGCTCTTTGAGGCTGGCGGCAAAACGTCGGCCCAGCTCGCCACCGCCGCTGCGGCTGTCGGGCAGCAACCAGTGGCGCGGGCTGAACTGGTTATCCACAGCCCGCAAGCCGTGCACGCGTTGCTCCGGTGAATAACCGTCGAATGCGTGGCCTTCCAGCACCAGCAGGCGATCAACCCCGGCCGTGGCGAAGGCGCCTTCTTTATGTTCGCCAAACACCACCGCCAACACCGCGCCGTCGCTGCCCGCGAGTTGCCGCGCGAGGCCCAGCACGTCGCGGTCGTGGCTGCTGAGGCGGCCGCCGACCATGTCCGGCACCACGCTGATGTAAAACGCCGGTGCAGGCACCTGGTGCAACGGCAACTGCACTTCAACAGCGGCCGAGCGCTTGGCCGCGCCGCCTTGCTGGGCGCCACTGCGGTCGATGCGCTTGATGCCGTTGGGGCCGATAAAACCGACGCCATGCGGGTTTTTGCGGATGATGCCGTTCGGCCCCATCCAATGCTCTTGCACCGGCTGCATCGCCGCGTGCAGCGGGTGCAGGCGGTTACGCGCGATCCATTCGGCGCGTGGGTCGCGGCGGATAATCTCGCTCATCAGTGCACCTCCGCAGGTTCAAGCCTGGCAGGGGCTTTGGCAGGCGCTGCGTCTTCAAGCAACGCCTCGGCCACCAGCTCGGCAATGTCCTTGATCAATGGGCGCGGCTCAACCACGCCTTCAAGCATCGCCGTGCACTGCGGGCAACCTACAGCCACCAGTGCGGCGCCGGTTTCGCGGATGTCGTCCATGCGCATGTCGGGAATACGCTGCTTGCCGGGAATATCAGTGATCGGCGCACCGCCACCGCCGCCACAGCAGCGCGAGCGCAAACCCGACCGTTGCATCTCCTTGACCTCAATGCCCAGCGCGCGCAGCACTTGGCGCGGGGCCTCGTATTCGCCGTTGTAACGGCCCAGGTAACACGGGTCGTGGTAGGTCACACTGTTGCCCTTGTGCTGGCCGAGGTTCAACGCGCCGTCGCCGATCAGCTCGGCCATGAACGTGCTGTGATGCTGCACCACGTAGTTGCCGTTGAACGCGCCGTACTCGTTTTTCAGCACGTGAAAGCTGTGCGGGTCACAGGTGACGATCCGCGTGAAGCAGTACTTTTCAAGCGTCTGGATATTGCGCGTGGCCAGCAGTTGGAACGTCGCTTCATCGCCGAGGCGCCGGGCCACATCGCCGCTGTCGCGCTCCTCCAGGCCGAGCACCGCGAAGTCGACCCTGGCGGCTTTCAGCACTTTGACGAAGGCGCGCAAAGTGCGCTGGTTGCGCATGTCGAAGGCACCGTCGCCGACCCAGAACAATACGTCAGCGCTGCCCTTGTCGCTGAACAATGGCAGGTTCAAATCCGCCGCCCAGTTCAGGCGACCACCGGGTGCAAAGCCGCCGGGGTTGTCGGTGGCGATCAGGTTTTCCAAGACTTCGGCGCCCTTGTTCGGCGTGGCGCCTTTTTCCAGGGTCAGGTAGCGGCGCATGTCGACGATGGCGTCGACGTGTTCGATCATCATCGGGCACTCTTCCACGCACGCGCGGCAGGTGGTGCACGACCACAGGGTTTCGGCGTCCACCAGGCCGTTGACGATCGGCTGGTGCGGGTTGCCGCTGTGTTCGCCGATGGGTTGTCCTGGATACGGGCTGCCGGCGAACTTGGCATCGGTGCCGCCGGCCAGGCCGACCACCATGTCCTGGATCAGCTTTTTCGGGTTCAGCGGCTGGCCGGCGGCGAAGGCCGGGCACGCGGCCTCGCACTTGCCGCACTGCACACAAGCGTCAAAACCGAGCAGTTGGTTCCAGGTAAAATCCTTGGGTTTTTGCACGCCCAGCGGCGCGCTTTTGTCGGTGAGGTCCAACGGTTTTAAACCGGTCGAACGGCCGCCACCAAAACGCTCGGCGCGGCGGTGCCAGGCCAGGTGCAGCGCGCCGGCGAAGGCGTGTTTCATCGGGCCGCCCCAGGTCATGCCAAAGAACATCTCGCTCACGCCCCACAACACACCCACGCTGAGCAGTGCTGCCAACAACCAGCCGCCGAAGTCAGCAGGCAGAATTCCGGCCACCGGCAACGTCACCACAAAGAAACTCAGCGAGAACGCCATCAGGCTTTTCGGCAGGCGCATCCACGCGCCTTTCGACAGGCGCGACGGCGGGTTGCGCGACGCAGGTAGACGAAGGTGGCGCCGACAAACATCAGCAGCGAGGCCAGCAGCAAGGCATAGCCGAGGATGCGATTATGCAGGCCGAAGCCGTGCACCAGAATCGCCAGCAGCGCTGACAACACAAAGCCCAGGGCCGTGGCGACGTGAGTATTGGCAATGTATTTATCGCGGGCGACCACGTGGTGCAGGTCGACCATGTAGCGCTTGGGCATCGCCAGCAGGCCGCCGAGCAGGTCGACTTTGGACGCGCGGCCACGGCGCCACAGGTTCACCCGGCGCAGTGCGCCGAGTGCTGCGAGGCCCAGCGCCGCAAACAGCAGAATAGGCAGCAAAGTGTTCAACATGGTGAAGCTCCCAACGACCGCACAGGTCTACTGTGAAACTGGACCTTAATGTGGGAGGCGGGCTTGCTCCCGATGGCGGACTGTCAGTTCCTGTCTCTGTAGCTGACCCACCACTATCGGGAGCAAGCCCCCTCCCACACTGAGTCAAAAATCCTTGCACAGGCGCAGGGCGTCATAGATCGCAGCGTGGGTGTTGCGCTGCGCCACACAGTCACCGATGCGAAACAGCAAGTAGCCTTCACCCGCCTCGCTCAGGCACGGCTGCGGCTTGATCGCGAACAGCGCTTCGATGTCCATCTGGCCCTTGTTGCGCGAGCCGCCTTTGAGCGCGTAGTAGATCTCTTCATCCGGGCGCACGCCGTTTTCCACAACCACCTGATCGACTACCCGCTCCTCTTTGGCGCCGGTGTATTCGTTCTCCAGCACCGCCACCAGTTTGTCGCCCTCGCGGTAGACCTTTTCCAGCATCATGTCGCCGGTCATGATCACTTCTTTCGGGTACATGCTGCGGTAGTACGTGGGGAACGACGTACCGCCGATGGCCACGCCGGGCTTGATGTCGTCGGTGACGATCTCGACCTGGCTGCCTTTGTCGGCAAGGAAGTCCGCCACCGACATGCCGGTGAATTCGCAAATGGTGTCGTACACCAGCACGTTTTTGCCCGGCGCGACTTTGCCGTCGAGCACGTCCCAACTGCTCACCACCAGGCCTTCAGCCGCGCCCCAGTGTTCGTTCTGTTCCAGGAACGGATGCCCGCCCACCGCCAGCACCACCACATCCGGGCGCAGGTCGAGGATCGCCTCGGCATTCGCCGCCACGCCCAGGCGCAGGTCGACGTTAAGTCGTGCCAGTTCAAGCTGGAACCAGCGGGTGATCCCGGCGATCTGATCGCGCTGCGGCGCCTTCGAAGCCGTGGTGATTTGCCCACCGATAAAGTCTTTTTTCTCGAACAGCGTCACGTCGTGGCCACGCTCCGCCGCCACGCGTGCAGCTTCCATCCCGGCAGGCCCGGCACCGACCACCACGACGTTGCGTTTAGGCCCGCTGGACTTCTCGATGATGTGCGGCACGCCCATGTACTCACGCGAGGTCGCGGCGTTCTGGATGCACAGCACGTCGAGGCCTTGGTACTGGCGGTCGATGCAGTAGTTGGCGCCGACGCACTGTTTGATCTGGTCGATCTGGCCCATCTTGATCTTGGCGATCAGGTGCGGGTCGGCAATGTGCGCACGGGTCATGCCGACCATGTCCACATAACCGCCTTCCAGAATGCGCGTGGCCTGGTTCGGGTCCTTGATGTTCTGCGCGTGCAGCACCGGCGCCTTGACCACTTCCTTGATACCGGCAGCCAGGTGCAAAAACGGCTCCGGTGGATAACTCATGTTCGGGATCACGTTGGCCAGGGTGTTGTGCGTGTCACACCCCGAGCCGACCACACCGATAAAGTCGAGCATGCCGGTGTCGTCGTAGTACTTGGCGATCTGTTTCATGTCCTCGTGGGACAAGCCGTCCGGGTGGAACTCATCACCGCACAGGCGAATGCCCACGCAGAAATCCGCGCCGACTTCAGCGCGCACGGCCTTGAGTACTTCCAGGCCAAAACGCATGCGGTTTTCAAAACTTCCGCCCCATTCGTCGGTGCGTTTGTTAACCCGTGGGCTCCAGAACTGGTCGATCATGTGCTGGTGCACCGCCGACAGTTCCACACCGTCGAGGCCACCGGCTTTGGCCCGCGCAGCGGCGCTGGCGTAGTTGCCGATTACGCGCCAGATCTCTTCCGGCTCGATGGTTTTGCAGGTGGCGCGGTGCACCGGCTCGCGAATGCCCGACGGCGATAGCAGCGTCGGCCAGTGCTCGCCGTCCCAACGCGAGCGACGGCCCATGTGGGTAATCTGAATCATGATCTTGGCGCCATGCTTGTGCATGGCATCGGCCAGGTTCTGGAAGTGCGGGATGATCCGATCATCGGCCAGGTTCACCGATTTCCACCAGCCTTGCGGGCTGTCGATGGCCACACTGGAAGACCCGCCACAAATCGCCAGGCCAATACCGCCCTTGGCTTTCTCTTCGTAATACTTCACATAGCGGTCGGTGGTCATGCCGCCGTCGGTGGCATACACCTCGGCGTGGGCGGTACTGAGCACGCGGTTGCGAATGGTCAGTTTGCCGATCTGGATCGGCGCGAACATTGCTTCGAAAGCCATGGCAGGGTTCCTCGACTTACAACGGCTTGACGGTGAACAGGCCGTCATCATGGCCTTCTTCGGAGCCGCCGTAGACTTGCTCGGCCACGGTGCGGATTTTGCTGCCGCGAGCTTCAAGGATCTGATCCATCGCGCCGGCAAACCAGCCGGTGAACATGTAGTCGACTTTGCGCCCGACCTTGCCGTACACGTAGACGAACGCCGAGTGTTCCAACTTGACGCTGGCGGTGCCGTTGTCCAGGTCGATGTCCTGGATCTTGAACAAGCCCCAGCCGCGTTGCGACAGGCGTTTCATGTAGTGCTCGAATACCGCAACGCCTTCCAGGCCGTGGCATTCTGCTTCTTTTTCACACCAGTGCCAGGCGGATTTGTAGCCGGCCTTGTAGAGAATGTCGGCGTAGGCATCGGCGCCGAGTACCTCTTCGATACCCATGTGGTTGTTGACGAAAAAATGGCGCGGCACGTACAGCATCGGCAGGGCGTCGGAGGTCCAGACACCGGTTTCGCTGTCGACTTCGATAGGCAATTGCGGGGCGATCTTGGCCATGGAAATTTAACTCCAGAAAATTCGGTTTCAGTGCTTAGCAAAGCTTTTGTTTTGCTCTTATAAACAAGCCGTGTGAATGACTTTGGAGCCGTAGCGAGTACGTCGAGAGCAAGGAAGGACCGGAGCGACAAGCGAGACAGTACGGTACGTACGGCGAGTTTGGCGCGAGGACCTGACGCAGCTATCGGCGAGCGGAGTAGGCTCCAGAGTTATTTATTGGCCCCAAACGTCGTGTAGGACATTCACCCAGTTCTCGCCCATGATCTTGCGCACCACGCGTTCGCTGTGGCCGCGCCGTAGCAGGGTTTCGGTGAGGTTCGGGAACTCGCCCACGGTGCGGATGCCCAGCGGGTTGATGATTTTGCCGAAGCTGGTCAGGCGGCGCGCATAGCCCTTGTCATGGGTCAGCATTTCGAAGAAATCCTGACCATGGCCCTGGGTGAAGTCGGTGCCGATGCCGATGGCGTCTTCGCCGACGATGTTCATCGTGTATTCAATAGCTTCGGCATAGTCGTCGATGGTCGAATCGATGCCCTTGGCCAGGAACGGCGCGAACATGGTCACGCCGACAAAACCGCCGTGGTCAGCAATAAACTTGAGTTCTTCATCGGATTTGTTGCGCGGGTGCTCTTTAAGCCCCGAAGGCAAGCAGTGCGAATAGCACACCGGTTTTTTCGATTCGAGGATGACTTCTTCGCTGGTTTTGGAGCCCACGTGGGACAGGTCGCACATGATGCCGACGCGGTTCATTTCGCCGACTACTTCGCGGCCAAAGCCCGACAGGCCGCCATCGCGTTCGTAGCAACCGGTGCCGACCAGGTTCTGGGTGTTGTAGCACATCTGCACCACGCCCACGCCGAGCTGCTTGAAGATTTCGACGTAGCCGAGCTGGTCTTCAAACGCATGCGCGTTCTGGAAGCCAAAGATGATGCCGGTCTTGCCCAGCTCCTTGGCCTTGCGAATGTCGGCGGTGGTTCTGACCGGAATCACCAAGTCGCTGTTCTCACGGATCAGGGTCTGGCTGGCGACGATGTTATTGACAGTGGCCTGGAACCCTTCCCACACCGACACGGTGCAATTGGCGGCGGTCAGGCCACCTTTGCGCATGTCCTCGAACAGGTCGCGGTTCCACTTGGCAATGATCAGCCCGTCGATAACGATGCTGTCGGCGTGCAATTGCGCTGGGCTCATCAGGCGTCCCCTTATTGGCGATTCATGCGCCGAATCGTCTGCCGGCGCTTTGGGCCAGCATATGCCCAGGGGCAACCTGAGCCGGGTGCAAAAACGACAGGGGAATTGCCGAAAGCGTCAATCCACGACAAAGCGCATGAAGACACGTCTGACTGGCGACTGTTCTTTGTCTTACGCTTGAGCCAGAATTCCGCATCACCTGATATGAGACGGCGCAATGAAATCGATTTTCCTGGCTTTGGCACTCATCGCAACCGGCGTTCACGCGGCCGAAGACACCGACAACACGCCGTGCGATGGCATCGAAAACGACAAACAAACCCTGGAATGCGCGACCTACAACAAAACCACCGCCGAACAATTGCTCAAGGACAACTATCAAGGTTTGCTGGAACGCATGGGCTCGGCCTATGCCGGCAACAAGTCGCAACTGGCCGACATTACCGCTCGTCTGAAGGACGCCCAGCAAAAGTGGGAAAAACTGCGCGATGCCGATTGCGCGGTGGACACCTTCCCGGCGGTGAATGGCAGCAAGGACTATGCGATTCAACAGAATGACTGCCTGGCGCGGATGAGTGATGAGCGGTCCGAGTTTTTGGAGTCGATCGGCCAGGAATAACCCCACGAACGTGTTTGCATCTGCGCTGGCAAGGCACCTGTCAACTGTCAGTTCTCACAGTTTACGGTGTGCCAGGCGGCGCCTATGTTCAGCGGATGATACGGATTATCCGATCATCAAGGATTTACTCCAAGGAGCTGATCATGCTGACTCGACACGTCATTCCCCAAACCTGCGCAACCCCTTCCCAAGGCACCCTGGGCGCCAGTATCGGAACGTCCCCAGCCCTGACGTTAACGGCTGAAGGCCTCAATTTCGCGCGGGATTACTACACAACCGACCGTCAGATGCGTACGACGCTCTCGGCGTTGGAACGCCTGCCCGATATGGTTCATGGTGTCGAGATTACCTTTCTCAGCACGCTAACCGATGGCAGGTATGCGATTGAAGATAAGAAGGTGAGTGCCGTTTATTGGCAATTATTGGTAGAAAACGATGAATCGGTTTTTTACACCCATGATGCCGACTCAGGCTCTATCAGCTTGGCCTTCTCTGATGCGCTTGAGACCGTCGAAGGCGCCTTCAGCTTCAAGTCGACTAACCCGGACGGGAGCATCCTGGTGATCGACGGCGGCAAATTTAACATCGTAGGGCGCGACGACCTTACGTTGTAATAGATAGAGCCTGCTAACGTCGTTCGGCTAGCGCTAATGGGTAACTGATTGCCTGCTATGACACGCAAGCGCAATAAGGGACAATCCGCTGCCCATTTGCGCGCATCACGACTAAGGCCACTCATGACTATTTGCGGCATCGAAATCAAAGGCAGCGAAGCCATTATCGCTGTCGCCTCCCAAGACGGGCTGGCGCTGACCCACGTCGCCCTGGCCACCAAGAAAATCGCCCTCGAAGACGACGATGAGGCGGCCAACGTCAAAGCCTTCGCTGCCCAGGTGAAAGCTTTCGTGCAAGAACACGCCATCACTCGTATCGCGATCAAAAAGCGCAGTAAAAAGGCGAATTCGCCGGCGGCCCGACCACGTTCAAGATTGAAGGCGTGTTTCAACTGCTGGACGGCGTTGACGTGACGCTGCTGTCGCCGCAGACCCTCAACGCGCAGAACAAGAAACACAACTTTGAACTGCCGGCCACGCTGAACAAATATCAGCATGAAGCCTACAAAGCGGCGTGTTCGACGCTGGTTAAAAAGTAAGCCAAGCCAAACATCAGTGCAGGAACGATCACCGCTAGAAGGCTTTCCATACCGATGTGAGGGCAGTAAACACCTGCGCGCTCAAGGTTTTATCGACATCAAGGTGAGTACAACGCGGGCTCCATGTCGATAACGCGTCCAAGGTCTGCTCGATGTAGAGCGCAGGCTCGAGGAAGCTGAACGGCTCGCACACCTTCATGATTGCCTTGCGCGACGGCTGACCAGAACCTGAAAACGCGCTGGTATGCTCATTGCCGCGACCGCTGGTATTGGCAAACGTCAGGTCATATGCCGGAGCCAGTTGCCAGCCTGCGGGCGAGCCAAAGAACGAGAAGTTTTTTGCGTGATCGTCACGATTGTGGGCCAGTGCGTTGAAGAGACGTTCGCCAGCCAATCAGCGTCATACGAAAAATAAATGCCCCTGCCACGCGCGTCGACCAGTTCACCGACCTTCGAACCTTGCAACATGACATGCAGCGCATTGACCGGTTTCATCGACGACCTCGAAGCCTGGTTTGAGTTTTCAGTTCTTGAAGGCTGAGTGGCGGTGGTGCACTGAACAAATTCGCCAGTTGCGACCCGACACCTAAACTCGTCGCGATCAGCAGCATGGCATCCAGGGAAACCTTGCCGGTGGTTTCAAAGCGTTTGAGCGTCGACTCGTTGACTCCGGACTGAGCAGCCAGTGCCCGACGAGAAAGGTTTTTGCTCAGCCGCAGCGCCTTGGCATTGCGGGCTATCTGCAAGGCGATCTCACCAGGGGAGTAGAGGCTATGAGTAAGGGCCATGGTGCGACCTCAGATAAGTGTAGCAACCGCGAGGCTGGCACATAAAATAAAGGACAATATATTATCTATTATTTAAAACATTATGAACAATTGACGTACCACTTTTCACGCCCTTGTATGGCAGGGGCTTGCCTGCGATGACGATCAAAAAAGTGAGCCCCAGCACACTTCAATGTGGGAGGGGGCTTGCTCCCGATACCGTCGGGTCAGTCACTTGTTGAATCAGCAACTGCACCGTCATCGGGAGCAAGCCCCCTCCCACATTTGAGATGTATTGCCTTTCAGTTGGGTGTGCGGCGCTTGTGCTGCAGCCAGTCGCCGAAGGATTTGTCTTCCAGCGCATAACCGCCTCGGCTCGACTTCCACACCAGTTCCTTGTCGCGCAGGGCATCGATGCAGGCCTGAATGGTCTGGGTGCCTGGCACCACGTCGCTGCCCATGGCCTCCAGCGCCTGGCTGACCGCCGTAATCGTGCTGTCGGTGAACGGCGCGAACGGCTCGTTGTTTTGCGAACGCGCCACCATCACTTCCAGTACCGCACGCTGCGCGATGGTGAGATTGTTCCAGGCGCTTTCGAATTCGGTCCACACGCCTGCGCGCAGCAGTTCGGCGCGGCTGTGCAGCAGTTGGCCGAGGTTGCTCGCCTCGCCGAGTTCCAGCGCGACTTCACCGATGATGGTGCGCAACATCTCCGGGCGACGCCCGACCAGCTCGAACGCCTGGTCGATGTCGGCGGGGTTGAATTGATTGGTCTCGGCCAGGTGCGCGTTGAGGTGCACGGTGTAGGCCTGGGTGAACTCTTTGCCGAGCAAGGGAAATGGCGTGATGCTGGAGCCGAAGAACGGTTGGCTTTTAACCAACACCAAATGCGCGAGTTTGTCGCGGTTGGAGCCGGTAAACACCAGGCGCAAACCACTGCCCTCGCCTTCCCGGCCTTGGTTGAGCTGATCGCGCGCAGCCTTCAGGGCAAACATCGCGTTTATGCCCGCGTCGGTAGTCAGCGCATGCTGAGCTTCATCAATCACCAGCACCACGGTTTTGCCGGCAGCGTTGTGGAGCAACTCCAGAGCCTGCGTCAGCGTCGCGCCGACCGGGAGTTGGGGTTTGGTGAAATCCCAGGACAAGGTGCGCAGGAAGCTGAGTTTTTCGATGCCGATGTTTTTTGCCAGTTTACGGATGCCCTTTTCAAACGGCACCAAAGCCCCGGCAATCGCACTGGCGATCAGGTCGGCGGGGTCTTGCTCCTTGTCGGCCCACAGGTCGACATACACCGCCAGCCAGCCGCGTGCCTGGCATTCAGGGATCAGGTCTTCGCGTAAAAAAGTGCTTTTGCCGGTGCGGCGCGGCGCCGCGAGAAACAGGCCAGAGGTAAAATCCTGAATACCGGCCCCCACCAGGCCGTCGGCAATGCTGCGTGCCAGGGCGGGGCGGCGGAACACAAAGCCGCTGTGAGTCGACATACTTTTATACTCAATTATGGAAAGGACTATAAATTATACCTGCGAGTATAAAACACTATAATTCGCCATCAAACCACCTCCCGTCGCCGATCCTCCCGCGGGCACTTGGCAAACTTGGCCCTGTAGCTGCGCGTGAAATACGACGGCGACTCAAACCCGCAGGCGATGCTTACTTCCAGCACGCTCAGGTCGCTCTGGCGCAACAGCTGCCGGGCTTTTGCAAGGCGCAGGCCAAGGTAGAAATTGCTCGGTGTGTCGTTCAAATGCAGGCGAAACAGCCGCTCCAACTGGCGGCGGGTCACGTTGATCGCTTCGGCCAGCGCCAACGTGCTCAGCGGCGGCTCGGTGTGTTGCTCCATCTCGCCGATCACTTGCACGAGTTTTTTGTTGTTGATGCCGTAGCGCGTGGCGATTTGCATGCGCTGGTGGTCTTTGCGCGGGCGGATACGCCCGAGCACGAATTGTTCCGAGACCTGAATCGCCAGCTCAGCGCCATGCGCCTGGGCGATCAGGTCGAGCATCAGGTCGATGCAAGCGGTGCCACCGGCGCAGGTGATGCGGCGGCGGTCGATCTCAAACAACTCCTGCGTCACGCTCAGGTGTGGATAAGACTCCTTGAAGGCCTCGATGGCTTCCCAGTGCAACGTCAGGCGGTAGCCGTCGAGTAGACCGGCTTCGGCGAGCACGCAGGCGCCCGTGTCGATGGCGCCGAGGGTCACGCCTTCGTGGTCGAGGCGGCGTAGCCACTGCCCCAGAGCGGGCGTGGCGAACTGCAGCGGTTCGAAGCCTGCGACCACCAACAGCGTCGCGCCTTTTTTCAGCGGCTCCAGCGCGGCTTCGGCGTTGACCGACATGCCATTGCTCGCCAGCACCGCGCCGCCGTCGGCACTCAAGATGTGCCAGCGGTACAGCTCGCCGCGAAAGCGGTTGGCCACCCGCAGCGGTTCCAGCGCAGAGATAAAACCGATGGCCGAGAAGCCCGGCATCAGCAAAAAGTAGACATCCTGGGGCATGGTGGCGCTCTCGTCGGGCGGGCAGCGTGGCACTGTGATACTCCCGTTAATGCGCGGTTTCAAGGGGGCAGGTCGCTGCAGTGCAAGAGCGGGTCGCCGCCGTGCGTTTTGTCGGGCCGGAAGGTACGTAACTTGATCCCACGGCGCACAAAGACGCCGGCCCCCACAATAACCAGCTGCCGAGGGATTCACCATGAACCGACTGATCAGCCGCTGCGTGCTGGCACTCAGCGCCAGTGCCATTTTGAGCACCAGCGTTTTAGCGGCCGACGCAGAATCCTGCCGAAACGTGCGCATGGGCGTGGTGAACTGGACCGACGTCATCGCCACCAGCGCCATGACCCAGGTATTGCTCGATGGCCTCGGCTACAAGACCAAACAAACCAGCGCCTCCCAGCAAATCATCTTCGCTGGCATCCGTGACAAGCGCCTGGATATGTTCCTCGGCTATTGGAACCCGTTGATGACCCAAACCATCACGCCGTTCGTGGAGGCCAAGCAGGTCAAAGTCCTCGACAAACCCAGCCTGCAAGATGCCCGCGCCACCCTCGCCGTGCCGACTTACCTGGCGGACAAGGGCCTGAAAACCTTCGCCGATATTGCCCGGTTCGAGAAAGACCTCGGCGGCAAGCTCTACGGCATCGAGCCGGGCTCGGGCGCCAACACGCAGATCAAGGCAATGATCGCCAAAAACCAGTTCGGCCTGGGCAAGTTCCAACTGGTGGAATCCAGCGAAGCCGGCATGCTCGCCGCCGTCGACCGCGCGGTGCGGCGCAAGGAAGCCGTGGTGTTCTTCGGCTGGGCGCCGCACCCGATGAACGTCAATGTGGCGATGACTTACCTCACCGGCAGCGACGATGCCCTTGGCCCGAACGAAGGCATGGCCACCGTGTGGAGCGTGACGTCGCCGACCTATGCCGAGCAGTGCCCGAACGTGCACAAACTGCTGACCAACCTGACCTTCACCGCCGCCGACGAGAGCCGCATGATGCAGCCGTTGCTGGATCACAAAGACCCGATGGAGTCGGCCAGGCAGTGGCTCAAGGATCACCCGCAAGACCAGCAACGCTGGCTCGAAGGGGTGACCACCTTTGACGGCAAACCGGCTGCCGCCAACCTGCAATTGACCCTCAAATAAATTTTTTCTGAAGCGCCGTTTCGCGGTCACTGGCGACCGCGAACGGCATCATCACGCCTGTAAGGAACCCGCCGCATGAACCACGACGTCATCATCACCTGCGCACTCACCGGTGCTGGCGACACGAGCGCCAGAAGCCCACACGTGCCGGTCACGCCCAAACAAATCGCCGCCGCCGCCGTTGAAGCCGCCAAGGCCGGCGCCACCGTGGTGCACTGCCACGTGCGTGACCCCCACACCGGAAAGTTCAGCCGTGACGTCGCTTTGTACCGCGAAGTGATGGAGCACATCCGCGAGGCCGACATCGACATCATCGTCAACCTCACCGCCGGCATGGGCGGCGACCTGGAGATTGGCGGCGGCGAAAACCCGATGGCGTTCGGCGCCAACACTGACCTGGTTGGCCCGCTGACGCGCCTGGCGCATGTGGAAGCGCTGCTGCCGGAAATCTGCACGCTGGACTGCGGCACCCTGAACTTCGGCGATGGCGACAGCATTTACGTGTCCACTCCGGCGCAACTGCGGGCGGGTGCCAAGCGCATTCAGGCGCTGGGCGTTAAGCCTGAGCTGGAAATTTTCGACACCGGCCACCTGTGGTTCGCCAAGCAGATGATCAAGGAAGGCCTGCTCGACAACCCGCTGTTTCAACTGTGCCTGGGCATCCCATGGGGCGCCCCGGCTGACACCACCAGCATGAAAGCCATGGTCGACAACCTACCCGCCGACGCGGTGTGGGCAGGCTTTGGTATCGGTCGCATGCAAATGCCGATGGCAGCGCAAGCGGTGCTGCTGGGCGGCAACGTACGGGTCGGCCTGGAAGACAACCTGTGGCTGGACAAAGGCGTGCTCGCCACCAACGGCCAACTGGTGGAGCGCGCCAGTGAAATTCTGAGCCGCTTGGGCGCGCGGGTTATGACGCCTGCAGAAGGCCGAATCAAGATGGGCCTGACCCAGCGCGGCTGAGCCAGGCACAACAAAACCCTGTGGGAGCCGGGCTTGCCCGCGATGGCGGTACACCCGCCACTGAATATGCCAACTGACACACCGCTATCGCAGGCAAGCCGGCTCCCACCTTTGGATAGGCTTACACATTGAATCACCGAATTATTCAGGGAATGTCGACATGCGCTTTATCACCGAAATCAAAACCTTCGCCGCGCTGGGCAGCGGTGTCATCGGCAGCGGCTGGGTATCGCGCGCCTTGGCCCACGGCTTGGACGTGGTCGCCTGGGACCCGGCCCCCGGCGCCGAAGCAGCGCTGCGCAAACGCGTCGCCAACGCGTGGGGCGCCCTGGAAAAACAGGGCCTGGCGCCAGGCGCATCGCAAGACCGCCTGCGCTTTGTGGCCACCATCGAGGCGTGCGTAAAAGACGCCGACTTTATCCAGGAAAGTGCCCCGGAACGCCTGGACCTGAAACTCGAACTGCACAGCAAAATCAGCGCGGCGGCCAAGCCGAATGCGCTGATTGGTTCGAGCACCTCGGGGCTGTTGCCGAGTGAATTCTACGAAGGTTCCACCCACCCTGAGCGCTGCGTGGTGGGCCACCCGTTCAACCCGGTTTACCTGCTGCCGCTGGTCGAAGTGGTCGGCGGCAAACATACGGCGCCGGAGGCAATTCAAGCGGCGATAAAAGTATATGAATCGCTCGGCATGCGCCCGCTGCATGTGCGCAAGGAAGTGCCGGGGTTTATCGCTGACCGTTTGCTCGAAGCGCTGTGGCGTGAGGCCTTGCACCTGGTGAATGACGGCGTGGCGACCACCGGCGAGATCGACGATGCGATCCGTTTTGGCGCAGGCTTGCGTTGGTCATTTATGGGCACTTTCCTCACCTACACCCTCGCGGGCGGTGACGCTGGCATGCGCCACTTTATGGCGCAATTCGGCCCGGCGCTGCAGTTGCCGTGGACCTACCTGCCGGCGCCGGAATTGACCGACAAACTGATCGACGATGTGGTCGACGGCACCCGTGAACAGTTGGGTGACCACAGCATTTCGGCACTGGAGCGCTATCGTGATGATTGCCTGTTGGCAGTGCTGGAGGCGGTGAAAACCACCAAAGCCAAGCACGGCATGACCTTCGCTGATTAACCGTTGTTGATTTCCTGTGGGAGCTGGCTTGCCTGCGATAGCGGCGGTGAGTCGTACATTGCTATCGCAGGCAAGCCAGCTCTCACATTTGAACGAATACATAGCCGGAATTTATGTGATGCCTGCACTGACGACTTACACCACAAGAATCCACCCCGACTGGGTGGACTACAACGGCCACCTGCGCGACGCGTTCTACCTGCTGATTTTCAGCTACGCCACCGATGCGTTGATGGACACGCTGGGGCTGAACAGCGAAAACCGTGAAGCCAGCGGGCATTCGCTGTTCACCCTGGAGCTGCATCTGAATTACCTGCACGAAGTGAAACTCGGCGCCAGCGTTGAGGTGCATACCCAACTGATCGCCCACGATGCCAAGCGCCTGCACCTCTATCACAGCTTGCATCATGTGGACGATACAACGGCGCTGGCAGGCAACGAACAGATGCTGCTGCACGTCGACCTCGCGGGGCCGCATTCGGCGCCGTTCACCGAGGCCACGCGGGGAAAACTCGCGGCCATGCACACTGAACAAGCCGACTTGCCGCGCCCCACCCTCCTCGGCCGCATTATTGGCTTACCGCCAACCCGCCAGAAAGCGACCTGCTCATAGCCATCCCAGCCATGCGTTGATTCTGCGCTTGCCGACCGGCCAAAGGCCTACCAGAATCCAGCTCAGCCCCCGCTCCCTACACCAGGATAAACGTCATGATGCACGCGGATTTGATTGACCAGGATGACCTGCTGGGCCAACTGCGCTCATTGGGTTTTGAAGTGCCCAGCGGCGCCAGCGCCGAGCAGGCCTGCGAGTCTGCGGTACGCGGTTTGGACGAAGCACGCGCCGAGGCGCTCAAGCGCATGGTCGAGCAGATGTACACCGGCAGCGCGACGATTTTACCGGCGGTGAGGCAGGCGATTGATCAGCGGTTGTTGCCGGCGTTGGGGCAGTTCAAGCAGAACGCTGGCGCCTGATAGACCGCTATCGCGAGCAAGCCCGCTCCCACAGTGATTGTGTTCACAATTCAAAATGTGGGAGCGGCGGTGCGACGATTCGACTTGCTCGCGATAGCAGGCGACCCGGTCTACAGCCTTACACTCGCAAACGTCGACTCATTGCGCGCCTGGCTCAACGCCGACAACGGCCCCGACAGCGGTGACAACACCAGCGCCTGCGGAATCGGCAGCATCGCCACTTGCTGCGTGGTGTTGGAACCGACGCGCTCATCGCGTGGCGGAATGCCGAAGTATTCGCGGTAGCACTTGGAGAAGTGCGGCGTCGACACAAACCCGCACACCGAGGCCACTTCGATAATCGACATCGGCGTTTGCTTGAGCAACTGCCGCGCACGAATCAGGCGCAGCTTGAGGTAATAGCGCGACGGCGAGCAGTGCAGGTATTTTTGAAACAAGCGCTCCAACTGCCGACGCGACACGGCCACATACACCGCCAGTTCGTCCAGGTCGATCGGCTCTTCGAGGTTGGCTTCCATCAGCGCGACAATTTCCTGCAGCTTCGGCTGGTTGGTGCCGAGCATGTGCTTGAGCGGCACGCGCTGGTGGTCCTGCTCGTTGCGGATGCGTTCGTACACAAACATCTCGGAGATGGCGGCAGACAATTCACGGCCGTGGTCGCGGCTGATCAGGTGCAGCATCATGTCCAGCGGCGCAGTGCCGCCAGAGCTGGTGAAGCGGTTGCGGTCGAGGGTGAACAGGCGTGTGCTCATGGCCACGCGCGGGAAGGCTTCCTGCATCGACGCCAGGCATTCCCAGTGCACGCTGCAATCAAACCCATCGAGCAAACCCGCGCACGCCAACGCCCAACTGCCGGTGCACACAGCGCCGAGACGCCGCGACTGGCGCGCCTGGCTTTGCAGCCACGACACATGCTCGCGGGTGACGGTGCGCTGGATACCGACGCCGCCGCACACGATCACCGTGTCCAGCGCTGGCGCTTTGTGCATGGAGGCATCGGGGGTGATTTGCAGACCATCGCTGGCCCACACCTGGTTGCCGTCGACGCTCAGGGTTGTCCAGCGATACAGCTCGCGGCCGGACAGTTGGTTGGCCATGCGCAGCGGTTCCACGGCGGACGCCAGGGAAATCAGCGTGAAATTGTCCAGCAGCAAAAAGCCGATGGATTGGGGCGCACGGTTCTGGGGTTGAGCCCCTGAGTTGGACGACGTCATCGCGGTATCTCCTCACACAAAGCGGGTGATGGCCTCAGGCGAGGCTCTTGTTATTGCGCTCTGTTCCCGAGCGGTAAAAAGCGAAGGGAGAGAGGCTTTGAATGGATAGAGCAAATGCCATGCCCAAAATTGAATGACCATTCAATAACTCCTGAAAACGACCTGTTGACGTGTCTATATAAGCCCACGCAAGAAGTGCGGGATATGCCTCGAAAAACGCGTAGCCGTTGTCCGCTCAAGGTGTGTGAGCAGTTCGGTAGCACTTATGTGAAGTGCGCTTTGCGGGCGTAGGAAAATTCTGTCACCACACGCACAGGTGACAGCGGGTCAAACGCGAATTTGCTCGAAAGCGACTTATCTGTTTGCGACGCGCTAAAAGGTGGCGCTTTTGCAGTGGGGTGTGCACTTTATGAGCAGCAGTGGCTGCACCACCGCTATCGTGTCTGGCCACGCGGCCATCTGGTCCATAATGGCGGCGGTGTGCTGCCGTGACCGATGCCGGTGGCCGATAAAGACCCGTAACGCTGAACTTCGACCCGCCTGACTTGTTCCAACAGTTCACGTTCACGCAATGCCTGGACGAATAACGCCGCTGCGCGCATGGGGCCGACGGTGTGAGACCTCGAAGGCCCGATGCCGATCTTGAACAGGTCGAAAACGAAAACGCTGATCGCCATTGCCGTGCAACGCCTCGGTGAGCACACGCCAGGCACCAGCGAGCTACACGGCCCAGATCGCGGCATCATCAGGCTTTTGCCCGTCATCAAGCCGTCTCATACCGACGTAACCATGCTAACCAGCGTCGCCCGTGCGCAATCGTCAGTTTTGGCCGTTTTTAACGGTGCATATCGGTAAAAACTACAGTTTTGCGGTTAAAAAAAGCTGTAAGCGACGTCACCGACACTGGATACGACCATCCCTGTACTGGATACGACGCCCCCTGTAGGCGTCAGATTTTCACTGGTACATGATCAGTCTCGACTCGTTTGCAAGGCACCGTGCCAGAGCTGTCTGTCGCACGTCCCAACCGCAACCCTTATAAAGCGCGGCGAATGCCGCCAGAAAAGACACAGGAGTCTACCCCCATGAAAGGTTCACCCTCGTTGTTGTTGGCCGCCATGTTGAGTCTGCCGGTAATGGCACACGCCGCAGAACCGGAACAGTGCAAGACCGTTAACTTCTCTGATGTCGGCTGGACCGACATCACCGTGACTACCGCCACCACCAGCGAAGTCCTCAAGGGCCTGGGCTACAAGCCGCGCACCACGATGATTTCGGTACCGGTCACCTACAAGTCGCTGGCCGACGGCAAGAACATGGACGTTTTCCTAGGCAACTGGATGCCGACCATGGAGAACGACATCAAGCAGTACCGCGATGCCGGCAGCGTAGAAACCGTGCGCGCCAACCTGGAGAACGCTAAGTACACCCTGGCCGTCCCCGAGGCGCTGTATGACAAGGGCCTGAAAGACTTCGCCGACATCGTGAAATTCAAGGATGAGCTGGACGGCAAAATCTACGGCATCGAACCAGGCAACGACGGTAACCGCACCATTCAAACCTTGATCGACAAGGATGCCTTCGGCCTGAAAACCGCAGGTTTCAAGGTGGTCGAGTCGAGCGAAGCCGGGATGCTCTCGCAAGTTGAGCGAGCCACCAAACGCGGCAAGGCCATCGTGTTCCTTGGCTGGGAACCGCACCCGATGAACACCCGCTTCAAGATGAAATACCTGACCGGCGGTGATGATTCGTTCGGCCCCAACTACGGCCAGGCCACCATCTACACCAACGTGCGCAAGGGCTACACGCAGGAATGCAGCAACGTTGGCCAACTGCTGAAAAACCTCTCGTTCACGTTGAACATGGAAAGCACCCTGATGGGCAACGTGCTCGACGACAAGATGAAGCCCGACGCCGCGGCCAAGGCCTGGCTGAAGAAGAACCCGCAAGTGCTCGACACCTGGCTCGCCAATGTGACCACCGTGGACGGCAAGCCAGGGCTTGAGGCCGTCAAAGCCTATCTCGACAAGTAAGCCTGTTGACCCCGGGCCGGTGCGCTGGCCCGGGATGTTTTTCCCTTCGCATGTGGACCTTCACTACCATGCTGACTGAACATAAAATCCCGCTGGGCCAGTACATCGCTGCCTTCGTCGATTGGTTGACCGAACACGGCGCCAACTATTTCGACGCAATCGCATCGACCCTGGAAACGATGATCCACGGCGTGACGTTTGCGCTGACCTGGTTCAACCCGCTGGCATTAATCGGTCTGGTTGCGCTACTCGCTCACTTTATTCAACGTAAATGGGGCCTGACGGTTTTTGTGATTGCCTCCTTCCTGCTGATCCTGAACCTGGGGTACTGGCAGGAAACCATGGAAACCCTCGCGCAAGTGCTGTTCGCGACCCTGGTTTGCGTGGTCATCGGTGTGCCGCTGGGCATTATCGCCGCGCACAAACCGATGTTTTATACGCTGATGCGGCCGGTGCTCGATCTGATGCAGACCGTACCGACCTTCGTCTACCTCATCCCTACCCTGACCCTCTTCGGGCTGGGTGTGGTGCCTGGGCTGATTTCCACCGTGGTGTTCGCGATTGCGGCGCCGATCCGCCTGACCTACCTGGGTATCCGCGATGTGCCGCAAGAGTTGATGGACGCCGGCAAGGCCTTTGGTTGCTCGCGCCGTCAGTTGCTCTCGCGCATTGAACTGCCGCACGCCATGCCGAGCATCGCTGCCGGCATTACCCAATGCATCATGCTGTCGTTGTCGATGGTGGTGATCGCGGCCCTGGTGGGCGCCGACGGTCTCGGCAAGCCGGTGGTCAACGCGCTGAACACCGCCGACATTGCCTTGGGCTTTGAAGCAGGCCTGGCGATCGTATTGCTGGCCATCATGCTTGACCGCATCTGCAAACAACCCGACGCCAAAACTGGGGGTGATGCATGAGCATTATTCGATTCGACAAGGTCGACGTGATCTTTTCCAAAGACCCACGCGAAGCGCTCAAGCTGCTCGACCAAGGCATGAGCCGTAACGAAATCCTGAAAAAGACCGGGCAAATTGTCGGCGTTGAAAACGCCAGCCTGGATGTAGAGAAAGGCGAAATCTGTGTGCTGATGGGCCTGTCGGGCTCCGGCAAGTCGAGCTTGCTGCGCTGCATCAACGGGCTCAATACCGTCAGCCGTGGTCAGTTGTTTGTGGAGCATGAAGGCCGTCAGATCGACATCGCCTCGTGCACGCCCGCCGAGCTGAAAATGATGCGCACCAAACGCATCGCCATGGTGTTCCAGAAGTTCGCCTTGATGCCCTGGCTGACGGTACGCGAGAACATCAGCTTTGGCCTTGAGATGCAGGGCCGCCCGGAAAAAGAGCGGCGCAAGTTGGTGGATGAAAAACTGGAGCTGGTGGGCCTGACCCAGTGGCGTAACAAGAAGCCCGACGAGCTGTCCGGCGGCATGCAGCAACGCGTCGGCCTGGCCCGCGCTTTGGCGATGGACGCCGACATTCTGCTGATGGATGAACCCTTCTCCGCGCTCGACCCGCTGATTCGCCAAGGCCTGCAAGATGAACTGCTGGAGCTGCAACGCAAGCTGAGCAAGACCATCGTGTTCGTCAGCCATGACCTGGATGAAGCACTCAAGCTGGGCAGCCGCATCGCAATCATGAAAGACGGCAAGATCATCCAGCACAGCGTGCCGGAAGAGATCGTGCTGAACCCGGCGGATGACTATGTGCGCACCTTCGTCGCGCACACTAATCCGCTGAACGTGCTGTGCGGTCGCAGCCTGATGCGCACGGTGGACAACTGCACCCATGTGAACGGCTCGATCAGCCTGGACCCGGGCGGCGACTCCTGGCTGGACCTCACCGAAGGCAACGTGATCAAGGGCGCCCGCCAGAACGGCACAGCGTTGAACCTGCAGAACTGGGCACCGGGGCAACCGGTAGAAGGTTTGGGCCGTGTGCCGACGCTGGTGGATTCCAATATCGGCATGCGCGATGCGTTGCAGATTCGTTACCACACCGGGAATAAGTTAGTGCTGCAGGACAACAACCAAGTGGTGGGGATATTGGGCGACAGCGAGCTTTACCACGCCCTGCTCGGCAAAAACCTCGGCTAACCCAACACCCCAAACCCCACTGAAAAAACGCGGTCAGTGTGGGAGGGGGCTTGCTCCCGATAGCAGTGCAACAGTAGCAGCTGTGCTGACTGAAACACCGCCATCGGGAGCAAGCCCCCTCCCACAGTTGAGCGCATTCCCACCAGGCTCAATCATCAGCTATAGACACGGCCAAGGAGCTGCCGATGGCTTTCAAACTGATCGAGCACGTCCCGGGTGATTTGTTCCTGGGCGAAGCCCATCAGGTCGTATTCCTGAGGCCCGTTGTGCAGGTAAACCTCGGCCCGGTAGAAACGCGTGCGCTCTTCCTCGGGCAAGTCGCCTGGGGCCGACGAGTAAGCATCCAGGCTCACTTCGTAAACAAACGGGTTGCCCTCCCCCATCTCGATGCGCAGACCAATACAGCGTTTGGATTTGCCCAACAGGGTCTGCACGTCCAGCCCCTGATCACGCAACGCCGTCGCCGCCTCTTCCAGCGCCGGCGTTACGTGCTTGTCCAAAAAGCGCTGCACGGTGGCCTGGCTCGGTTGCAGGTCCAGCGCGGTCAAACGCTCGCTGAAACCACGGCGGCCACGCTCGGCCAGTTGCGCCTGCTCCTGTTCGATCGCCACGTCCTGGCGCATGGCCTTGTGCAAACCGAACATGAACAGAATCAGCACCACCGAGAACGGCAGCCCCGCCAACACCACCATGGTTTGCATGGCTTCGAAGTTGCCGGCAAACAACAGGCCGATGGTCACCAGAGTGATTACCGCCGACCAGAAGATACGCAGCCAGTGCGGCGCATCTTCGTCCACGTTGCCGCCGGTGCACGACAGGTTAGCCATCATCACCGCGCCGGAATCCGCCGGGGTCAGGAACAACACAAAGCCGACGAAAATCGACACGCCGATCACGATGTTCGACGCCGGGTAATGCTCAAGCAACTGGTAGATGGCCATCGACGGTTGTTCCAGCGCCGTCTTGCCCAGCTCCACCGCACCGTGGTTCAGCACCAGGTCCAGCGCCGAGTTACCGAAGATCGACAGCCACGCCAGGGTGAAGCCCAGCGGAATCAACAGCACGCCGGCCACCAGTTCACGCACGGTGCGACCACGCGAAATACGCGCGATGAACATGCCCACGAATGGCGCCCACGAAATCCACCACGCCCAGTAGAACAGGGTCCACAGGCCCATCCAGCGCTCGGTCTTGTCGGCGTCGCCTGCGTACACATAAAGATCGAAGGTTTTCAGCACAATGCCGTTGAGGTAATCGCCGGTGTTTTGCACCAAGCCATTGAGCAGGTGCAGGGTGGGGCCGAACAGCAACACGAAGATCAGCAAACCGCTGAACAGCACGATGTTGAGGTTCGACAGGCGGCGAATACCGTTTTCCACACCCGACACGGCGGCGATGGTCGCCACAGTGCTCATCACGATGATCACAATCAACAGGTTGGTGTTGCTGTGCTGCATGCCGAACAGGTTTTCCAACCCGGACGACACCTGCATCGAGCCGATGCCCAGGTTCGTCACCAGGCCGAGCAAGGTCACGAACATGCCAAAACCGTCCACCGCATGGCCAGCCGCGCCTTTTACCCAGCGTTCGCCCACCAGCGGGTACAACGCCGAACGCAACGCCAGCGGCTGGTTATGCCGGTACGCAAAGTACGCCACGGCCAAGCCGACCAGCGCGTAAATCGCCCAGCCGTGCAGGCCCCAATGCAGGAACGTCAGTTGCAACGCCTGGCGTGCTGCACCGTTGCTGGCGGCCACGCCTTCGGGCGGGTTGAAGTAGTGGTCCAGCGGCTCGGAGGCGCCGAAGTACAGCAGCGAGATGCCGATGC
>NZ_VUAZ01000154.1 GCF_009296165.1 Pseudomonas kitaguniensis | reverse complement strand
GGATGTTCAAAAGTGACCCGCTGTAAGAGCGGAACCGATATAAATCATCACTCAAACAACGGATATGCATTCAAACCAAAAAGCCACAAACCTAAATGAATTTTAATAGCAAAAACAATAGGTTATTTGTAGTTTGATAGGAGCAAGCCCCATCACAAACGGCTACACCAGCACCTGCCGGGTGCTCGCCATGTACGCGTGGATCTGCTTTTCCACCCGCGGGTGAATCAGTTCCACCGGCCGCCGTTCATTCGGGCAAGGCAAGGTTTTGGTGGTGCCGAACAGCCGGCAGATCAGCGGGCGCTCGTCGTACACGGTGCAGCCTTCAGGGCCAAGGTGCACGCAGTTCAGTGCGTCCATCGCGGCTTCTTGCTCGGCGGCGGTCTTGCGTGGCAGGCGCGACATTTCTTCGGGCGAAGTGGTCACCGGCCCACAGCAGTCGTGGCAACCCGGAACACACTCGAACGAAGGAATCTGTCGGCGCAGCGCGCTGATTTTCTGACTGTTGCAACTCATCGAAACACGTACCGAACAACGAATAAGCGTGGATTCTGCCGCAAAAAGCCTGGATGAGACAGCTTCGCCCGACCGCTGTATCCTGCGTCAAATTTTCCAAACAGGGATGCTCCCTATGACCGCCAGCGCCCAACACACCGCTTCCTACTATGCCGCCAGCCGCGTTGCACACCCCGACCACCCGGCATTGAAGGGCGAGATAAGCGCCGATGTGTGCGTGATTGGCGGCGGTTATTCCGGGCTTAATACCGCGTTGGAACTCGCCGAGCGCGGCTTCAGCGTGGTGTTGCTGGAGGCGCGCAAGATCGGCTGGGGCGCCAGCGGCCGCAATGGCGGCCAGTTGATTCGCGGCGTCGGCCATGGCCTCGACCAGTTTGCCAAAGTTATCGGCACCGACGGCGTGCGCCAGATGAAGTTGATGGGCCTGGAAGCCGTAGAAATCGTGCGCGAGCGCGTCGAGCGCTATCAGATCCCTTGCGACCTGACGTGGGGCTATTGCGACCTGGCCAACAAACCCGGCGATATGGATGGCTTGGCCGAAGATGCCGAAGAACTCCGTAGCCTCGGCTATCGCCATCAAATACGCTTGCTGCAAGCCGACGAGATGAGCAGCGTGATCGGTTCCGAACGCTATGTGGGCGGCATGATCGACATGGGCTCCGGCCATTTGCACCCCTTGAACCTGGCACTCGGCGAAGCCGCCGCCGCCCTGCAATTAGGCGTGAAGCTGTTCGAGCAGTCCGAAGTCACGCGTATCGACTACGGCCCCGAGGTCAATGTGCACACCGCCTTTGGCAACGTGCGCGCCAAAACCCTGGTGCTGGCCTGCAACGCCTACCTGAATGACCTGAACCCGCAGTTGAGCGGCAAAGTGCTGCCCGCCGGCAGCTACATCATCGCCACCGAGCCGTTGAGCGAAGCCCAGGCCGCCAGCTTGTTGCCGCAGAACATGGCCGTGTGTGATCAGCGGGTCACCGTGGATTACTTCCGCTTGTCTGCCGACCGCCGCCTGTTGTTCGGCGGGGCCTGCCACTATTCCGGGCGTGATCCGCAGGATATTGGCGCCTACATGCGCCCGAAAATGCTCAAGGTGTTTCCACAACTGGCCGAGGTAAAGATCGACTACGAGTGGGGCGGCATGATTGGCATCGGCGCCAACCGTTTGCCGCAGATTGGCCGCCTGGCCGACCAGCCCAACGTGTATTACGCCCAGGCCTACGCCGGCCATGGCCTGAATGCCACACACTTGGCGGGCAAGCTGCTTGCCGAAGCCATCAGCGGCCAACAGCAAGGCCGCTTCGACGTGTTCGCCAAAGTGCCGCACCTCACCTTTCCCGGCGGCAAACATCTGCGCTCGCCGCTGCTGGCGCTGGGCATGCTCTGGCACCGACTCAAAGAATGGCGGTAATCAGCCGCGCCAGAAGGCTTTCAAGCCTTCCTGGCGCGCTTGTTCGGCGCTCAGCCCGACATCGCGCAATTGCTCCGCGGTCAAGCCCAGCAAGGCTTTGCGCGTATGGTGGCGCTGCCAGACCAGATTCCAGCGGCGGCTAAACAGCGCCGACATCGCCCGCACCTGCCCCGCTTCCAGTTCTTGACCGTGTAATGCCAACCGCACATCGCTGATGCCGTTCATTTTCGCCGCCCTTATTTGCGTGTTGCCATGAGTGACCAGAATGAGCGCGCGGGCAAAACCATTACAGACTCAACATAGCTATATTAAATCCATACAGACGCTGCCCATGGACGGCTGAATCGTGTATTTTCCGCCTATCTGTACTGGTTGTTCTTCAGGAGCTATCGCCATGACCCTCTACGTCAACCTCGCCGAATTGTTGGGCACTCGCATCGAACAGGGGTTTTATCGCCCCGGTGATCGCTTGCCCTCTGTGCGGGCGTTGAGTGTGGAACACGGGGTCAGCCTGAGCACCGTGCAACAGGCTTATCGGTTGCTGGAAGACAACGGATTGGCGACGCCCAAGCCCAAGTCCGGCTATTTCGTGCCGGTCGGCCGTGAGCTGCCGGCGCTACCGGAAGTCGGCCGCCCGGCGCAGCGCCCGGTGGAGATTTCGCAGTGGGACCTGGTGCTGGAACTGATTCGCGCGGTGCCGCGCAAAGACGTCATACAGTTGGGCCGAGGCATGCCGGATGTATTGTCGCCGACCCTGAAACCCCTGTTGCGCAGCCTGGCGCGTGTCAGCCGTCGCCAGGATCTGCCGGGGCTGTATTACGACAACATCCTCGGCTGTATGGAGTTGCGTGAGCAAATTGCGCGACTGTCACTCGATTCAGGGTGCCAACTGACAGCCGACGACATTGTCATCACCACCGGCTGCCACGAGGCGCTCTCCGCCAGCATCCACGCGATTTGCGAGCCGGGCGATATTGTTGCCGTCGACTCGCCGAGCTTCCACGGCGCCATGCAAACCCTCAAGGGCCTGGGCATGAAGGCCCTGGAAATCCCCACCGACCCACTCACCGGTATCAGCCTGGAAGCGCTGGAGCTGGCCCTGGAACAGTGGCCGATCAAGGTCATCCAACTGACGCCCAACTGCAACAACCCGCTGGGCTACATCATGCCGGAGGCGCGCAAGCGTGCGCTGCTGACCCTGGCTCAGCGCTTTGACGTGGCGATTATCGAAGACGATGTGTATGGCGAATTGGCCTACAGCTACCCACGCCCGCGCACGATCAAATCCTTCGACGAAGACGGTCGAGTGCTGCTGTGCAGCTCGTTCTCGAAAACCCTGGCGCCCGGGCTGCGTATTGGCTGGGTAGCGCCGGGGCGTTACCTTGAGCGGGTGCTGCACATGAAATACATCAGCACCGGCTCCACGGCGACACAGCCGCAGATCGCCATCGCCGAGTTTCTTAAAAACGGCCACTTCGAACCGCACTTGCGGCGCATGCGTACCCAGTACCAGCGCAACCGTGACCTGATACTCGACTGGGTCAGCCGCTACTTCCCGGCAGGCACGCGTGCCAGCCGACCGCAGGGCAGTTTTATGCTGTGGGTGGAGTTGCCGGAGGGCTTCGACACCCTCAAGCTCAACCGCGTGTTGGTGGAACAAGGCGTACAAGTGGCGGTGGGCAGTATCTTTTCCGCCTCGGGCAAGTACCGTAATTGCCTGCGCATGAACTACGCCGCCAAGCCCAGCGCACAGATCGAAGAGGCTGTGCGCAAGGTCGGCGCAGCGGCGATAAAGATGCTCGCCGAGGTTGCAGACTGACCTTTCCCCGGAATTCGCCGTCATATGCCGACAATCGCCCTGACCCGGAAGCAGCGCCCTTGATGATTCGACGGCTTTTACCGTTTTTCCTGTTGGCAGCACTGGCGCTGGGCGGCTGTGCGACGGTCGATGCACCGCGCATCCCCAGCGACGCGTTGCCCGCGTCGCACTCCTCGTTCGGCCGCTCGATTCAGGCGCAGGCGGCGCCGTATCAAGGGCGCTCGGGCTTTCGCTTGCTGCCCAACAGCAGCGAAGCGTTCATGGCCCGTGCCGAACTGATCCGCAACGCGCAAAGCAGCCTCGACTTGCAGTACTACATCGTCCACGACGGCATCAGCACGCGCATGCTCGTGGACGAACTGCTCAAGGCCGCTGACCGCGGCGTGCGTGTGCGCATCCTGCTGGACGACACCACCAGCGACGGCCTCGATCAGGTCATCGCCACCCTCGCCGCCCATCCCAACATCGAAATTCGCCTGTTCAACCCACTGCACTTGGGCCGCAGCACTGGCGCAACGCGGGCCATGGGCCGTTTGTTCAACCTGTCGCTGCAACACCGGCGCATGCACAACAAGCTGTGGTTGGCGGACAACAGCGTGGCCATTGTTGGCGGGCGCAACCTGGGCGACGAGTATTTCGACGCCGAGCCCAACCTGAACTTCACCGACATCGACATGCTCAGCGTAGGCCCGGTGGCCGAGCAGCTCGGGCACAGTTTTGATCAATACTGGAACAGTGCACTCAGCAAGCCTATCGACGACTTTGTCTCCAGCGCGCCATCCAGAGGCGACCTCGCCGCTGCACGCGTGCGCCTGCAAACCTCACTGGCGCAAGCACGCCAGCAAAACCACGCCCTGTATAACCGCTTGCGCACCTACCAGACCCAACCACGCATGGGCACCTGGCGCCGCGAGCTGATCTGGGCCTGGAATCAGGCGCTGTGGGATGCACCGAGCAAGGTACTGGCCACTGCAGAGCCGGACCCGCGCCTGCTGCTGACCACCCAACTGGCGCCAGAGCTTGCAGGCGTCAACCATGAGCTGATCATGATTTCGGCGTACTTCGTCCCCGGCCAGCCTGGGCTTGTGTACCTCACCGGGCGTGCCGATGCGGGCGTGTCGGTAAGCTTGCTGACCAACTCCCTGGAAGCCACCGATGTGCCGGCCGTGCACGGTGGTTATGCGCCGTACCGCAAGGCGCTGTTGGAGCACGGGGTGAAGCTTTATGAATTGCGCCGCCAACCCGGCGACCCGAGCGCAGGCAGCGGCCCGCACCTGTTTCGTCGCGGCGCGTTGCACGGCTCGGATTCCAGCCTGCACAGCAAGGCGATGATTTTTGATCGGACGAAGTCGTTTATCGGCTCGTTCAACTTCGACCCGCGCTCGGTGTTATGGAACACCGAGGTCGGTGTGTTGGTGGACAGCCCGGAGTTGGCGGAACACGTGCGCAACCTGGCGCTGCAAGGCATGGCACCAGCCTTGAGCTACCAAGCGAAATTGCAGGACGGCCACGTGGTGTGGGTCACCGAGGACAACGGCCAACTGCACACGCTGAGCCGCGAACCGGGCAACTGGTGGCGCCGGCTCAACGCCTGGTTCGCTACCAGCGTCGGCCTGGAGCGCATGCTCTAAGCCCGAATGCGATCAACTGTGGGAGCCGGGCTTGCTCGCGATGGCATCAACTCGGTGTACCTGATGGTCCGAG
>NZ_VUAZ01000153.1 GCF_009296165.1 Pseudomonas kitaguniensis | reverse complement strand
GATCTGAGAAGCGCCCCCGTTAAGCTCCCGGCCCTTTCAAAAGTGACCCGCTGTAACAGCGAAACCGATACAAGCCATTACCCAAATACCGGATATATACCCAACTTGAAGAACACCCCAAGCCCGTTTGCTGCGGGACAGCGCTACACCAAACATGCAGTGGCGCCTCTCACAGACTGATCCAATGTGTCTCACCGCTGCACCGCTTTCGTGCCCGACCGGGCACACAGCACACCCATCACTGCGAATCTCCCCTGTTTGGCCATCCGTACGCTGCACATTGCGCCGTGCGACTGATGTGGCACGCGCGGTGCAACAGGCCTGCGTCAGTCATTCAGGGAGCAAGGCACATGACGCAGCAAGAACCGGGCAACGATTACCCCCTCAGCGAGGTGCCGATGCAGGCGCGCAAGGGCCTGGCGTCCACCGCCATGGTGCTGTTGGGGTTTACGTTTTTCACCGCGACCATGTTTGCCGGCGGCAAGCTGGGGGTGGCCTTCAGTTTCACCGAGATGCTGGGCGTCGTGGCCTTGGGTAACCTGTTGCTGGGCCTGTACGCCGCAGGCTTGGGTTACATCGCCTTCAAAAGCGGCTTGAACTCGGTGTTGATGGGGCGTTTCTGCTTCGGCGAAGTCGGCAGCAAACTCAGCGACCTGATCCTCGGTGTCACCCAAATCGGCTGGTACGCCTGGGGCACCGCCACCGCCGCCGTGGTGCTGGGCAAGTATTTCGAGTTGAGCCAAAGCAGCGTGCTCGGCTTGATGGTGCTGTTCGGCATGGTGTTCTGCGCCACGGCCTATGTCGGCTATCGCGGGCTCGAAATACTCTCTTATATAGCGGTGCCGGCGATGGGTATTCTGCTGTTTCTGTCGATGTGGGTCGCCACGGTAAAAGTCGGCGGTCTGGATGGCCTGCTGGCCGTGGTCCCTACCGGCGAGTTGGACTTATCCACCGCTATCACCCTGGTATTCGGCACCTTTGTCAGCGGCGCGACCCAGGCCACCAACTGGACGCGGTTTTCGCGCTCGGCCAGGGTCGCAGTCCTCGCCAGCTTGATCGGTTTTTTTATCGGCAACGGTTTGATGGTACTGATCGGCGCCTATGGCGCCATCGTCTATCAACAGCCGGATGTGGTTGAGGTGTTGCTGCTGCAAGGCTTCGCCATGGCGGCGATGGCCATGCTGCTGCTGAATATCTGGAGCACTCAGGACAACACCATCTACAACTTCGCCGTCGCGGGTTGCAACTTGCTGCGCACCCGGCGCCGCAAAACCGTAACCCTGGCTGGTGCGCTCATCGGCACGGGGTTGGCGCTGCTCGGCATGTACGACATGCTTGTGCCTTACCTGATTCTGCTGGGCACGGTGATCCCGCCGATTGGCGGGGTCATCATGGCGGACTTCTTCTACCGCTATCGCGGCCAATACCCGCTCCTTGCCGATACACGCCTGCCTGCCTTCAATTGGCCCGGGCTGAGTGCCTATGCGGTGGGTACGGTGTTGGCATTCCACTCGCCGTGGGTGGCGCCCCTGGTGGGGATTGTTGCCGCAGCGCTGAGCTACATCGTGCTGACCTCGGTATTGCGCGTGCGCTCACCGCTGGCTGACGCCTCGGCGTGAAGGGTATTGGGCGACGAACCAGGCGAGTTCAAGCCATCGCGCGAACCCGATGCAGAATCTGAAAGGCCGGCATTCACCAGAATGCTAACCTTGTGGCCGCCGCCCAGAGCCTGGCCCTGCACCGCAACAGACCTGATCATCTGGCGACTGACTGCCTGATTGTTTTTAGCCAAGAGGAACTTGCCCATGCATATCATCAACGCCCGCCTGCGCAACCGTGAAGGCCTGCATGATTTGCACCTGGAACACGGCCGGATAGCCAGCATTACGCCACACACGGCCGCGCGCACGTTGACGCCAGACGACCTGGACGCCGCCGGCAACCTGGTGATACCGCCCTTCGTCGAGCCGCATATTCACCTCGACGCCACGCTGACCGCCGGCGAACCGCGCTGGAACATGAGCGGCACGCTGTTCGAAGGCATCGAGTGCTGGGGCGAGCGCAAAGCCACCATCACCCAGCAAGACACCAAAACGCGCGCCAAAAAAACCATCCAGGCCTTGGCCGCGCATGGCATCCAGCATGTGCGCACCCACGTCGACGTCACCGACCCCGACCTGACGGCATTAAAAGCCATGCTCGAAGTGCGTGAGGAAAGTACGCACCTGATCGATCTGCAAATCGTTGCGTTCCCGCAAGAGGGCATCGAGTCCTACCGCAATGGCCGTGAATTGATGGAAGAAGCCATTCGCCTGGGCGCCGACGTGGTCGGCGGTATCCCGCACTTTGAATACACGCGCGACCAAGGCGTGAGCTCGGTGAAGTTCCTTATGGACCTGGCAGAGCGCACCGGATGCCTGGTGGACGTGCACTGCGACGAAACCGATGACCCGCACTCGCGCTTTCTCGAAGTGCTCGCCGAAGAAGCGCGCAGCCGCGACATGGGCGCACGCGTTACCGCCAGCCACACCACGGCCATGGGCTCTTACGACAATGCTTACTGCGCCAAACTGTTTCGACTGCTGGGGCACTCGGGCATCAGCTTTGTCTCCTGCCCCACCGAAAGCATCCACTTGCAAGGCCGCTTCGACAACTTCCCGAAACGCCGAGGTGTGACCCGCGTCAACGAACTGCTCGAAGCCGGCATGAACGTGTGCTTCGGCCAGGACTCGATCGTTGACCCGTGGTACCCGTTGGGCAACGGTAACATCCTGCGGGTGCTGGAAGCCGGTTTGCACATCTGCCATATGCTCGGCTACCGCAACCTGCAAAACGCCCTGGACCTGGTCACCGACAACAGCGCCAAGGCCATGGCGCTGGGTGACCGTTACGGCCTGGAGCCCGGTCGCCCCGCCAACCTGTTGATCCTGTCGGCAAACAGCGACTATGAAGTGATCCGCAGCCAGGGCTCGGCGCTGTACTCGATCCGCCATGGCGAGGTGCTGATGAAGCGGCAACCGGCGCAGGTGGAGTTTGTGTAGGCCGTTGGGTTAAACCAGCGAATCGCCGTCCAGCGGTTGCACGCGCATAAAAATAAAGCGTGTGACCTGCGCTGGGGGCCATCAACCGTGGGCAACCCCACTCGCTCGGCACGGCCTGATATGCAAGGATGTCGCCCCGGACATCGTTCTTCGAACGCAAAACCAAGGATTTTTCATGACTGCCATCCCCACTCCAGCGCCCGTGGTTCCCGGGCGGCTGGAACAAATGTCGACGCGTATCGCGTTTTTTATCGCAGGCTTCGGCATCGCCGCCTGGGCGCCGCTGGTGCCTTACGCCAAAGCGCGTGCGCAACTCAATGAGGGCACGCTGGGCCTGTTGCTGCTGTGTCTGGGCGTAGGTTCGATCATTGCGATGCCGGTGGCGGGCGCACTGGCATCCCGCTACGGCTGCCGTCGTGTATTGACGGCCGGCACGGTCATGATTTGCCTGGCGCTGCCGATGCTCGCCACGGTCAGTTCGATTCCGTTGCTGATCGCCGGCCTGTTTCTGTTTGGCGCGGGCTTGGGCACCGTGGATTCAACCGTCAACCTGCAAGCGGTGATTGTGGAGCGCGCCAGTGGCAAAACCATGATGTCGGGCTTCCATGGTTTATTCAGCCTGGGCGGTATTGTCGGCGCGGCCGGGGTTGCCGGGTTGCTGGGGCTGGGCCTGTCGCCGTTGCAGGCGACGCTGGTAGTCATCGTGATCATGGTGGTGGCGCTGCTCAAAGCCGGCCCTCACCTGCTGCCCTACGGCAGTGAAAGCTCAGGGCCCGCGTTTGCCGTACCGCACGGTGTGGTGCTGTTTATCGGCTGCCTGTGTTTCATTGTATTTTTGGCTGAAGGTGCCGTGCTGGACTGGAGCGCGGTGTTCCTCAGCGCCGAGCGCGGCCTGGACGAGGCTTACGCCGGCCTTGGCTACGCCGCGTTTGCCTTGACCATGACCGCCGGGCGCCTGACCGGTGACACGATTGTCCGCCGCCTTGGCGCCACCCGCGTGATCGTGATCGGCGGCACGCTGGCCACCGCCGGCATGTTGCTCGCAACGCTGGTGCCAGCCTGGGAAACTGCGCTGCTGGGCTACGCCTTGGTGGGCGCGGGTTGCTCAAATATCGTGCCGGTGCTGTACAGCGCCGTCGGCAAGCAAACGGTCATGCCGGAACATATTGCGGTGCCGGCCATCACCACGTTGGGTTATGCCGGTATTCTCGCCGGCCCTGCGGTCATCGGCTTCATCGCGCATGGCAGCAGTTTGAGCATCGCCTTTGTGCTGGTCGCGATCATGTTGGCCGGTGTGGCCATCAGCGGCAAAATTCTCAAGGTGTAGCACCACTGCCGTACAAGGCCGGGACGTTACCTGGCCTTGTGCACCGCGTGCTGCTCCAGCCAGCGCGCCAGGCTCCGGTTGCACAGCCACCCGCCGTGCTTGGGGCGACCAAATAAACGCAGGGTGTTGGCACGCTCCAGGGAGCGCAATAAGCCCGGGCGCTCGATGATGTTTCTTGCGGTGTAAACGCAGTGTTCGCTGTACTTCTTCCTGGGCAACCCAGTGGTGGGCTCCAGCACTGGCCCCCCTGAAGAGTCAATGTCATCGGGGTCATTCATCACGGCTTTGAGCAGTGCGATGTCGACGTATTCAAGCGCTTCAAAAAAAACTGTGCGGTCCTTGGGTTTATCCCTCAATTGTTTGAAATAGCCTTGCAGTGCCTGCACCACCTCGGCGTTGCCCTGACCATGAAAAGGATCCTGGCTGAAGGCTGCGGGGGAGCTGTTGCCCCGCAAAGCCAAGGCCGCAGTGTTCAGGCTGTCGCGGGTAATATAGCCCTCGGCGTCGATGATCGCATCGTTCAGCAACGGGCGACTGAGAATTTCCCTGACCACCAAAATCATACGATCGCGCACATTATTCCCCCCGCAGCGCCTGCGCTGCGATTTGCCGCAAAGACGATTGCGTCACGCGGCCCTCCTTGAAAAACGCGTGTAGCTCGCCAAAGTGTTTCTCCAGCTCGCTCGCCAATTGGCTATCGGTAGAGTTCGGTCCTGGCGGGGTTGTGTTCACGCGAGCAACCGGCGCGTTCTGTAAGGTCTGGTAGCGCAGCGACGACAAAGTTGCGCGCATTGCAGCGGGTGGGCGCGGCGGCATTTCCCGCGGGGCATATTGCTCGACGCAGGGCGGCTGAAAAACGGGCGGCGCTGAGGCACGGCGAATCTCTGGCGCGCTTATGATCATTGGCTGCCCACGCGGTATTGCACCCTCAATTTTCATGCGTCATCTCCCACTTTTTCAGATCTGCGTTTGCCTGAAAGCCACCGAGGCACCCCAAATCGTCGGTCGATTCCAGAGCGGCAAGCCACCGATGTGTGGTTAGCGGGACGCAATAGTTCCGGGTAACCGCTGAAGACCAATGACAGCATGTAAAAAAACCGAGGCGCAGCTTAGAAACAGCCTTTAGCCACGACGCAAGGCGGTCAAGCCACTCATCAGCGCTGCCCACACGCCATTGGCGTGACGCAACGACGTTGTGTCGGCGTTGCCGGCAGGCCTTTGGGCAAGCATGCCGCGGGCAAAATCATCGGCGACCGGTGCCTGGAATCTGCGCTGGCCGGCAAATGCTTTCATTCGGCGGGCTTCAGCCGCATGCGCGTCCGACGCAGCCAGGGAATCGTGCAAGGCTGCGTCGGCTTCATGAGCAATGTTGAAACGTTCGGGACCGCCGGGGTTGGATTGAAACGAGGTTGAATTCATTTATTAGCCTCACTCGGAGTCTGAAAGCGACCGGCCTCAGCCAACCGTCGCGTATGACGTAGTGGTTCAATCGGCTTAAACAGTTCCTGACACAAAACAATCAGGTGCCGCGAACCGGCCGCAGCACCTGAGCATCATTCAGCGAGAAAGCCTGTAAAGCGCTTCCAGGCTGATGCGACCGTCATCTTTGCGACTCGCGAGATCGTCCATCTGGTCAAGCAGGTCGCTGCGAGTGAGGACCTCGCGGGACAGATGAGTCAGATGATCCTTGTCGGCGTCACCCGTCAGCGGTTGGGCTGCGAGCCTTTGCAGGCTTTTGAATCTAAGTTCGCGCCCAAACTGCCCTTTTAATGCGTCGAAATGCTCAAGCATTTCGTCGGCCAGTTGCTTGTCACTGGTGTATTTGAAGGCGTTATCGCCCTCAAGAATAATGCTCAGTTTTTGCTTGTCGATCAGGCCATCCAGCGCACCTGTCGTGGGGTCCCGGTCGATGGCATCAACCAGGTCAGGGCGCCGCAACAGCTCTTTCGCCAGGCGAATGTTCTGATTCATCACGGCATCACCGGACGGCCTTTTACTGGCCATCGCGTGAATACTGTCAACGCTGACATAGCGCGGGTTCTTGGGGTCTCTGAAGGCGTTGAAGTTCTGGAGCAACTGCTTCGCCAACTCTTCATTATTCTTCGTCGCGTACTCCAGGTCAGGCCGGCCAGGCAACGCCGAGCCTGGTTTACTGGGGTTGGGCCTTGCCGGCGGGCCACTCGAACCTGGGTGATGCGGTGGCGGGTGCCCGCCGAACCATTGCCCCAACAAGTCCTTGAGTTGCTGTAAAAACCCTTGATGCAACGCCAGGTTCGGCAATGCAGACGGGGGTTTATGCGCGCCATGGTGATGCGCCTGATGCTGGTGGTCGCCGAACACGGGCCTGGAATGAGTATGTGCCGAGTGGAAATTAACGTTCACGGTACTCTGGCTGGTGTAGGACGGCGCGGCATGCGCCGTATGACTGGCCTTGGCGTTGGCTTTGGTGTTTATTGGCGTAGCATCAGGGGTGGGTGGGGCGGATACAGGTGTATCGAGAGCCGATACCGACATAGGTGTCTCCAGTGCAAGGGTACTTGATGGTCAACCTGTCGCTCCAGCATAAAGTCGAAGTCAATCAGGTTTCCCCTTGTGTGGCACAGCCGTCGGAATAGGTTCCTGATCAGGCATCAAACAGGCATGAACGTATGTAGGAAGCCCACAAAAAACCCCGAACCTTGCGCTGCGATTTTTCTTATAAAAGGCCGGTCAGCCCAACATTTTCAGGCATGGTGCCCGCAGCAATCGCTTGGATCCTGGCGTTATCCGGCGGTTTAAGGGTGAACTTGTGCCCTGCCCCACCAGTCAGCTAACTGAACTTGCAGATAAAAGGTGGGCAGGCAATGCATCTTTCGCTGGAGCAACAAGTAGCCATCGTCACTGGCGCCAGTTCGGGCATCGGCGCAGGTGCCGCCAAGGCACTGGCCGAAGCCGGTGCGGCAGTGGTGCTTAATTACAACTCGCAGGCGGCGCCGGCCGAAGCCCTCGCCGCGCAGATCAATGCCAACGGCGGCCGGGCGATTGCCATCGGTGGCGATGTGTCGAAAGAAGCTGACGTTGAGCGCCTGTTTGCGCAAACCCTCGACGCCTTCGGCCACCTGGACATTCTGGTGGCCAATTCCGGCATGCAGAAAGACGCCAACCTGGTCGACATGAGCCTCGACGACTGGAACACCGTGATCGGCGTCAACCTCACCGGCCAGTTCCTGTGTGCTCGCGCCGCCGTGCGTATTTTCAACCGCCAGGGCGTGCGCGATGGCGTGTCACGCGCCGCCGGCAAAATCATCCACATGAGTTCGGTGCATCAACTGATTCCTTGGGCCGGGCATGCGAATTACGCGGCCTCCAAGGGCGGCGTCGAGATGCTGATGCGCACCCTCGCGCAAGAAGTCAGCGAACAGCGCATCCGCATCAACGGGATTGCGCCGGGGGCCATTCGTACGGCGATCAACCGTGCGGCCACCGAAGGCGCGGCCGAACAAGAGCTGCTCAAGTTGATCCCTTACGGCCGCGTCGGCGACGTTGAAGACGTGGCCAACGCGGTGGTCTGGCTGGCCAGCGACGCGTCTGATTACGTGGTGGGCAGCACCCTGTTTATTGATGGCGGCATGAGCCTTTATCCGGAGTTTCGTGGCAATGGTTGATTTCAACAACGAACCGCAAAGCGCCATCGATGCCCACGGCATTATTGGCGATATGCGCAGCGCGGCACTGATCAACGACAAAGGCAGCATCGACTTTTTCTGCTGGCCGGAATTCGACAGCCCGTCGATCTTTTGCTCGCTGCTCGACACACCCGAAGCTGGCGTGTTCCAACTCACGCCCGACCTGCCCAACGCCCGTCGCGAGCAAATTTACCTGCCCGACACCAATGTGCTGCAGACCCGTTGGCTGAGCGATGAAGCCGTGGTCGAAATCACCGACCTGCTGGTGATCAGCGAAGAGGTCGACGACTTGCCCCTGCTGATCCGCCGGGTCCGCGTGGTCAGCGGCAAGGCGACCATTCACCTGCGCTGCGCGGTACGCCACGACTATGCGCGCGCGCCAACCCGCGCCGCCGCCGACAAAGCCGATGTGTGTTTTACCGCAGACGGGCAACCCGGCATTCGTTTGGCTGGCAGCCACCCGCTGCAAATCGAAGACAATGCCGCCGTAACCCACTTCACCCTGAACCAGGAAGAAGGCGCCGAATTTGTCCTCGGCGGTCAGGACGACCCGCGTGTCGACGGCGGCTGCACCGATCTGGCGCTGGCGCACACGTTGAAGTTCTGGCGTGGCTGGATCGCCCAATCAAATTACCGCGGGCGCTGGCGCGAAATGGTCAACCGCTCGGCCCTGGCGCTGAAGCTTTTGACCTCGCGCAAACACGGCGCGATCATCGCCGCCGCCACCTTCGGCCTGCCGGAAACACCGGGCGGCGAGCGCAACTGGGACTACCGCTACACGTGGATCCGCGATGCGTCCTTCACCGTCTACGCCTTTATGCGACTGGGCTTCACCGAAGAGGCCAATGCTTACATGCGCTGGCTCAAGGGCCGTGTGAGCGACTGCTGCGGCCAACCGACCAAAATCAACATTCTGTATGGCGTCGACGCCGCCAGGAACTGCCGGAAACCGAGCTGGATCACTTCAGCGGCCATGGTGGTGCAAAGCCGGTACGCATCGGCAATGAAGCGTTCGACCAGATCCAGTTGGACATCTACGGCGAACTGATGGATGCGGTTTACCTGGTCAATAAATACGGTGAAGCGATCTCCCACGAGGGCTGGCAACACACGGTGGAAGTCACCGACCAAGTGTGCGAGATCTGGAATCAAAAAGATGTCGGCATTTGGGAAATGCGCGGTGAACAACACCACTTTCTGCATTCTCGGCTGATGTGCTGGGTAGCGCTGGACCGTGCGATCCGTCTGGCTTACAAGCGCTCGCTGCCGGCGCCGTTTGCGCGCTGGGACCAGACGCGGCAGGCGATTTACGCCGACATCTGGAGCAACTTCTGGAACGAAGAACGCGGGCATTTTGTGCAGTATATCGGCAGCACTGCATTGGATGGTTCGATGCTGCTGATGCCACTCGTGCGCTTCGTCGCGGCCACCGATCCGCGCTGGCTGTCGACACTCGAAGCGATCCAGAAAAGCCTGGTGCGCGATGGCATGGTCTATCGCTACCGCAACGACGACAGCCAGATCGACGGCCTGCAAGGCACCGAAGGCGCATTTGCGGCGTGCTCGTTCTGGTACGTCGAATGCCTCGCGCGGGCGGGCCAAGTCGAAAAAGCCCACCTGGAGTTCGAACAACTGCTGCGCTACGCCAACCCGCTGGGGCTGTACGCCGAGGAGTTCGACAGCCAGGCCCGGCATTTGGGCAACACGCCACAGGCGTTGAGCCATTTGGCGCTGATCAGCGCGGCGACCTTTCTGGATCGCAAACTCAGTGGGGAGAAGACCACCTGGCAACCTTGAGGTGGTGCGTGCGCACAGCCCAGGACCATAGCCCAGGCGCATAGCTGCCTACACACACTTCCAAGGCAAACAAAAAACCGGTGGCGAGCGGGCTTGCTCGCCACACAAGCCCGCTGATGCTGATGCCACAGGAATCCATCATGACCACCGCTGCCGCCCTGCTTCACGTGCGCACCTCCATGCTCGACATTGCCTGTGAAGCCCATGGCCCTGTCGACGCAGAGCCGGTGATCTTGCTGCATGGGTTCCCCTACGACCCACGCGGCTACGATGAAATTGCGCCGGTGCTGGCTGAACGTGGCTACCGGGTATTGGTGCCGTACCTGCGCGGTTACGGCCCGACGCGGTTTATTGATGGGCAGGTGATGCGCTCCGGTCAACAGGCGGCGTTGGCCAAGGATTTACTCGAACTCATGGACGCGCTGGGCATCGCGCAAGCCACCCTCGCGGGTTATGACTGGGGTGGCCGCGCCGCGTGCATTGTCGCGGCGCTATGGCCGCAGCGGGTGCGCGGGTTGGTGACCGCTGATGGCTACAATATCCAGGACATCGCCACATCGCACGAGCCTTTGGCGCCGGAGCAGGAGCATCGGTTGTGGTACCAGTTCTATTTTCACACGCAGCGCGGCGTGGACGGTTTGACCGCCAATCGTCGTGAACTGTGTGAATTGTTGTGGCGGCTGTGGTCGCCGAGCTGGGCCGAGGGACCGGGCCTCTATGGCCAGACCGCGCCGTCATTTGATAACCCGGACTTTGTGGAGGTGGTGATTCACTCGTATCGCCATCGCTTCATGTACGCGCCTGGCGACCCGCAACTGGAAACCATCGAGCAGGCGCTGGCGCTGCAACCGCCGATTTCAGTGCCGACGATTTCGCTGTGCGGCGCCGATGATGGCGTCGGCCCGGCGCCGGTGGAGGACGATGACATCGAGCACTTCAGCGGTTTTTATCGGCGCGAAGTGTTGCCCGGCGTGGGCCACAATATTCCACAGGAAGCGCCGCAGGCGACGCTTGCGGCGCTGTGCGAATTACTCGATAGAAGGTGAGCGTTACCGAGCCGCCGCAACCCGGAAACTGAAGACGCTGCCCTGCCCTTCCACGCTTTCGGCCCAAAGCGTGCCGCCGTGGGCCTCGATTATGCCGTGGGAAATATACAAGCCGAGGCCGCTGCCGGTCGGGTTGCCTTCACGCGATGTCCAGTAACGCTCGAAGATATACGGCAATTGCGCCGCGCCGATGCCGGAGCCGTTGTCACACACACGAAACAGCACTTCGTCGCCCGCCGCCAGGGCCATCACCTCGATTGCCCCGCCCAAGTGCGTGAATTTCAGCGCATTGCCGAGCAAGTTGGAAAACACCTGGAACAGCCGCTCCGGGTCGGCCTGGATGCTCAGCCCAGGTTGGCTGCTCCACGTCAGGTTGACGCCCTTGGCCGACGCCAGCGGGTGCCACATCAAGCCGAGCTGTTCCAGGGTCGACGTCACGTCCAGTGTTTGCAGGGCAACGCGATAACGCCCAGCCTCGATGCGCGAAATGTCGATCAAGTCTTCGAGCAAGGTGTTCATGCGCGACGTGGCGGTTTGCATGGTTTCAATCGCGTTGTTCAAACGCAAGGTGGCTTTGGTGTCGTCGCGGGCACCATCTTGCGCATCATGCCGCACTGCATCAACAAGATAGTCAGCGGGCTGCGCAGGTCGTGCGAGACCACCGCCACCATCTCATCGCGCGCGCGCACGGCGGCATGTTCGCGCTGTACCTGACGGGCCAGGTCATGTTCAAGCGCGTTTCGGCGCAAACTGGCCACCGCCTGCAACTCCGAGGCAGACCATTGCAGCGCCTTGCCGTCGACCTGCTGTTTCCATAGTTCAAATGACAGGCGCGGGGTCAAGGCGGTTGCTCCCACCTCACGCTGTTTGACCGGTTCGCCGCTCCATTGCACGGTGGTTTTGACCTCGGGGCGAAACCACATCACTGCATTATTGACCGGTTTGGGCAACCGAAAGGCCAACAGGCCGCTGGCGACGGTTTGATAAGCCTCGGCCGGCGAGAAGTCCGCGGACAATTGGTGGCTGTGCACCACGCCTTTGCCCTGTTGCTGAACCCACGAGTACAGGGCGTGAATGTGCTCGTCGCTCGGGCAAACGCCGAAGGTGTGCAGACGCTCCTCCACCAGAATCGCCAACCCATCGGCGCCAGTCAGGCTCAACAAGGTGTGCGCGTAAGGCAGCAGGCTCTCCATCACATCCAGCGTATCCGCCGCCATGGCGCTGACCAATGCGTCGATCATGGCGGTTTTTTCCTGCTCGTGGCGGCGCGCCTCCTTTTCCTGGAGCAGCGTGATCTGCATCGACAATAACTGACCGACACTGATGCACGCCGTGCGTAACTCATGTGGCACGCGCAGGGGCTCGCGGTGGCCGCAGGTGATCAGGCCCCAAAGTTGGTCGTCCTTGAGCAGGGAAATGCTCATCGACGAGCGTATGCCCATGTTTTTCAGGTAAACGCAGTGCACCGGCGAGACGCTGCGCAGCACGGCAAAACTGAGGTCCAGGGGCGCGCCGGTGTCTGGGCGCATGGCCGGCAGGATAGGCACCGGCACATAGGTCGCGTCGGGGATCACCCGAACCCAATTCAAGCGGTAGAGCTCACGCGCCTGCGGCGGAATATCCGAGGCCGGGAAACACAGGCCCAAGTACGGCTGCATACCCTCGCTCAGCGCTTCGCCGATAACTTTGCCGTGGCCTTCCTGCTCGAACCGGTACAGGGTGACCCGGTCGTAGCCGGTCAATGCACGTATTTCGCTCACGCAGGTCTGGTACAGCGCATCGAGGGTCTTGGCTGCCTGCAGGCGGCGCAGGGTTCGGGCGACGTGCAGCGCAGCGGTATGGCGCGGTATGACCGAGCGTTCCAGCTCCAGGAATAACAGGCCCTGATGGCGGTGCAGCACGGCATCGTAAAGGTTGCCGTTGAGCGTCACCTGATGCAGCTCGTCTTCATCGGCGTCCAGGTCTGCCAGCGCCAGGCGTATTTGGGCCAACGCATCCGCGCCGATCAGGCTGCCCAACGCCTGCCCGGACAACGCCAAAGGCCCCAGCTCAAGCTCGGCATTCAGGTTGGTGCTGGCTTGCAGCACCACCAGCGTCGGTTCGCTCAAGGTCAGCAGCAATCCGTGCGGCTGGATCGTGCCGGGGATGTGAATAGGTTCGCTCGCGCAATCGTCTCGCAGAGGATCGGCGCTGATCGCAGGCAATGGCTTCATGAGAGACGTCACGCCGGGGGCGGAGGGAATAGCGGCGCAGACGGGGGAGATCACTGCGGAAGCCGCCAACATAACACCTTGATCCGAATGTGTACGTTTTCGTTTAACGTGTAAGGCTGAAGCGCTCGCGGTAGGCCTGGGGCGTAACCGCCAGCGCCCGCAGGAAACTGCGTCGCAGGGTTTCTTCACAGCCAAAACCGCATTGCACGGCGATGCGTTTGATCGACGCCGTGCTGTCGGCCAGTTGCCGGCGCGCGGTTTCCACGCGTATCAACTCGACCGCGCGCGCGGGCGTCTGGCCGGTCTCGGCGCGGTAGTGGCGCACGAAGCTGCGCTCGCTCATGCCGGCCTGCGCGGCCAATGTGGCGATGTTCAAATCAAGGGTAAGGTTTTCGGCCATCCAGGCGTGCAGGTCGGCGAAGCGGCTGTCGCCCTTTTGCAGTGACAACGCCACGCTGAATTGTGACTGGCCGCCGGGGCGTTTAAGGAACACTACCAAGTGCCGTGCAACCTCCAGCGCCACCGCGCGGCCGAGGTCTTCTTCCACCAGGGCCAGGCACAAATCGATGCCGGCCGTTACGCCCGCAGAAGTCCATACCGCGCCTTGCTGGATGAAAATCGGGTTGGGCTCCACGGTCAACGAAGGAAACTTGCGCGCCAGTTCTTCGCAGCGAGTCCAGTGGGTGGCGACGCGGCAGCCGTCGAGTAAACCACTGGCCGCCAGCAGGAAAGCGCCGGTGCACACCGAGGTCATGCGCCGCGTGTGCCGGGCTTTTTCTTTCACCCACGCCACCAACGCAGGGTCTTCGGCGGCGCCGTAAACGCCCCAGCCGCCGGCGATAACCAAGGTGTCACAGGGTTTATCCGCTGCCGGCAGCGGCTCGGCGACCAGCGCCAAACCGGCAGAGGTCATCACCGGCGCTGCCTGCGCAGCGATCACCGAGACCGCGTAAGGCGGCGGCAAGCCGCGCTGGCGCGCCAGGTCATTGGTCGAGGCGAACACTTGCAGAGGCCCGGTCACGTCGAGCACCTGGACGTTATCGAACGCGAGTACGTGGATTATTCGGGTCATGATTGGCGTGATAGGTGGGTCCAATGGCGTATTCGCCAAAGCCTAGGCCTCTAGAGTAACGCCGTCCACCCCTTTATCGGAGCATGATTGATGACCTTGCAGATCGGCTTTTTGTTGTTCCCCGGCATCCAGCAACTGGACCTTACCGGCCCCTATGACGTACTGGGCTCGCTGCCGGACGTAAAGCTGCACCTGGTGTGGAAAGACCTCGCGCCGGTCACGTCGAGCACCGGCTTGGTCTTCACCCCGACCATGACCTATGACGACTGCCGCAACTGGATGTGCTGTGCGTACCGGGCGGTTCCGGCGTGGGTGCATTGATCGAAGACGCGCACACGCTGGATTTTCTCAAGGCCCAGGCACAGAACGCGCGCTACGTGACGTCGGTGTGCACCGGTTCGCTGGTGCTCGGCGCAGCGGGTTTGCTGCGCGGCCGCAAAGCCACCACGCACTGGGCGTACCACCACCTGCTCGCCCCGCTGGGTGCAATCGCGGTGCAGGCGCGCGTGGTGCGTGACGGCAATTTATTGACCGGGGGTGGCATCACCGCTGGCATCGACTTTGCCCTGACCCTGGCGGCTGAGTTATACGGCGAGGCGACCGCGCAGTTGGTGCAATTGCAGATCGAATACGCGCCCGCGCCGCCGTTTGATTCGGGCAGCCCGGACACGGCGCCCACGTCGGTGCTGGAGGAAGCCAATAGGCTTACGGAGCAATCGCGCAAGGCGCGCGGCGAAATCGTCGCACGCGCGGCCGCCCGGTTGGGGTGATGTAGCGTCTGCGGTCTTGGTTGTCTG
>NZ_VUAZ01000152.1 GCF_009296165.1 Pseudomonas kitaguniensis | reverse complement strand
CCGATAGCGGCCTGTCAGCGATAGACAGGCTGACTGACACATTGCCATCGGGAGCAAACCCCCTCCCACAGTTGACCGCATTCCACGCTGAGACCGAGGCGAAATCAGCCGCGCTCAGGCTGGAAGCGCACCACAAAACCGTTGAGGTTCTGCTGGCGACCCAGCAAGTCCCGCAAGCGATCCGCCTCGGCGCGCTCGATCAGCGGCCCGATAAACACACGATTCTTGCCATCTGCACTGCGGATATAGGCGTTATAGCCTTGGGCGCGCAGTTTTTTCTGCAAGGCGTCGGCGCTTTCACGGTTGGCCAAACTGGCAAGCTGGATCGACCAACTGATCGGCAGGCCATTGGGGTCGATACGGCTTTGCCCCACGTCCGGTTTACCCGGCGCGGCAGGTTGCGGCGCCACCGGCTTGGGCGCTGGCGCAGGCGCAAGCGCCGCAGGCTTGGCGGCAACAGCTGGCGCCGGAGCAGGCTTGACCACCGGCACACTCGGCTGCACCGGCATCGAAGGGGCTGCTTGCGCAGCCACTTCATCTTCGCTCGGCACGGGTTCTTGCGGCAGCGCCTGCGGCTCGGGCACGACCACAGGTTCCACTTGAACCTGGGGCACCACCGGCATTTGCGGTGCAGCCGGAGCGTCTACCACCACTTGGCGTTGTTCGTCCTGCCGGGAAAACAGCATGGGCAGAAAAATCACCGCCAGCGCCACCAACACCAGGGCTCCAACCATTCGCTGCTTGTATGCGCTATCAAGTAATGCCATGTGCAGCTTCCTCCGTGGAGCGCCGGGTCAGCCACTCTAGCGCCTCGGCAACACAATAAAATGAACCGAACAACAGAATCTCGTCGTCAGGCGTGGCCACTGCGCACTGCGCCTCAAGGGCATCAGTGACGCTTGCATACGACGCCACCGACGCCCCAAGGTTCTGCAAGGCCAGGTGCAACTCGGCAGCCGGGCGGCTGCGCGGCGTATCCAGTGGCGCCACCGCCCAGGCCTGCACATTGCCCAGCAGCGGCGCAACCACGCCGTCCAGGTCCTTGTCGGCCAGCAGCCCGAATACCGCAAGGCGCGCCCGACCGGCGCCGCACGCGACAGGCGCTGCGCCAGGTACTCGGCAGCATGCGGGTTATGCCCCACATCCAGCAGCAGGTTCAAGCGCTTGCCTTGCCAGTCGAACACGCGACGGTCCAGGCGGCCCACCACACGAGTCGCCAGCAACGTGGCGGCGATCTGCTCGGGATGCCACGGCAGGTCCAACAGCAGGTAGGCTTGCAGGGCGAGGGCGGCGTTTTCCATCGGCAAGTTCAACAGCGGTAAATCACGCAGCTCGACAACGTCGCCGCGTGCATCACGCCCGCGCCACTGCCAATGCTGGTCGCCGATGTCGAGCGTGAATTCGCGCCCGCGCAGGTAAAACCCACAATCGAGTTCGCGCACCTTGTCGAGCAACGGTTGCGGCGGGTCCAGGTCACCACACAGCGCAGGGTTGCCCTGGCGGAAGATCCCGGCTTTTTCATACGCGACGGATTCACGCGTATTGCCCAGATAGTCGGCATGATCGATGCCGATGCTGGTGATCAGCGCCAGGTCAGCATCCACCACGTTGACCGTGTCCAGGCGCCCACCCAAACCGACTTCGAGGACGACCACGTCCAATTGCGCGCGCTCGAACAGCCAAAAAGCCGCCAAGGTGCCCATTTCGAAGTAAGTCAGGGAAATTTCGCCTCGCCCAGCATCAAGTGCGGCGAAGGCTTCGCAAAGCTGCTCGTCAGTGGCTTCGACGCCATTGAGCTGGACCCGCTCGTTGTAACGCAGCAGGTGCGGCGAGCTGTAAACGCCAACCGTCAGCCCTTGGGCTTGCAGCAGCGCCGCGACAAAGGCACAGGTCGAGCCTTTGCCGTTGGTGCCGGTCACCGTGATCACGCGCGGCGCCGGTTGGCCCAACCCAAGGCGGGCCGCTACCTGTTGCGAGCGCTCCAGGCCCATGTCGATGGCTGACGGATGCAACTGCTCAAGGTAAGCGAGCCATTCGCCCAGGGTTCGCTGGGTCATAGGTTTGCAGGCACCGGCGGCACAACGATTGGCTCGATTTTAGGCGCGACGTACACCGGCGTCGGCAGGCCCATCATTTGCGCCAGCAGGCTACCCAAGCGCGGGCGCAACTCGCCACGCGCAATGATCATGTCGATTGCGCCGTGCTCCAGCAGGAACTCGCTGCGCTGGAAACCTTCCGGCAGTTTTTCGCGAACTGTTTGCTCGATCACGCGCGGGCCGGCGAAGCCGATCAACGCCTTGGGCTCGCCGACGATCACGTCACCCAGCATCGCCAGGCTGGCGGAAACGCCGCCGTAGACCGGGTCGGTCAGAACGGAAATGAACGGAATGCCTTCTTCGCGCAGACGCGCCAATACCGCAGAGGTCTTGGCCATTTGCATCAGCGAGATCAGCGCTTCCTGCATGCGCGCGCCACCGGAGGCGGCGAAGCAGATCATCGGGCAACGGTTTTCCAGCGCATAGTTGGCGGCACGTACAAAACGCTCACCGACGATGGCGCCCATGGAGCCGCCCATGAACGAGAACTCAAAGGCCGAAACCACCACGGGCATGCCCAGCAGCTTGCCGCTGACGGAGATCAGCGCGTCTTTTTCGCCGGTTTGCTTCTGCGCGGCGGTCAGGCGGTCCTTGTACTTCTTGCCATCGCGGAACTTGAGACGGTCAACCGGCTCCAGGTCAGCACCCAGCTCGTTACGGCCATCGGCATCCAGGAAGATGTCGATGCGGGCGCGGGCGCCGATACGCATGTGGTGGTTGCACTTGGGGCAAACGTCCAGGGTCTTTTCCAGCTCTGGGCGGTAGAGCACCGCATCGCAGGATGGGCACTTGTGCCACAGACCTTCAGGAACCGAGCTTTTCTTCACCTCGGAACGCATGATCGAAGGGATCAGTTTGTCTACTAACCAGTTGCTCATGCTTTCTTTCTCCAGTACCGGTGGCTTGAACACAGCCCCGCGTATGCCCTTGAGCTAAATTCATATGTGGCGATGACACAGGCTGGACGGGGTCAGACGTTCGACCGGCCATTTCCTGCCTGTATCCTCAGCCTTCCAGACAACCTGCCAGCGCAGGGTTGCCACTTCATTTCCGGGCCTCCCACAGGTGGCGCCGGTGCTGTTTTACACAGTGGTAGTTATGGACGGCGGCAGACTGCCAGCCGTCACATCGCGCCACTGCTGTTGCGCACGGCCTGCATGAACGCGCGAATCTTCTGGTGGTCCTTGATGCCTTTGCCCTGCTCTACCCCGCCGCTGACATCCACCGCGTACGGCCGCACCTGTTCGATGGCTGCCGCGACATTGGCCGGGGTAAGCCCACCGGCCAGGATAATCGGCAAGCGCAAGCCCTCGGGAATCAGCGTCCAGTCGAAGGCCTCGCCGGTACCGCCCGGCACGCCCTCAACATAGGCGTCCAACAGCACCCCGCGAGCACCGGCATAGGCGGCACACGCAGCGGCAATGTCATCCCCGGCCTTGACGCGCAACGCCTTGATATACGGGCGCTGGTAACTCTCACACTCCTCAGGGCTTTCATCGCCATGAAATTGCAGCAGGTCGAGAGGCACGGCATCCAGGGTTTCATTGAGTTCGCAGCGGCTGGCGTTGACGAACAAGCCAACGGCGGTCACGAACGGCGGCAGCGCAGCGATAATCGCGCGCGCCTGCAGCACATTAACCGCTCGCGGGCTCTTGGCATAAAACACCAAACCAATCGCGTCCGCGCCCGCCTCGACTGCCGCCAGCGCGTCTTCTATGCGGGTAATCCCGCAAATCTTGCTGCGAACGGCGGACATGTCGTAGAAACCTCAGGGATTAAGCCGGGAAAGTCCCGGATGGTAACAAAAGCTTTTCCGGGCGTCAGCCGCCAAGTTCGCTGAAACCTGTGAGGAAGTGTGGCCCGATGAAACGATCCGGCAATTGGAACTCGTCGTGGTACTCCACATTCACCAGGTACAGGCCGAAGGGATGTGCCGTGACCCCGCCCGTGCGGCGCACGCGACTTTCGAGTACTTCCCTGGCCCATTCCACCGGGCGCTCGCCGGTGCCGATGGTCATCAGCACGCCGGCGATGTTGCGCACCATATGGTGCAGGAAGGAACCGGCACGAATATCCAGCACGATCATCTTGCCGTGGCGCGACACGCGCAGGTGATGCACTTGCTTGATCGGCGACTTGGCCTGGCACTGGCCGGCACGGAAGGCGCTGAAGTCATGCACACCGACCAAATGCTGCGCGGCCTCGGCCATGCGCTCGGCGTCCAGCGGGCGATGGTTCCAGGTGATTTCCTGATTGAGGTGCGCCGGGCGGATCTGATCGTTATAGATCACGTAGCGGTAACGCCGCGCGATGGCTTTGAAGCGCGCATGAAAATGCGCGGGCATGACCTTGGCCCAACTGACGCTGACGTCATGCGGCAAATTGATATTGGCGCCCATTACCCACGCTTTCATGCTGCGTTCGGCCTGAGTGTCAAAGTGCACCACCTGGCCACAGGCGTGCACACCGGCGTCGGTACGCCCGGCGCACATCAGCGAGACGGGCGAGTCGGCGACCTTCGACAAGGCCTTTTCCAGGGTTTCCTGAACCGTCAGCACGCCTGAAGCCTGGCGCTGCCACCCGCAATAACGCGAGCCTTTATATTCGACGCCCAAGGCGATGCGGTTAAAGCCTGCGGCCGCCATTTCGGCGGCCGCGTTATCTATATTTGCCAAGAACTGAGAGCCTGATGAGTTGCGCAAAGGCGGCCATTATAAGGCGATGGCGGTAAGAGCGGCGCTTTTGTTGCAGGTCATATGAAGCGCTAATGTGCAAGCGGGCTTGCTCGCGATGGCGCAGTGCCAGTCAAGTTAGGCCTCGACTGACCTTACGCATCGCGAGCAAGCCCGCTGCCACACTGGATTTGCGCCGCGGTTTAAATTTTACCGAGCATTTCCTTGGCTTCGCCGCGCTGGGTTTCATCACCTTCGGTCAGCACTTCGGACAGGATGTCGCGTGCACCGTCCGCATCCCCCATGTCGATATAGGCCTGGGCCAGGTCGAGCTTGGTGGCAACTTCATCGGTGCCGGAAAGGAAGTCGAATTCCGGCTCATCATCGCCCAACGCCGCATCGTCAGCAGTGAACGTAGGTTCGATACGCGGATGCTCCAGGCTCTGCGACAAGCGATCCAGCTCGGCGTTGACATCATCAAGCTCTGAAGCAAAGGCATCGGGTTTGGCCGCAGCGGCCGGCTCATCGGCCAGCGACAGGTCAAAGTCTTCCGGCAGGTCAAAATCGTCGAGCGCGGCAGGCGTCAGGGTCGGAGGCTCAACCGCCGGCACGTCCTTCATCTGGTCTTCAAGGCCCGACAGAAAGTCATCGTTTGTCGGTGCGGAAGCCGGCGACTCCAGTTGCAGGTCAAGGTCAAAGTCGGACAGATCATCCGGGGCGGCCTTGGCTTCAGTCTGGCTTTTGAGCAGCGACTCAAAGCTCGGCGCGTCTTCCGGGCGAACCACTGCAGGCGAGGCCGCTTCCAAATCGTCCAGGCTCAGGTCGAAATCAGTGTCGAATGCGTCAGGCTCCGCGGCGGGTGGCGCGGGCTTGTCTTCAAGCAAGTTCTTCACGTATTGAGCGTCCAGCGCCGCGGCGGCGACTGCGGCGCTAACACCCGCCGCTACCACAGCCATGGCGGGGAAGCGGTTCTTGAGCTGCTCGACCTGGGCATGGTTTTCACCATTGGCCACCAGTTGACGCTCTTGAGTGACAAAGCCGTCCTTGTCGCTTTGCAGGCCATACACTTCCATCAACTTCAAGCGCAGGTCGCTGCGCTTGGGTTCGCGCTTGATCGCTTGCTCCAACATATCAGCGGCCTGGTTCAAGTGGCCACGGTCGATATGCGATTGAGCCTGCGCCAGCGCATCGTTGGAGTTTGCCGGGGCTACCGCAACGGCCAACGGCGCGAGCACGGAAGCCACCGTCGGCACCACGACCGGGTCAACCACCGGCGCCGGAGCCGGCGCGGCAGCCGCCAACTTGACGCTCGGTGGCGCAACCTCCAAGCCTTCGAAGCTGTCAGGTGGCAGGTCGTGATCGACACTCGAAGTGAACGCCGACTCTTCGGCCAGTGCACGCGCCATACGCAGGTGTTTTTCTTCTTCGAGACGGGCATTACGATGACGCGCCCACAACAGCAGGAGCAACAACACCAGTAAACCCGCCGCACCGCCGATCACGCCGAGCACGATCGGGTTGGTCAGCAGCTCATTGAATTTGCCTTCGGTGCTGGCAGGTTCGGCAGCCGGCTTGACGGCCTCGGGTGCCGGGGCGGGTTCAGGCGCTGCGGCTGTCGACGCAGCATCCTGGGCAGCAGCAGCATCGTCGAGCGCCGCATCCGGGTCCGCGGGAGTGGCCGCAGGCTCAGCGGCCAATTGAGCAGGCATCGCCGCAGTCGCCTGCGCCGCCGGGTCAGCCTGCAACCTGGCCAACTGATCGTTTTTTAGTTGGATCAGCTTTTGCAACTTATCAAGTTGGCTTTGCAAGTCAGCCGCACGGCTCTTCAGCTCAGCGTTATCACGGCGCGTGGTGTCCAGCTCTTCCTGGGTCATCGCCAGCTTGTCGCTCAACGCGCGGCCGTCACCGGCCGCTCCCTGCGCGCCTTTTTTGGCGGCTTCGGCCGAAACCAGGCTTAAATTGTCCTTGGCAGTGGTGCTCGACGGCGCGTTGCCCGCCTCGGTACGCCGGGTGGCGTCCAGTTGCTGCTTGCCCAGCGCTTGATTGCTGGCGGTACGACGACCTTCGCGCCAGGCCGCGTTTTGCTTGCTCACTTCGGCAATCGCTTCGGGCTGTGGCAGGCTGCTCGCTTGCACGCGATCCGGCAGACGCAGGACCTGGCCGGTTTTCAGGCGGTTGATATTGCCGTCGATAAAGGCGTCCGGGTTCAGCGCCTGGATGGCCAGCATGGTTTGCTGGACCGAGGCGCCATTACGGTTCTTCGCGGCAATTTCCCACAAAGTGTCGCGAGAAGTCGTGGTGTGGCGGGCGGATTTGCTGATGTTCGGTGCGGTATTGGCCGGTACAGTAGCAGTCCGTGCGGTACTGCCCGGCGCACTCAAGCGTGGGGCGGGCGCGCTGGCAGTCGGCGCCGTCTGTTCGAACTTGGCCGGGTCGAGCAGCACACTGTAGTCGCGCATCAGACGGCCACTGGGCCATTGCACTTGCAGCAGGAAGCGTACGTAGGAATCCGGCAACGGCTTGCTGGAGGTGACGCGCACCACGCTGCGGCCGTTGGGGTTGACCACCGGGGTGAACGTCAGGTCGTTGAGAAACGCTTGGCGATCCACGCCTGCATTCACGAACGCTTGTTCGGATGCCAGGCTCGGGGTGATTTCGGAAGCCGTGAGGCCACCGACATCGAGCAATTCAATTTCCACCGACAGTGGCTGGTTCAACTTCGACTTGAGGGTCATCTCCCCAAGTTGCAGCGCCTGCGCCATACCGGAGGTCAGCGCCGAGGCGGCCGCTATTGCTAACACCAGTTTGCGAACTTGAACCATAGCCTCATCCTTTGTGTGAACACTCCCCGGCCTGCGAGAAGGTTGGTAACCGCTGCCATAAGGCATGGCGAGCCGATAGGTTACCGACGCGCTTCTGTTCCGCTTAGGGCCAAGCATAGCGCTTGGCTAGAATCAATCTACAAATTGCACCCAAGTATCTTTTACGCAAGGCCTTTTATCAACAACTGCGCCAATTGCACGGCATTCAGCGCCGCGCCTTTGCGTACGTTATCTGACGTCAGCCATAGATTTAGTTCCGCCGGGTCGTCCACACCCGCACGCACTCTGCCGACATAGACCACATCCTGGCCAACCGCATCACCCACGGCGGTGGGGTAGTCGCCCTCCTCCACCCGCTCGATTCCCGGCGCAGTGTCGAGTGCGCGGTTGACGGCGGCAAGGTCGACCGCCGCGCCCAACTGCAATGACACGGTCAGGCTATCGCCAAAAAACACCGGCGCTTGAACGCAGGTTGCGGAAATCTTCAGCAAAGGAGTGTCCAGCACTGCACGCAGTTCGTGTACGAGACGCTTCTCCAGGGCTGTATGACCTTGGGCGTCCGGCGTGCCGACTTGTGCCAGCAGGTTGAAAGCCATCTGCCGATCAAAAAACGTGGGCTCCAGTGGGCGTACATTCAGCAGCTCGGCGGTCTGGCGGGCCAGTTCACTGACGGCCTCACGGCCTTGCGCCGATACAGCCAGGTTAGCGGTGACGCTGACGCGCTGAATATCCAGCAAACCGCGCAGCGGTGCCAGGACTACCGCCAGGTTGGTCGCGGACGGGCTTGGGCTGCCGAGCTGGAAGGGCTTTTTCAGGCCGTTGAGAATATGCGCGTTGGCTTCCGGCACCACTTGGGGCGCCTGCTCGGGCGGTAAGGCACCGGAAAGGTCGATCACCGAGCAGCCTGCGGCGGTGGCGCGCGGAGCGAAACTGAGGGTCACTGCCGGGCCGGCCGCGAAGAACGCGAGTTGCACTTTGCTGAAGTCAAATTCATCGACTTCTTTAACACGTACGTTTTTGCCGCGAAACGGCACTGAGGCGCCGGCAGAGTTGTTGCCCGCCAGCAGATACAGCGTGCCTACCGGGAATGCCAGCTCTTCGAGGATCTGCACCAGGGTTTCGCCAACCGTGCCGGTGGCGCCGATCACTGCGATATCAAAGGTCTGGGTCATGCTGGCTGCCTCGGGCATTGCGGGGGGAGCGGCACTTTACCGGGTGGCTGGGGGTGAGGCAATTAACCTGGCTTTTTGGATGGGCTGATGGCCTCATCGGGAGCAAGCCCCCTCCCACAGTTGAAATGTGCTCACATATCCAAATGTGGGAGGGGGCTTGCTCCCGATGAGGCCCTAAAGAGCAACAAAAAACCCGCGCCTGTCACCAGAGCGCGGGTTCTTGATTACCAGCAGCGATCAGCGCTCCAGCAAAATCCGCAGCATGCGACGCAGCGGTTCGGCCGCGCCCCACAGCAGTTGGTCGCCTACGGTGAACGCGCCCAGATACTGCGTGCCCATGTTCAGCTTGCGCAGGCGCCCAACCGGCACATTCAGGGTGCCCGTCACCTTGGTAGGGCTCAGCTCCTGCATGCTGATATCACGGTTGTTCGGCACCAGCTTGACCCACGGGTTGTGTTGGCTGATCAGCCCTTCAATATCCGCGATCGGCACATCTTTGTTCAGCTTGATGGTCAGCGCCTGGCTGTGGCAACGCATTGCGCCGATGCGCACACAGATGCCATCTACCGGGATCGGGTTCTTGAAGCGCCCCAGAATCTTGTTGGTCTCAGCCTGAGCCTTCCACTCTTCACGGCTCTGCCCGTTAGGCAGTTCCTTGTCGATCCAGGGGATCAAGCTACCTGCCAATGGCACACCGAAGTTCTCGGTCGGGTAAGCATCACTGCGCATGGCTTCGGCCACGCGGCGGTCGATGTCGAGAATCGCACTGGCCGGGTCAGCCAGTTGATCGGCAACAGCGGCGTGGGTTGCGCCCATTTGCTTGATCAGCTCGCGCATGTTCTGCGCGCCGGCGCCGGAGGCCGCTTGATAAGTCATGGCGCTCATCCACTCGACCAGGCCAGCTTCGAACAAGCCACCCAGGCCCATCAGCATCAGGCTAACGGTGCAGTTGCCACCCACGTAGTTCTTGGTGCCGGCGTCCAACTGCTGGTCGATGACCTTGCGGTTAACCGGGTCGAGAATGATGACCGCGTCGTCCTGCATGCGCAGGCTTGAGGCGGCGTCGATCCAGTAACCCTGCCAGCCGGCTTCGCGCAGTTTAGGGAAGACTTCGCTGGTGTAGTCGCCACCCTGGCAGGTCAAAATCACATCGAGGGTTTTCAGCTCTTCAATGCTGTAGGCGTCCTTGAGCGGGGCAATATCCTTGCCCACGGACGGCCCTTGGCCACCCACGTTCGAAGTGGTGAAAAACACCGGCTCAATAAGATCGAAATCCTGCTCTTCCAGCATCCGCTGCATGAGCACGGAACCGACCATACCGCGCCAACCGATCAGACCTACACGTTTCATCGCAACTACACCTTGTTAAAAAGTGGGCCGCCTTGCAGCAACAACTGCAAGCGGGCCCGAGAGATTACAGATTCCGCAGGGCGGCGACTACTGCGTCGCCCATTTCTTGCGTACCGACTTGGGTGCAACCTTGTGACCAAATGTCACCGGTGCGCAGGCCCTGGTCCAAAACCAGGCTCACGGCCTTCTCGATGGCGTCCGCTGCGTCACTCAGGTTGAAGCTGTAACGCAGCATCATCGAGACCGACAAAATAGTCGCCAACGGGTTGGCAATGCCCTGGCCCGCGATGTCTGGCGCCGAACCGTGGCACGGCTCGTACATGCCCTTGTTATGGGTGTCCAGCGACGCCGATGGCAGCATGCCGATAGAACCGGTGAGCATTGAGGCCTGGTCGGACAGAATGTCGCCGAACAGGTTGTCGGTGACGATCACGTCGAACTGCTTGGGCGCGCGCACCAGTTGCATGGCGGCGTTGTCGACGTACATGTGGCTCAGTTCGACGTCTGGGTAGTCCTTGGCGACTTCTTCGACGATTTCGCGCCACAGTTGGCTGGAGGCCAACACGTTGGCTTTATCCACCGAGCAGACCTTTTTGCTGCGCACGCGGGCCATGTCGAAACCGACACGCGCGATACGCCGGATCTCGCTCTCGCTGTACGGCAGGGTGTCGTAGGCTTGGCGCTCGCCGTTTTCGAGTTCACGCACGCCGCGCGGCGAGCCGAAATAGATACCGCCGGTCAGCTCACGCACAATCAGAATATCCAGGCCCGCCACCACTTCCGGCTTCAAGCTTGAAGCGTCGGCCAGTTGCGGGTAGAGGATCGCCGGGCGCAGGTTGCCGAACAGGCCCAACTGCGCGCGGATTTTCAACAGGCCGCGTTCCGGGCGAATGTCGCGTTCGATCTTGTCCCATTTCGGGCCTCCCACGGCGCCCAGCAACACCGCGTCAGCCGCGCGTGCACGCTCCAGCGTTTCGTCGGCCAGCGGCACGCCGTGCTTGTCGATAGCGGCGCCGCCGATCACGTCGTGGCTCAGTTCGAAGCCCAAGCTGTACTTGGTGTTGGCCAATTCCAGGACTTTGACCGCTTCGGCCATGATTTCCGGGCCAATACCGTCGCCAGGGAGAATCAGAATCTGCTTGCTCATGCGTTCCTCATTTCATCAAGCGACCCGCCCATGGGCAGGCCGGGAAAAATTAATCCGCCCAGACCACCAGCACGTCAGTGCTGAAGGTGCCGTCGGCTTGAATCTCGAAATAATCACGGACCTCCTGGCCCATCGACTGTTGCAGCGCCAGGATCGCGGCGCGCAACACCTCTGGCGTGCGCATGCGTTCAACCCACGAGGTGTATTCCAAACGCAGGCGCTGGCGACTGCTGTTACGTACGTGCAAACCGGCTTCGCTGAGTTGACGCATCCATTCGCCGGCGGAGTAATCGCGCACGTGGCTGGTGTCGCGCAACACTTCGACGGTTTGCAGGTAAGTGTCCAACAGCGGGCTGCCCGGTGACAAGACGTCAACGAAGGCCGCCACGCCGCCCGGTTTGAGCACCCGGCGCACTTCGCGCAGGGCTAGGCCGAGGTCACTCCAGTGGTGCGCCGAATAGCGGCTGAATACGAAGTCGAACTCGCCCGCAGCGAACGGCAAACGCTCGGCGGCGCCGTGCACCGTGCGGATGTTGCTCAGGCCACGGTCTACGGCAGCAGCGGCTACCACATCGAGCATCGGCTGGGACAGGTCGTAGGCGACGACTTCTTTAACCAGTGGGGCCACGTTGAAACTCACATGGCCAGCCCCGCAGCCCAAATCCAGCAGCCGTGCAGCGCCCTGCCCGGCCAGTTCGGCCTGGAGCAGCGCGAATTCGGTGCCTTGAGCGTGCACGGCACTGCTCAGGTAGGCCGAGGCTTGCTCGCCGAATTGTTTTTGCACGACTTGGGTGTGGGCGGTGTTGGTCATGGTGATATCCCTGGTTTTTGTGTTGCTGCTGCTGGCCCCTTCGCGAGCAAGTCGAATCGTCGCACCGCCCCTCCCACAATTGATCCGATTTCAACTGAAGAAACTCGGTCGAATGTGGGAGGGGGCTTGCTCCCGATGGCGGCGGTCCTGCCTACATAAAATCAGGCATCGCGAAACAACCAGGGCTGACTCGCCCGGTGTTTGGCTTCAAACGCCGCAATCGCGTCGCCGTCCTGCAGGGTCAGGCCGATGTCATCCAGGCCGTTGACCAGGCAGTGCTTGCGGAACGCGTCGACTTCAAAGTGGTAAACCTTGCCGTCCGGGCGGGTCACGGTCTGCGCCACCAGGTCGACGGTCAGTTGGTAGCCCACCTCCGCCTCGACTTGCTGGAACAGTTCATCCACTTCTGCGTCGCTCAAGATGATCGGCAGCAAGCCGTTTTTGAAGCTGTTGTTGAAGAAAATGTCGGCGTAGCTCGGCGCGATGATGCTGCGAAAGCCATATTCTTCCAGCGCCCACGGCGCGTGCTCACGGCTGGAGCCGCAGCCGAAGTTCTCGCGGGCGAGTAACACGCTGGCGCCCTGGTAGCGCTCGGCGTTAAGCACAAAATCCTTGTTCAACGGGCGCTTGGAGTTGTCCTGGTAGGCGTAGCCCACGTCCAGGTAGCGCCACTCGTCGAACAGGTTAGGGCCGAAACCGGTGCGCTTGATCGACTTCAAAAATTGCTTGGGGATGATCTGGTCGGTGTCCACGTTGGCACGGTCCAACGGCGCAACCAAACCGGTGTGTTGGGTAAAAGCTCTCATCGGGGTTTCCTCAGATCAATTCGCGAACGTCGATGAAACGACCGTTGACGGCCGCCGCAGCGGCCATCGCCGGGCTGACCAAGTGGGTACGCCCGCCGTTGCCCTGGCGCCCTTCGAAGTTACGGTTGGAGGTGGACGCGCAATGCTCGCCCGACTCCAAACGGTCCGGGTTCATCGCAAGGCACATGGAGCAACCCGGCTCACGCCATTCAAAACCGGCTTCGAGGAAAATCTTGTCCAGGCCTTCCGCTTCGGCCTGCGCTTTAACCAGGCCCGAGCCTGGCACCACGATGGCTTGCTTGATGGTCGAGGCGACTTTGCGGCCCTTGGCGATCGCCGCGGCGGCACGCAGGTCTTCGATGCGCGAGTTGGTGCAGGACCCGATGAACACACGGTCCAACTGAATATCGGTGATCGCCTGGTTGGCTTTCAAACCCATGTATTTCAAGGCACGTTCGATGGAACCGCGCTTGACCAGGTCGGCTTCCTTGGCCGGGTCCGGTACGTTCTGGTCAACCGCCACGACCATCTCCGGGGAGGTGCCCCAGCTGACTTGTGGCTTGATCTGGGTAGCGTCGAGCTCAACCACGGTGTCGAACACCGCATCGGCGTCGGACACCAGGTCTTTCCAGGCTTCAACCGCTGCGTCCCAGTCTGCGCCTGCCGGTGCAAACGGGCGGCCCTTGACGTACTCAACGGTTTTTTCGTCCGCCGCCACCATGCCGACACGGGCACCGGCTTCGATGGACATGTTGCAGATAGTCATGCGGCCTTCGATGGACAAGTCGCGAATAGCGCTGCCAGCGAACTCGATGGCATGGCCATTACCGCCGGCCGTGCCGATCTTGCCGATGACCGCGAGCACGATGTCTTTGGCGGTTACGCCGAACGGCAAGGTGCCTTCGACGCGCACCAACATGTTCTTCATTTTCTTGGCGACCAGGCACTGCGTGGCGAACACATGTTCCACCTCGGAGGTGCCAATACCGTGCGCCAATGCGCCGAACGCGCCGTGGGTCGAGGTGTGGGAGTCGCCGCAGACCACGGTCATGCCGGGCAAGGTGGCGCCCTGCTCCGGGCCGATCACGTGGACGATGCCCTGGCGTACGTCATTCATCTTGAATTCGGTGATGCCGTATTCGTCGCAATAGTCATCAAGGGTTTGCACCTGCAAACGCGACACGGTGTCGACAATCGCTTCGATGCCGCCCTTGCGCTCCGGGGTGGTCGGTACGTTGTGGTCCGGGGTGGCGATGATCGAGTCGACACGCCATGGCTTGCGCCCGGCCAGCCGTAGGCCTTCAAACGCTTGAGGCGAGGTCACTTCATGGATGATGTGACGGTCGATATAGATCAGCGACGAACCATCGTCGCGCCGTTTCACTTCATGCGAATCCCAAAGCTTGTCGTACAGCGTTTTGCCGGCCATCGGTTGGTCCTCATCATCGGTGTTTCTATGCCCCGGGCCTTGAGCGGCTCAATAACCCTTTGGCTTGTGAGGCCGATGGTATGGCGCTACATTAAATAACTCAAATTCATATTTTTTATGCTTTGGATTACCAACTGGAATACCACAATGGACTTGGCCAACCTCAACGCCTTTATCGCCATCGCCGAGACCGGTAGTTTCTCCGGCGCCGGTGAACGGCTGTATCTGACACAGCCGGCAATCAGCAAACGGATTGCCGGCCTGGAGCAGCAACTCAAGGTGCGCCTGTTTGATCGACTGGGCCGCGAAGTCGGCTTGACCGAGGCCGGGCGCGCGCTGCTGCCGCGCGCCTATCAGATTCTGAACGTACTGGAAGACACCCGCCGCGCCCTGACCAACCTCACGGGTGAAGTCAGCGGTCGGCTGACCCTGGCCACCAGCCACCATATTGGCCTGCACCGCTTGCCGCCGATCCTGCGCACCTTTACCCGGGAATACCCTAACGTGGCGCTGGACATTCAGTTCCTCGATTCGGAGGTGGCCTACGAAGAAATCCTGCATGGCCGCGCCGAAGTGGCGGTGATCACGCTGGCCCCCACTCCGCACAACCTTGTACGCGCGACGCCGGTGTGGGATGACCCGCTGGATTTTGTGGTGGCGCCGGAGCACAGCTTGACCAGCAACGGGGCGGTGAAGCTTGCGGACGTTGCCAGGCACCCGGCGGTTTTTCCCGGCGGCAACACGTTTACCCACCATATTGTCAGCCGGTTGTTCGAAGCCCAAGGCCTGACGCCGAACATCGCGATGAGCACCAACTATTTGGAAACCATCAAGATGATGGTTTCCATCGGCCTGGCCTGGAGCGTATTGCCGCGCACCATGCTGGATGAACACGTGGCAACCATCGCTTTGCCAGGCATACAGCTCAGTCGCCAGCTAGGCTATATAGTGCACACCGAAAGGACGCTATCGAATGCTGCGCGGGCCTTCATGAGCCTATTGGATGCACAGGTCGATCTGCCAGGGGTACCGGCGTGAAGCTGTGCGGCCTAAAGGTCTGAATACACCCCCGCCGAACGCCCATTGAGCGAAGGCCCGTTGATAATGCGCAACCCCGTCGATTCCGCGCCACCGTTGCCCCGCATTTATGCCCTTGACCCCCAGGGCGCGGAACACAGTTGGGACAGCGCCCCGCAGTTGCTGGCAGCCCTTGATGCTGCCCGACTGGGCGCCTGGTATTGGGAAATCGACACAGGCCGCGTCAGTTGGTCACGGGGCACACAGGCGCTGTTCGGCTTCGATCCGCACCTGCCTTTACCCACCGACCTCAACTACATGGACCTGTTGGCGCCGTCGGACCGCGACCGGGTGGTGCGCGCGTTTCATGCGATGGTGGCGGGCGAACCGGTCGAGCAGACCATGCACCATCACATCCTCTGGCCGGACGGCACGCATCACTGGCTGGAGATCAGTGGCAGCCTGGCGCCGGACAAGGCCGGCCGCCCGCGCATGATGGGTGTGATCCGCGAAACCACTTATCAGCGCGAGCGCAAGCACGCCCTCAAAGACAGCCGCGCGCGCCTGTACCGGGATGAACACGGCGCACCGCAGCGCGTGGCCGGCACCCTGCTGGGCATCACCGACCAGATCAAGCGCGAGCAGCGGCTCAGCGCCTCGGAAGAAAAATTTGCCAGTGTGTTCCAGACCAGCCCCGACGCCATTTCCATCACCGAGCGCGACACTGGCCGCTACGTGGAGGTCAACGACGGGTTCTGCCGCCTGACCGGCTATCGCGCCGAAGAAGCGATTGGCCTGACGCTTTACCAGATCGGTATCTGGGCCGATGAAAACCAGCGCGCCGCGCTGTTGTCCGAACTGCAGATCAAGGGCCGCATTCAGCATCGGGAAATGCTCTGGCACAACACGCGCGGAGAGGTTCTGGCCGTGGAAGTTTCAGTCGAACCGATCACCTTGAATGAAACGCGGTGCCTGCTGATGACCGCGCGGGACGTGAGCCTGCTGAAAAACGCTCAGGCGCAGATTCGCCACTTGGCTTATCACGACCCGCTGACCAACCTGCCCAATCGCGCGTTGCTGATGGACCGCCTGAGCCAGCAGATCGCCCTGCTCAAGCGCCATGACTTGCGCGGCGCGTTGCTGTTCCTCGACCTCGACCACTTCAAGCACATCAACGATTCGCTCGGCCACCCGGTGGGCGACACCGTGCTGAAAATCGTCACCGCGCGCCTGGAAGCCAGCGTGCGCATGGAAGACACGGTGGCGCGCCTGGGCGGTGATGAATTTGTGGTACTGCTCAGCGGCCTGCAAGGTACCCGCACGCACGTCAGCGCCCATGTGCAGGAACTGGCGGACACGCTGCGCCGGCTGCTTTCGGAACCAATGTTCCTTGATGGTCACCGCTTGCACGTCACACCGAGTATTGGCGTGGCGCTGATTCCCGATCACGGCTCCACACCGGCTGACCTGCTCAAGCGCGCCGACATTGCCCTGTATCGGGCCAAGGACTCAGGGCGCAACACCACGCAGATGTTCCACAACAGCATGCAAAAAACCGCCAGCGAGCGCCTGCGCATGGAGACCGACCTGCGCCTGGCACTTGGCCGCGGCGAGTTCAGCGTGCATTACCAACCCCAAGTGGATGCGCGTGGCAACCGCATCGTCGGTGCCGAAGCCTTGGTGCGCTGGCAGCACCCGCAACTGGGCGCGCAGTCACCGGCCAAGTTTATCAAGGTGCTGGAGGACAGCGGCCTGATCCTGGAAGTCGGCACCTGGATTCTCGATGAAGCGTGTGGCGCTTTTGCGCAGTTGATTGGTGAAGGTTTGGTGGACCCGCTGAACTTCAGCTTGTGTGTGAATATCAGCCCCCGACAGTTTCGCCAAAATGACTTTGTAGAGCGCGTGGCGCGCAGCCTCAAACGGCATAAGCTGCCCTTTAGCCTGCTGAAACTTGAGATCACCGAGGGCATCGTGATTCAGGACCTCGACGACACCGTGGCCAAGATGCGTCGACTAAAAAAA
>NZ_VUAZ01000151.1 GCF_009296165.1 Pseudomonas kitaguniensis | reverse complement strand
GTCCGGTTTTAGGGCCGCTGCGCAGCATCGCGAGCAAGCGCTCCCACACAGGCGCTCGCCACAGAGTGGGCGTTACTTAGAACACCACGCCTTGGCTGCGCAGGTAGTCATCGTAGGTGCCGCTGAAGTCGATCACGCCGTTGGCGCTCAACTCGATGATGCGCGTGGCCAGGGACGATACGAACTCACGGTCGTGGCTGACGAAGATCAGCGTGCCCGGGTAGTTTTCCAGCGCCAGGTTCAGCGCTTCGATGGATTCCATGTCCAAGTGGTTGGTCGGTTCGTCCATGATCAGCACGTTCGGCTTTTGCAGGATCAGCTTGCCGAACAACATACGGCCTTGCTCACCACCGGAAATCACTTTGACCGACTTGAGAATCTCGTCGTTGGAGAACAGCATCCGCCCCAACGTGCCGCGAATCACTTGCTCGCCTTGGGTCCACTGGCCCATCCAGTCGAACAGGCTCATGTCGTCTTCGAAGTCGGAGGCGTGGTCCTGGGCGTAGTAGCCCAGCTCTGCGGCGTCGGTCCACTTGATGCTGCCGGCGTCCGGCGTCAGTTCGTTGACCAGCGTGCGCAGCAGGGTGGTTTTGCCGATACCGTTAGGGCCGATGATCGCCACGCGCTCGCCGGCTTCAACCTGGAAGCTGAAGTCCTTGAACAGCGGCTTGCCGTCGAAGCCTTTGGCCATACGGTCGACGATGACCGCCTGACGGTGCAGCTTTTTGGTTTGCTCGAAACGGATGAACGGGCTAACACGGCTCGAAGGCTTGACCTCGGCCAGTTGAATCTTGTCGATCGCCTTGGCACGCGACGTCGCCTGCTTGGCTTTCGAGGCGTTGGCCGAGAAGCGGCTGACAAACGATTGCAGCTCGGAGATTTGCGCTTTCTTCTTGGCGTTGTCCGACAGCAATTGCTCGCGGGACTGGGTCGCCACGGTCATGTACTCGTCGTAGTTGCCCGGGAACAGGCGCAGCTCGCCGTAGTCCAGGTCAGCCATGTGGGTGCACACGCTGTTCAGGAAGTGACGGTCGTGAGAGATGATGATCATCAGGCTGGAGCGCTGGGTCAGGATGTTTTCCAGCCAGCGAATGGTGTTGATGTCCAAGTGGTTGGTCGGTTCGTCGAGCAGCAGCACTTCCGGGTCGGAGAACAGCGCCTGCGCCAGCAATACACGCAGTTTCCAGCCGGGCGACACTTCGCTCATCGGGCCGAAATGTTGTTCCAGCGGAATACCCAGGCCCAACAGCAGTTCACCGGCACGCGATTCGGCGGTGTAGCCGTCCATCTCGGCGAACTCGGTTTCCAGCTCGGCCACGGCCATGCCGTCGTCTTCGCTCATTTCCGGCAGCGAGTAGATACGGTCGCGCTCGGCCTTGACTTTCCACAGCTCCTCGTGGCCCATGATCACGGTGTCGAGCACGGTGAATTCTTCGTAGGCGAACTGGTCCTGGCGCAGTTTACCCAGGCGCACATTCGGCTCCAGCATGACCTGGCCGCCGGACGGGTCGAGGTCGCCGCCAAGGATTTTCATGAAGGTCGACTTGCCGCAACCGTTGGCACCGATCAAACCATAACGGTTACCGGCGCCGAACTTGACCGAGACGTTCTCGAAGAGCGGCTTGGCGCCGAACTGCATGGTGATGTTAGCTGTGGAGATCAATTACTTTACCTATCAATGAGTTGCGAGCGTGGCGGCAGGAGCCTTCAGGCATGCGTCAACAGCGACATCAAGGCGCGAAACCCGGTCGCTGAGCAGAAAATTTTGAATGTGTGTTGGAATTTGGCGCGCATTGTCGCATATGTCAGGCGACAGTTGTACGGCGAGCGAGGGATGGTTTTGCCAGCGTCTCCGGCATCGCCAGCCATAACAACGCCAGGGCCACGGCCGCGACCGCCGCCAGCGTCAGGAAAGCCGCGTTGTAGCCGGCCTGTTGCACCACAAACCCGGCCAGGCTGTTACTCAGTGCCGCGCCCAGGCCAAATACCGTCGACAGCGCGCCAAGGCTGACGTTGAAGCGGCCGGTGCCTTGGGTGAGGTCCTTGACGATGACCGGGAACAGCGCGCCGAAAATCCCCGCGCCGATGCCGTCGAGCATTTGCACGGCGACCAGCCAATAGGGGTCGTTGGACACGGTATACAGCACGCCCCGCAGCGGCAGAATCATGAAACCGGCCAGCAGCAGCGGCTTGCGCCCCCACACGTCGGCCTTGAGCCCCACCAGCCAGGCCATCGGCACCATCACCAATTGTGCGGCAACGATGCACGCCGACGTCAGCGGCGTGGCCATGTGCAGGTTGATTTGCGATAACTTCTGGCTGACCAGCGGCAGCATCGCGGCATTGGCCAGGTGGAACAAGGCGCAGCAAATGGCGAACAACAACAGTGGGCGGTTACTCAGCAACGCCTTCACTCCGGACGGTTGCTCGTGATCGCTGCTGTGCGCCGGGTCGAAGCCGCGTGCAACTTCATGGTCAATCGCCTTGGCCGACACGCAACTGACCGCGACGATACTCGCCAGCGCCATAAACGCCATCAGATAAAACACCACCACCGGGCCGTACAGGTACGCCAGGCCACCGGCGAGTAACGCCGCGACGGCATTGCCCGCGTGGTTGAAGGTTTCGTTGCGCCCGGTGCGGCGGGTGAAGGCACGCGGCCCGGTAATGCCTAACGAGATTGCTGAAATAGCCGGCGCAAATACCGAGGCGGCGACGGCACTCGCAGCTTGGGTCAACGCCACCCAGCTGAACGCGCTGACAAACGGCAGCATCAGGCAACTGGCGGTGACGAGGATCGCGGCCACCACCACCACCGCGCGCTTGCTGCGCGTACGGTCGATCAGCGCGCCGGCCGGGCCTTGGGTGACCAGCCCGGCAATGCCCGCCAGGGTCATGACCACACCGATGCTGGCGGGGTCCCAGTGGTGCACGGCCAGCAAGTAAATCGCCAGGTACGGGCCAAGCCCGTCGCGGACGTCTGCGAGGAAGAAATTCAGGCTGTCCAGAGGCAAGTTATTACGCAGGTCGGGCTGAAGGGCCATGGCGAGGTCTTCGAGATGGGCATTCAGGGGCTGAATGCTTCGTGTGTTAATGACCTGCACGCCTTGAAATTAGTTTCGGCTACGCCCCGCGCTTTTACTCGGCGAGCGCCTTTGCGCGGCGGCGTACGAAGGTGCGCATGGTTTGCCCTGGCTCGGTGCTGAATAGTGTCGGCCGCGGCATGCCTTCATCTGCGGCAATAAACATGAAGTCATCGCCTTCAAGGCGATAGCTGGCGGGTAATGCCTTGCCGGCGTCTTCGCCCATGGCGTCCACCCAGGTAATACTTTTTGGCGCGGTGGTGCTGTCCAGAAAAAACCGGCCCGCCAGCAAAATTTCGCCACTCACCGTTCTCACCTCGAACTGGTCGCCTGCAATGGTGGTGATCGCGCCGGGGGCAGTGTGCGCATCGGCGGGGTTGAGCACGCCGCTGTCTTCCAGGGATATTTGTTCCCACGTGCCTTGAAGCTGTTGATAGTCCGGATCTGAAACGTGCATGCAAATTCCTTCTTGCTGAGGGCTTAAACGCTGGATGAGTGCAAAAGTGCTAAGGGTTAGCCGCTGGAATTGTATCGATAGCACGCTGGAACTGAGCCCCTGAAGCTAAATTTTTTTGGCTGACAGCCCGTTATCCTGCATTAGCGTTGCTTTCGGCAGCATGATCGCCCGCATGAAAGCTATTCTGCAGTCATTGACATGCAGTAGAAATAATCTCTAATGATGTCGGACTTTTCTTTCAGTGAAGTGGTCAGAGTGCCATTAGCCAGTTGTGATTAGGGCGTTGTTTCTGATTCTCAGGCCGTTCGGGCTGAAAAATCGGGGTTCAGGGCGTAGCGGCTTTTTAATATCAGTTTTAAGGTGTTCTTATTTTGAATCGAACTTCTTCGCTCAATGTGCCTGCAGTGTCAGATGAAATTGACTTGGTTGAGGTAGCTGACTCGATTTGGCGGCAAAAAAAACTGGTGTTGGGTTGCACCATCCTGGTGGGAGTTTTGGGCGCCAGCTATGCGTTTTTGGCGCCCAAGGTGTATGAGGTCAGCAGTGTGTTACGGCCTGCGGCGATCAACGAACTGGATGCCTTGAACCGCTCGGAAGTCTACAAACTGCCGCCCGCAGACGCGCTGGCGAAAGTCGGCGCTCAGTTGGATTCCTACGGCGCGCGCCTGGATTTTTTCAAAAGCCATGAACAACTGTTCCAGGCTTTCCGCAAGCCCGGACAAAGCCTTGAGCAGAGTTTTGAAGATTTCAACCGGAACGCGGTCAACGTGATCGCGCCGGACCCTAAAAAATCAGATTCGCTGTCCAGTTACATCCGTCTGGAGATGCAATACCCGTCGGACGTGGATGGCGTGGCCATCCTCAACGGGTTTGTCGACTACGCGATTGCGGCGGAACGTGAGCAGGTGGGGGCCGACCTCAAGGTCATCGTGAATAACCGCTTGAGCGAACTCAAAGGCAAGATCGACGCCGCTCGCGCCAATTACGAGACCGAAAAAGAATCCAAGATCGCCAAGCTGCTTGAGGCTGACAGGCTCAAACGTGCCCAGTTGCAAGATGAACTCAGTGCACTGCGCCTGCAGATGAAAATGGAGCGTGGCGATCGTTTGGCAGAGTTGGCCGAAGCGATCTCGATCGCCAAATCGATGGGTATCCGAACCCCAACCACGCCGTCAGCGATGGGCGATGCCACGCGTTCAGGTTCCAATCAGGTGATGCGCACCGAGGTCAACAACCAGAAAATACCGTTGTATTTCATGGGTACCGAAGCCCTGGAAGCCGAGCAAAGCGCATTGCAAAAGCGCACCAGCGATGACTTCACCAGCACGCGCATCGCTGAAATTGGCAAGGAACTCCAGCTGCTGCAGTCGAACCGTGAAGTTGAGGTTCTGCAAAAACGCGCCAACGAGGATATTTTCCTGCAGGACGTGCAACCGCTCCGCGCTGAAGTGGCGCGTTTGCGCTCGCTGAATATCGACATGACTAACTTGAAGCTGGTGGCCGTTGACCGCCGCGCTCAGGAGCCGCTGTCGCCGATCAAGCCGAAAAAATCGCTGATCATCGCTATCAGTTTGATCGCAGGTCTGTTCCTGGGCGTGCTGATAGCGGTGTTGCGCTACTTCATCCTGAGCCATCGAAAGGCTGAATATCATTCGCCATTAACCGATGGCCGCTTGCCTCGCTACGAGAGCAAGGATGATCAGCCGCTGCCGTAGACAGGGCGGGCAGTGGGCGGGTGGCAACACCTGCCCACTGGCAAATCTATCGGTTCCATAGACAGCTTTTCACAAATCTTAGCTAACCTTTGGTTACAAACTGTGGCTAAATAACTGCCAATGGCCATGAACCGGTTGTCGACAAACCGCTAATGCCGCGTATTTGTGAATTGTGATTTCAGGTGCTGCATCTTCAATCCTCGGCCGTTGTGGGCACGCAGGAGCAGCCTGTTTTCTACTGACATGTGACGAATCTCTTGAAACTCATCATTGTTTTTCTCTACGTTGCCTCCATCGCGTATGTACACCTGCGCGGCCGGGTGCGACACAAGTTGGGGCGCCAGCTCAGCGATCACTCGACGTTCCTGGCGCCGATCAACTGCTTCCTCTACCTGTTTTCCAGGCAGCCAAGCCGCCCCTATCTGGCCCCCGGCGATTTTCCTGATTTGAGCCCGTTGCAGGAGCACTGGCAGGAGATCCGCGAGGAAGCCCAGAACCTGATGCGCGCCGGCGAGATCAAGCGTTCCGAGCAGTACAACGACGTGGGTTTCAACTCGTTCTTCAAGTCGGGCTGGAAGCGCTTTTACCTCAAGTGGTATGGCGACAGTCACCCGTCTGCGATGAAGCTGTGCCCGCGCACGACTGAACTGGTGCAGAGCATCGGTTCGATCAAGGCCGCCATGTTTGCCGAGCTGCCACCGGGCTCCAAGCTGGTTCGCCACCGCGACCCGTACGCTGGCTCCTACCGCTATCACCTGGGTCTGGATACGCCTAACGACCCTGGCTGCTACATCAACGTCGATGGCGAAAGCTATTACTGGCGCGATGGCGAGCCGGTGATGTTCGACGAGACCTACATTCATTACGCGGAAAACACCACGCAGCAGAACCGCATCATCTTGTTTTGCGACATCGAGCGGCCCATGAAGTACCGCTGGGCGGCGGCGTTCAACCGCTGGTTCAGCCGTAATGTGATGGCGTCGGCGGGTTCGCCGAATGACGCGGGCGACAAGACCGGCGGCCTGAATCGAGCGTTCACGCGCCTGTACAAGATTCGCCTGCGCGGCAAAGAACTGAAAAAGCGCAACCGCGCGCGTTACTACTTGGAAAAGTGGGCGATTTTTGCGGGATTGGCGCTGATCTTTATCCTTATCTAACCCAGCGTTGGGCGCGAATCACGCGGGTGGTTTCGCGCCGAGCTTGTCCCACATCTTCTTGCTGATCTTTTGCCGGTTGGCATAACCGGCCCACGGGTCTTCTTTCAGGTGCGCCAAACGCTCGTGCAAGTTGGCCACCGTCCATTGTTGGGCACTGCGCAAGCCCTTTAACTCCTCTCGACTGACCGGCACCGACACCGGCAGGCCTGGCCGTGCGCGCACAGAGTAAGCCGCTACGGTGCTGGCGCCGCGCGCGTTGCGCAGGTAGTCAATGAAGATCTTGCCGATGCGGTTTTTCGGGCCGGAAGTCGCGGTAAAGCGTTCGGGCAGTTGCTGCGTCATGAACTGAGCAATGGCCTTGGCGAAGGCCTTTACGGTGCCCCAGTCATCCCGCCGCGCGAGCGGAACGACCAGGTGCAGGCCTTTGCCGCCGCTGGTCTTGACGTACGCTGCCAGCCCCAGCTCATCGAGCACCGACAACGTCAGTTGCGCGGCCTCCAGCATGGTTTTCCAGGGCAGCGCCGGGTCAGGGTCGAGGTCGAGCACAAACAGGTCGGGGGTTTCGATTTTGTCCGAGGTGGCGCCCCACGTGTGCAGTTCTATGGTGCCCATCTGCACGGCGCCGATCAGCGCGCCTGGCTGATCGATTTCCATCAGGCGTGCATGGCCCGGGTCCAGCGCCGGGTCCAACTGCTTGATGTGCGGAATGGCCAGGTGCTCCGAGTGTTTTTGGAAGAATTGCTCGCCGTCGACTCCTTCGGGCGCACGCAATAGTGAGACCGGGCGATGGCGCAAGAAGGGCAATATCCACTCGCTGATATTCTGGTAAAACGCCGCCAACTGATGTTTTTGCGTAGCGCTTTGCGCGTCAATCACCCGCTCCGGGTGAGTGATGTTTACGCCGCCGCTGCGTTTTTTCGCGGGTGCTGCCGGTTTAACCGAGCTGGCCTTGCGTGGCTGTTCATGGATGATCTGCGCCACCGGTTTGTCGCTGCGCAGCGCAATGAACGAGGCGTGGCGCACCACACCCTCGCGGGTCCATTCGGCAAAATTCACCTCGCACGCCGTGCTCGGCTCAACCCAGTGCACGCCGCGCGCCTGGGGGCTGGTCAGCGGTTTTTGCAGCGGTGAGGTTTTGCGCTCCAACGGTTTGAGCTGCGCATAAACCGCCTTCAGCGCCGCCTGGTCAAAACCAGTGCCCACGCGCCCGGCGTACACCAGCCCCGTATCATCATTGACTGCCAGCAGCAGCGCGCCAAAGCCACTGCGCGAGCCTTGCGGCCGGGTGTAGCCGACAATCACGAACTCCTGGCGCAGGCGACATTTGAGTTTGATCCAGTCGGTGCTACGGCTCGACACATACGGGCTGCCCAGGCGTTTGCCGATCAGGCCTTCGAGTGCGAGGTCGCAAGCACTTTCGAAGATGTCGCGCTGGTTGGCGACAAACGCTTCGGAGAACCGCAGCAGCTTGCTGCGGCTACTCGACAGCGCGGACTTGAGCGCCGCGCGGCGTGCCTCTACAGGTGCCTCGCGCTGATCCTCACCTTCCAGAAACGGCGCGTCGAACAGGTAATACACGATGTCCAGGCTGCGGCCGACATCGAACGCGTTTTGCAGTGCCTGAAAATCCGGCAAGCCGTCGTCATTGAGGCTGACCACTTCACCGTCCAGCCAACTGTCGCCCAGCTTCAGCGCTTGCAAGGCCTTGACCTGACGCGGCAGGCGGTCGGTCCAGTCATGCCCGTTGCGCGTAAACAGGCGCACCTCGCCGTCGAGGATGCGCGCGAGCATGCGGTAGCCGTCGAATTTGATTTCGTATTGCCAATCGCCGTCGGGGGCGCGGTCGACCAGGGTTGCCAGTTGCGGCGTGAATTGCTCGGGGAGGGATTGGCGGGTTTTAGTCGCGGACGCTTTGGGGCGTTTTGCACGCGCTTTGGGTGTGCCGACCGAGGCGTCGCTGAGCACACTTTTAGGTTGGTCTTTGAGGATGTCGTAGTCGGCCGCCGCGCGCGCTTGCTGGTCTTTTTCCTTGATCAGCAACCATTGCTCCTTGTCGCCGCTGCCTTTAAGGCGCGTGCGCACCAGCGCCCAGTCGCCGGCGAGTTTTTCACCGACGAGGGTGAATTTGAGCTTGCCGGCGGCATACGCCTTATGCGGATCGTCGTGCGGTTGCCAAACGCCACGGTCCCACACAATCACATCGCCTGCGCCATATTGGCCGGCAGGAATATTGCCCTCGAAATCGCCATAGCCCAGCGGATGATCTTCAACGTGTACCGCCAAGCGTTTTTGGCTCGGGTCCAGGCTTGGGCCTTTGGGCACGGCCCAGCTCAGGAGCACGCCATCGAGTTCCAGGCGAAAGTCATAGTGCAGGTTGCGCGCGTCGTGTTTTTGAATCACGAATGACAGCGCCGACGCCGCGCGTTTGCCTTTGGCTGCGCTGCCCGAGGGCTCGGCGGTGATCTGGAAATCGCGTTTGCGCTGGTACTCGCTCAGGGGCTTTGCCATGTCGTTCTCCGGCGTATGGCAGGCTTAAGAAGCCTTTTTAGTGGCCTTTTTTGCCGCTGGTTTTTTCGCCGTGGTCTTGGCCGCAGGTTTACCCGCCAGGCTGCGTTTGAGCAACTCGGTGAGGTCGATGACATCGGCCGACTGGCGTGTTTCGCTGTCCTCCTGGTCTTCGACATTTTCGATCTTGCCGGCCTTGGCCTTCTTGGCCACCAGCGCCATGATTTTGTCCTGAAAGCTGTCGCGGTACTCGTCCGGCTGCCAGTCTGCACTCATGTCTTCCACCAGGCGTTTGGCCATGTCCAACTCGCCTTTGGCCAGGCTCGGCTTGGTCACATCGGCGCCTAATTCCAGCTCGTCCAGGCTGCGCACTTCAGCGGGCCAGCGCAGCATTACCAGCACCAGCGCAGAGTCCAGCGGCATTACCGCCGCCAGATGTTGCTTGGTGTGCAACACCACGTTAGCCAACGCCACTTTGCCGGTTTTTTTCAGGGTTTCGCGCAATAAGGCGTAAACCTTGCCGCCGCGTTTGTCCGGGGCCAGGAAGTAGGGCGTGTCGATATTTTGCAAAGGGATCTGATCGCCTGCGACAAACGCGATGATTTCAATAGTCTGCGTGGACTTGGGGTGCGCCGAGCGAATTTCGTCCTCGCTGAGCACCACATAGCGGCCTTTTTCGAAGGCCACGCCCTTGACGATATTCTCTTTGGTGACTTCTTTGCCGGTGGTCTTGTTGATGCGCTTGTAACCGACCGGGTCCATGCTGCGTTTGTCCAGCCAATCAAAGTCAACGCCTTGTGAAGACGTGGCTGAAACCAGTGATACCGGGATGTGAACCAAGCCAAAACTGATTGCGCCCTTCCAGATTGCCCGTGGCATGCTTGCGATTCCTTGAGAAAAGACTGTGTTCTGGTGACTCGCAGGCGCTGGCAAAAGTTTCGGCGGGTAGATGCGTGGACAAATCGTGTTACACCTGATGAGGAAGTATTTAGTGTCGAAAGCCGAACCCAAGGCGTAGCGTGTTATCGAAAGCACGTACCACTCGCTCAAGAGAGGCTTTGTTATGAACAGTTGTGTGCGTCACCTTGCCGTGCTGGCGTTGGGTTTGGCAGTCACCTCGTTGGCCCAGGCGCAAACCCTGCCCGGCAGCAACGACTCCAACAACAGCCCTATTCATCGGGCCAACCCCAACAGCATGCAGGGCACCCAGCCCAATGCGCCGGTCACTCGCGGCATTCAGACCGGGCCGAGCAGCCCCGCACCCACGTTGCAAAACGGCGGTATCGGCAATAGCTATCCCAAGCGCGACGCCGCGCCCAGCCGTCCAAAAACCGAAACCAAAGCCCCCACTTACGATGCCAACGGCAATCGCCGGTAAGGACTCCGTCTTATGTTGCTACGCAAAACGCTTCTAGCCGCACTGTGTGCCACCTCGCTGCTGCCGGTCACGGCGGTTTTTGCAGCCGATGCCCAGCAGTTTCCGAGTGAGCAGGGCAGTGTCACCGCAACCCCGATTGCCAAAGGCCTGGACCACCCTTGGGCCGTGGCGTTTCTACCCGACAAGCAAGGCTTTTTGGTGACCGAACGCCCAGGCCACCTGCGCTTTGTGAGCCCTGACGGCAAGCTTTCTGCGCCGTTAAGCGGTGTGCCGCAGGTATGGGCCAAAGGGCAGGGTGGTTTGCTGGATGTGGTGCTGTCGCCGGACTTCAAGCAAGACCGCATGGTTTACCTGTCGTATGCCGAGGGCGGCGGTGAGGGCGGCAAGGCCGGCACCGCCGTAGGGCGTGGGCGTTTGGCCGATGATTTGAGCGGCTTGAAGGACTTTAAAGTGATCCTGCGCCAGGAGCCCAAGCTGTCCACCGGCAATCACTTCGGCTCGCGTTTGGCCTTTGACCGTGACGGTTACCTGTTTGTGACGCTGGGCGAGAATAACGACCGGCCGACCGCGCAGGACCTGGACAAGTTGCAAGGCAAGGTGGTGCGCATTTACCCGGACGGCCGTGTGCCGGATGACAATCCGTTTGTCGGTCAGGCGGGGGTGCGGCCGGAGATCTGGTCGTATGGTCAGCGCAATCCGCAGGGGCTGGCGTTGAACCCCTGGAGTGGGACGATCTGGGAAAACGAACACGGGCCGCGTGGCGGTGATGAAATCAACATCATCGAGCGTGGCAAGAACTACGGTTGGCCGCTGGCGACGCACGGCATCAACTATTCCCTGACGCCGATTCCCGAGGCCAAGGGCAAGGAAGTTGAGGGCACAGTGCAGCCTCATCATGTCTGGGAAAAGTCGCCGGGTATTTCGGGTATGGCGTTTTACGACGCTGACCGGTTCAAGCCTTGGCAGCACAATGTGTTTATCGGTGCGTTGGCGAGTCAGGAGCTGATTCGTTTGCAGTTTGATGGCGACAAGGTGGTGCATGAGGAGCGCTTGCTGGGCGGTTTGAATGCGCGTATCCGAGACGTGCGGCAGGGGCCGGATGGGTATCTGTATGTGCTGACTGATGAGGATGACGGTGTGTTGTATCGGGTGGGCCTGAACCAGGACTGACGCCCCGTGCTTTTGTGGGAGCGGGCTTGCTCGCGATGCAGTCAACTCGGTTTGCCTGATAGACCGAGGTGCCTACATCGCGAGCAAGCCCGCTCCCACAGGTGGGCCTTAAAGCCCGAGGTCCGACAAACCCGGATGATCATCCGGGCGCCGCCCCAGCGGCCAGTGGAATTTGCGTTCGCTGGCCTCGATCGGCAGATCGTTAATGCAGGCAAACCGCTTGGCCATCAGACCGTTCTGGTCAAACTCCCAGTTCTCATTGCCGTAGGAGCGGAACCAGTTACCGGAGTCGTCGTGCCATTCATAGGCATACCGCACGGCGATACGGTTTCCACCGAACGCCCACAACTCCTTGATCAGCCGATAATCCAACTCCCTGGCCCATTTACGGGTCAGGAAACCCTTGGCTTGTTCGCGGTTTTGCACAAACTCGGCGCGGTTACGCCACTGGGTGTCCACGGTGTACGCCAACGACACGCGTTGCGGGTCTCGGGAGTTCCAGCCGTCTTCGGCGAGGCGGACTTTCTCAATCGCTGACTCGCGGGTAAACGGCGGCAACGGTGGGCGTACTTCTGCGTCAGATGACATGGGGCAACTCCTGAAATAGTAAGGGTTATTGACGGTTGCAAAGGCCTGCGTTCACAGGCCGAACAATTTTCGCGCCATGCATTGCGCATGATCAGCCGCGCTGGAATCGCCCATGACCAGCGCGACGGTTATCGCGCCATCGATCAGTATCAGCAGTTGCGCCGCGTGCTGTTCGGGCGCGGGGCTGCCATGCGCTTCACACAGTTGGAGTGCGTACTCAAACAGTTTTTGTTTATGCGCCTTGGCCAGCCGGCGTACCGGGTCTTGTGCATTGCCGGTTTCACCACTGGTGTTGATGAAGGCACAACCGCGAAAGTCGGCTGAGTCAAACCAGGCTTTAAGGGCGCTGAATAGCGCCAGCAAGCGCTCGCCGCTGCCTTCGCGGCGATCTACTTCCTCGCGCAGCCAGTGCATCCAGCGTTCGTCGCGACGTTGCAGGGCGGCGAGCACCAACTCATCTTTATTGGCGAAGTAATGGTAAATACTCTTGCGCGAGACGCCGGCGGTTTTTACCAGCAACGCCATGCCGGTGGCGGCGATGCCGTGCCGATAAATTAACTTCTCGGTCACGTCGAGAATAATGTCGCGGGTTTCATTGTGGGCTATGTCGTTCATGTTGCGAACACTAGAACGATCGTTCTTCATGGTCAATTTATTTTTTCCATGTTCCCCGGCGAGACCTGAGCAGCCCCATGGTGTAAGCTTTGGGCCTCTTCGGATTCGACCCATTGCGAGCCTTATGCCGTCGTTCTTCAAACGCTCCCTGTTGCCTAAATTGCGCGGTTTCCCAGTGTCTCCAGAGACCCTTGAGGCGCTGTCCGGCGCCGCTGAGTTCCGTCGCTGCCTGCTGGAAAAAATCCCCCACGCCACGCGGCGTATCTATATCGTCGCGCTGTACTTGCAGCACGATGAAGCCGGGCAGGAAATCTACGACGCGTTGCACGCCGCCAAGGCCGCGCGGCCCGAGTTGGACGTGGTGGTGGTGGTCGACTCGTTGCGCGCCCAGCGCGGCTTGATCGGCGCCGGCAAGCAGCCGGGCAACAGCGCCTGGTATCAGGCCATGACCCAAGCGCACGCCAGTGAAGTACCGGTGTACGGCGTGCCGGTGCAGACCCGCGAGCTGTTCGGCGTGCTGCACTTGAAGGGTTTTGTGATCGACGACAGCGTGCTGTACAGCGGCGCCAGTTTAAACAACGTGTACTTGCACAAGTTCGACAAGTACCGCTATGACCGCTACCACCTGATCCACAGCGCGCCGCTGGCGGATTCGATGCAGCATCTGGTGGAACACGGCCTGTTGGCCTCCAGGGCAGTGCATCGCCTGGACTTGCCCAACCCGCCCACCACCCGCAGCTTGCGCAACGACATTGGCGACCTGCGCAGCCGCCTCAAGCACGCGACCTATGACACCACCACGGGCCTGGTGCCCAATGGCCACATGTCGGTGAGCCCGTTGCTCGGTGTCGGCAAAAACAACCCGCTGAACCGGGTAATCCTCGAACTGATCGCAAGTGCCCAGCACCAGTTGACCCTCTGCACGCCGTACTTCAATTTGCCGCTGCCGGTGACCCGCGAGATCAACCGCGCCCTGGCGCGCGGGGTGAAGATCGACATCATCGTCGGTGATAAAACCGCCAACGATTTCTACATTCCGCCCAGCGAGCCGTTCAAGGTCATTGCAGCGTTGCCTTACCTGTATGAAATCAGCCTGCGGCGTTTCGCCAAGCGTCATCAGCCGATGATCGACAGCGGCCAGTTGAACCTGCACCTGTGGCGCGACGGCGACAACACCTATCACCTCAAAGGCCTGTGGGTTGACCAGCGTTACACCTTGCTCACCGGCAACAACCTCAACCCCCGGGCGTTCCGCCTCGATCTGGAAAATGCCCTGTTGATCGACGACCCGCAAGGCGAGTGGCTGGAGCCACGGCGTACCGAACTGGCGCAGATTTTCCAGCACACCACGCGCATCGTGGGTTACCAGCAGTTGCAGACGCTGGTGGATTACCCGCAAGCGGTCGGCAAGTTCCTGCGACGGGTCAGCCGGGTGCGCATTGAACGGCTGCTTTACCGCATTTTGTAAGCCATAGCGCTTGGCGATAAATGGAAGCAGGCCTGGCGGTGTTAGCGTCAGGCTGTTTTCCTACGTGCAGTGCGAGTTTGCCTATGCTGTGCCGGGTTATTTTTTCATACGCTTTCTATCGACTGTTCTTAAGGACAAGGACTCTGTTCCCCCCGATAGAGACCCGTAGAAATGTCGACAATCCAAGCAAAAAATACCTTAACTATTTTTAGCCAGCCATCAACCTTTCAAGAGCCTGCGCCGCTCTTGCCACAACCCGATAAACCCATTGCTCCCACGGCCTCCGGTGTAGCCTTCAGCCCCTCCGGTCATCAATTATTCAGCGCGACGTCCTCACTTCGGCAATTGAGCCTGGAGCAACAGGCCGGTCGGGCCAAACGCGATATCCCCGATCAACCGGTAGCTGCGCCCGTCAGTGAAAGCCAGGTGAGGCATCGTTACCCTGCCAAGTCTGACGCTACGGCGGCGGACACTCGGTTACAGAAAATCCTGATTCAGCGCTTGAAAACTGGCGGGATGGATGAAAAAAACATTCCAAAAAAGGCGTCTATTGCACCCTTTATCGAGATGTATCACCAAGCTATCAATGAGCCTGCCGTACAGGCCTGGTTCACATCTCAACACTTGAAACCTGCCACTGTGCGGGTATTCGGTGGCTACGTGGTGGGCGTGGTCCTGCGCGATGGCAAGGAAACCATTCAACGTTTTAGCATTACGGATGGGTCGGGTTGGGGGCAAGTCAGTAAGACTATCGTGTCCTTACAACAAGTGCTCTCGCCCAATAATTTTGGCCTGCCCGGCAACCCGGGCCCGAGCGCTGCCTACAGTGCGATTAGCAACGATGTGCTGTTGGATTTTTACGGGGTCAAGCCGCCCCTGAATGAAAAGTCTGCGCCGCAACTGGGCAAACAACTCACGCTGAACGGGTGGCCGCAGATCGCAGAAACACAACGCGATCAGTGGGCTGGGCAGTTTAAACAGTTGTCCCGGCGTCGTGACGACAGTGCGATACGCGCGGGGCTGGTAGAGCAATTTCGATCTAAGTTCAAGAATGAGCCCGACGATAACGTGTTCCAGCTTGATGAGTACGCCGTGGTCGCCGGACCCAACTCAGCCCTGGACCGACACAGTAAGCGACCGCGTGAGCTGTTTATCGAGTTCCTGGCGTCAGCGCCATTCCAGGCCTTTCTCAAGAAGACCGGTTATGCTTTTGACGGTGTTGATTTCAGGCTATCTGACGGCGACCTGCAGACGCGCAATGGGAGAGGTGACTGGGATTCTTTGCAGGAGAAGTTCGACTATGAAGTCGAGAGCGCGTCCAGGGTTGACGACGCAGATGGGCACAGCGCCCGCAGGATGAACTCGGATTTCGACGAGCTAGTGAAGATGAGCGGGAAAGTCGGGAACGCGTTGTACTCCACCCGTACCTATGACGCGCGTCAAACCTTTGCGTTGTATGCTCTCGACACACCGCAAAACGTCGGCCAGTTACGCGGTTCGCTGGGATGGCTTGATACTCAACTGCCAACGCCCCCATTGGCAGGCGACTATGCAGCTATGACACCTTATTCGCAGGTTGATGGCGCGCTATCCGCCGAGGCCGGTAGCACCTTGAAAAAGGCGTCGATGCAGGTCATGGCGTTGTTCAAGGCTTTTTCCAGCAGCACCACCGGCTTCCAGAATTACCCTGATCCAGATAATAAGCTCGCTGCATTTTTTGACTCTCCGAAGGCCATCGCCATAGCCGACGAGATTGCCAGGTCCCTCAAGCATTACGCCGTGTCCGACGGGCAAGCGCTTTCAAGGGCAGACCGCCATCAGGTTCTGGCGACGGCCATGAAGTTCAGTGTGGATGCGCCTATCCCAGGCCTGCCAGGCACTGTGGCCGGGTACGGATTGTATCGACCGGGCAATATTGGACGTACGCTCAAAGAAATCCGCGGTGACGTGGAGACGCATCTGCAAAGCAAAGGTGTTGACCCTAATGTCGCGTCGTTGATGGCCCACCTCTTTCTGGCCCAGTCGGCACCGGAGATGCTGGTCAAGAAAGACCCTACCGTATCTGCCACTACCGACCAAGTACTCAACCGGGACCCGGAAAACATCAAGGTTGGATCTACCGGCTGGATGAACCTGCGCCTGGGCAGTGCAATAGCCGGCGATTCACGGTTGAATTTTACGCAAACCATGGCGCTGGCACGCCAGGAAGCTGGCGGGCCTGCACAAGAAGCTTTGATCAAACAGATGGGCGCCCAGCCGCTGTTGGACTGGGCTGTAATGGCGGGCGTCTTGCTGGCGACTTCAGATGGCACATACTCTCCGGGAGATTACGAGGTTGCGGCGAAAGCCTTTACCACACGCGAAAACCAAACGCGCGAGGCATTCGCCACCTTATCGAGCGAGTCGCCTACCCAACGGACCGTGTTGGTCCAGCAATTGGCCAAGTTGTACCCGGAGATGACCGAGGAGGAAATTGGCAATATCACGTTGAAAAAGTATCCCGATTTTGTAACAAACGCAGCTAATTCCAGGCCTTCTGTAGAATACGCCAATCCGCAACCGTTTCGTTATCTGGGCCCGACGTCGTTGGTCGATATAATCCTGATGAATCTTGGGAAAGGTAATCCGCCATTTGGTGAAGACGAGAGCTGGGCGGGTGATGAGTTTATTCATCCAAATATTTCCCTTGCTACGTTCAGGGAACGTCTCGACCAACTGCCAAAGCTTAAACCTTTGGTGGTGCCTGCCATTGACACATTCATCACCGACTCCCGGTCGGCCCAAGCCACGGCATTGAAGTTGATGATCGCTGATTTACCTCAGGAAGAACGCAAGGCGTTGGAGTTGGGGAAGATTACGTTCTACACCCTGCGCAAAACAACCGGAGACTCTTTGCGGGTCGATGTAGGTCAAGACTCGAAAGTCGAAAAGAGCAAGGGCACTCATGGCCTCTTGATGCGTTATGAAACCGGCGCCGTCTCGCCCAGGTTCGGGTACTACGAAGTTTTTCCGGGCTCCATGAAAATGATCAAACGAAATAACTTGCCCTTCCAGTTACAGCTGAGGGGGAAGGTGGAAAACAAGGTGTTACGTGACAGGCTGTATACCTATGCCGGCCCTGTAATCCGCAACGGTACGGCACAGCCGTTTGATTTTGATGCCTATAGCACAGGCTCTGTGCCAAGCCCTGAAGCGCAATCGCAGGTGATTATCGAGCGCCTCGGGGCCAAGTTGCCGGAGACACCAACGTCGGATACCGCAACTCAGCGCATACCCAACACGTTTTTTTCCGACAAGACGTCCCAGATCGTGGAAAGGTTGTTGGCCCATAGCTTTGACGGCAACCGTGATGCGCGGATCGCTCATGCCAACGAACCGTCAGCGCTGCAAGCGCGCACCGGCACCAATATATTCACGGCTGAAAACGCCCGCGCGGTAGTCAGCCTGATCCCTTTTGTGGGGGCCATTGCTGATTTGGTGGAGGGCAGCATAGAGGCGGGAGTGAAAGGCTTGCTGATTGACCTTGCGTCTTTTCTTGCTACCGGTGGGCTGGCGGGGGCAAAGATTTTCGCCAAGGGTTTAAGAATGTTGATTCCTTTCAGCGGCAAGCCGTTCAGCATGGCTGGGCTGAAAGGAGGAGGTTCATTTATTCGCGGACTGCTCAACCCGGTGGAAAACATCCCTTCGGTTGGGCGCGGGGTGCCGAATGGGATACGGGGGCTGAACAGGATTAATGCCGGGTTGCCAATTCACATCGGGTCGGATATTTTCCTGCCGATCAAAGCATTCGAGCAGTTGCGGTGGGCCTTGGGCGCGTGGGATACGCTGGATGGTTCCAGCCAAGCAGAGAGCTCTTGGCCGGGCGCCAGGAAAGGCTTGAGTGGAAACCAGGAAGTCACTGCCGTTCAAAAAGGCGGCGTGTGGTATGCAATAAACCCCTTCAGTCATAGACCTGACGTTATGCCACTGGCGCAGTTCACCCCCCAGTAGAGTTAACGCGTGAATCCCCAGGTGTTCGGCGGCTCTTCAGGACCGCACAAACACCTGGGCGCCCAATCAGTTCAAACCCAACTTGCCGCGCAGGGTCGACAGGTCTTCGGCCAAGGTGTTGACCGGGCCCACCAGCGCCTTACGGTCGTTTTCCTTGACTTTGTCGTAGGTTTCAAAGCCGCCATCCCTGGTTTTGTACTTGGCCAACACCTTGTCGACGCTGGCGAAGTTCTTGTCGACCTTGGACAGGAAGGCTTTGTCTTGTTTCTCGATCTGGCCACGGAACAGGTCGACGATTTTTTTCGCGCCGTCGATGTTGCCCTGGAAGTCGTACAGGTCGGTGTGGCTGTAGCGGTCTTCTTCACCGGAGATCTTGGTCGCAGCGACTTCTTCCAGCAGCGCAGCGGCGCGCCCACGACTTTCTCGGGCGGGAAGGTCAGGCCGTCGACACGGGTTTTCAGGTCGTTGACGTCGGTGTTGAGCTTGGCGGTCAGGGTTTCCAGGCCTTTGGTGGTGTTCTGCGAGAACAGCGTGTATTCGATGCGGTGGAAGCCAGTGAAGTCTTCAGCAGTCACGCCTTTTTCGTGGTCATCAACGCGCGAATCGATTGAGGCGTCGAGGTCACTGAACAGCTCGGCGATCGGCTCGATCGACTCATAGTGAACGCGGGTTGGCGCGTAAAGCTTTTTGGCGGTGGCCAGGTCGCCCTGGTTGATGGCGTCGGTGAACGCCTTGGTCTGCGTGACCAGTTCGCCGATTTCTTCGGTGACGTAAATCTTGTAATCCGACACCGGGCCTACCAGGTCCAGCGGCGCGGTGGCGGCGAACGCTGCCAGCGGCGAAAGGGTCATTAACAACGACAACGCGATAGTCGACTTCTTCATGGGAGGTGTGCGCTCTGGTGTGTTTTAGGTAGTGGCAGTGGTTTGCGGGTGCGTTGCAGCGAGCAACGTGCGCCCAATGAAATCCTTGGGCCCGGTGACGCCTGGCAAGGTGAAGAAGTACCCGCCGCCGACCGGCTTGAGGTATTCCTCCAGCGGCTCGCCGTTGAGCCGGGTTTGCACGCTGATAAAGCCTTTCTCCAGGTCAGCCTGGTAGCAGATGAACAGCAGCCCCATGTCCAACTGACCGTTTTTATTGACGCCGTTGGAGTAGTTGAACGGCCGACGCAGAATCAGGTTGGCCTGGGTTTGCGCGGTACGCGGGTTGGCCAGGCGAATGTGCGCATCGAGCTTGGTCAACTTGCCGTGCGGGTCTTTGCTGTAATCCGGCACTTGCGATTCTTGCTGGCCGTCCATGGGCGCGCCCGTGGTTTTGACGCGGCCGATGATGCTTTCCTGCTCTTGCAGGGGCGTGCGGTCCCAGCGCTCGACGAAGTTGCGGATGATGCGCACCGCCTGGTAGCTGCCATTGGCGGCCCAGGCCGGTTCGTCACTGGCCGGTTGCACCCAGACAATCTGGTCCATGCTCTTGTCGTCGTTGGAGTTCGGGTTGGCCGAACCGTCACGAAAGCCCAAGAAGTTACGCGCGCTCTGCGCCGGTTCGCCAGGTTTGGCCGGGGCTTGAGGCGGCACACTGCCTTCCTGTTTCCAGCGCACCAGCAACAGGTCGGGCAGGTTCTTCACGATGTCGCGCAGGGCGTGGATATTGGTGTCGGTGGTGTTGGAGCAAAACTGCAGGCTCAGGTCGCCGTGGCACTGCGCCGGTTCCAGCGCATCGTTGGGGAAGCCCACCATGCGCGTCAGGCGCTTGGGTTTGACGGCAGTCAGGCCGAAGCGCTCATCAAACAGCGACTCGCCGACCGACACGGTAATGGTCAGGTTGTCCGGCGTGACCACCGGGCCAAGAATGCCCGAGTCGGTAGGCGGCAGCTTCGGGTCGACCTGCGGCACGGTGCCGCCGGTCATCAGGAAGCTGATGCGCTCGTTCAAGGTGCGGAACAAGCGTTCGAGGTCTTCACGGTCGCTGGCCAATACGTCGAACGCCACCAGCATGCCGCAGGCCGGGCGCGGCGTGACGATGCCGGTTTGGTGCTTGCCGAAAAAGTCGTGGTGGTCCTGCGTCTTGTCACTGCGCGGCGCAGTGGTGACCTGCTCGGCAGCGGCGGCCAGCGCCGGGCAGCTCAGGCTGCTACCGGCAATAGCGGCGCCGGTGGCCGCCATGCCCAGCAAGACACGGCGACGTTGTGCGGAAAATTGTTCTGAATCACTCATGTGTGCGGTCGTCTTCACTGCAGGCCGGAGAGGCCAAGGGCGGGGTCGATTCCATCGAGTGCAACGGCCAGAGCCTTGGCCTTGTCGGCGATCTGCTTGCGCTGATCGGCGGTCACGCTGTCGTAGCGGCGGTAGTGGCCGTCGACTTTCAAACTGTTCAGTTGTGCATCGAACGCCTCAAGCGCGCTGTCAACGTTGCTCAACACGTTAGCCGCCGACTTGCTCAGCAACGGCCGCATCAGCTCGACCACCTTGTGCGCGGCTTGCAGGTTGGCGGCAAAGCCGTTGAGGTCGATGTGGCTGTAGCGTTCTTCTTCACCGCTGGCCGCGCGCACATCCGCCAGGCTGTTGAGGTTGCGCACCACGATGCTCACCAGTTGTTCCGGTGGCAGCGACTGGGCGAGCAGTTGTTGCTTGAGGCGCGTGACGTCGCTGACCAGGCCTTGGGCGATTGGCGCCAGCCCGTCCAGGCTGCGCTGTTGGAACAGGCTGTATTCCAGGCGATGGAAGCCAGTGAAGGCCGGGTCTTGCTCGCGTTTTTCAAAGTAGTCGGCGCGCGCGTTGATCGCGTTGTCCAACTCGGCCAGGCGTTGCGACGCCGGCGCCAGACGCTGGTAGGCCTCGCGCGCTGGCACGTACAGCGCCTGCGCCTGGGCCAAATCACCGGCCTCGACGGCTTGCGCCAGGGCGGTGACGGCGGTGATCAGTGCACTGCCTTGGCCGCTCAGGTACACGCGGAACTCCGACAGCGGGCCGATAAACGCCACCATCGACGGCTTGGCCTTGGCCTTGGCGTCGGACTCCGCCGTCGGCGTCACGTGCAAGGTGCCACGCGGGTTGCTCAGCAAGCCGCAGGTGATCGCATAGTCGCCGGGCGCCAGGTTGGCATTGATCACTTGGCTCAAGCCCGGCGCGATATTTTCGCGTTCTTCGATCACCAGCACGCCGTCGAGAATTTCCCACTCCACCGCCCGTTCGGAGCGGTTGATGATACGAAAGCTTGCGCGCCCGGCGGGCACGGTGAGTGCGTTGGGTTCACAGGCGTGACCGTGAATGGTCACGGTGATTTCATCGTGGTTGGTCTGGCGTTTGGCGGCGGCCAATTGCGAGGCGTAATAAAACAGGCCACCGGCGGCGATCATAACGACCACCGAGCCGGCCACCGCCCAGCGCAGGGCGCGGGACGGCGGAGCCGGTTGAGGAGTTTGGCTGGACAAATGACGGTCCTTACTGGCTGGAAACGGAAGAGGTTTTGGCGACAGGCGTGGCGGGGGCCGAGGGCAGGAAGAACATCACCAGGGCCACCACCAGGTAAATCAGATAAGCGCCGAGCGTGCTCACGGTTGGGGCGTCTTGATAGCCGAACATCCCGGCCAGCACCGAACCCAACGGGCCGTCCATCGGCAGCGTCGCGCTGAAATCGAACAACACGGTTTGCCAGTGGTTCCACACGCCCGCTTCGTGCAGGGCTTGTACCGAGTTGGCGAGAATGCCGGCAGCCACCACCAGGATGAACAGACCGGTCCAGCGAAAAAACGCGCCGAGGTTGAGGCGCATGCTGCCGGTGTAGATCAAAAAGCCTGTGATGATCGCCAGAATCAGGCCGAGCAGGGCGCCAATCGGCGCGCCCGGGCCTTCGCTTTGCTGGAACACCGCCAGTAGAAAAAACACCGTCTCCAGGCCTTCGCGCGCAACCGCGAAAAACACCATGGCGATCAGCGCGATCACTTGGTGTTTGGAGCCCGCCAATGCGTGATCAAGTGATTCGTGCAAGGAGTGCTTGATGGACCGCGCCACTTTGCGCATCCAGAACACCATGGAACTGAGGATGCCAACGGCCACCAGACCGACCACACCTTCGAACAGTTCTTGTTGTTTTTGCGGAAATTCAGCGCTGACCAGTTCCAGGCCACCGCCGACCAGCAGGGCCAGGGCGGCTGCCAGGAACACGCCGATCCACACGGCGGGCATCCACTGGCCACGGCCGGTTTGTTGCAGGTAACTGGCGATAATGCCGACGATCAGTGCAGCTTCAATGCCTTCGCGCAGCATGATTAAAAAAGGAACAAGCATTTGGCACCGCATCATGACGGGAGAGGATGCTAATTTGTAACATAATGATACTCATTACTAAACAGCCAATCTGCCTGTTTGCTGAACTGCGCCTGAACGGTGGTGGCGAATTGCATAGCCGCTTATGATGCAAAACCTCTTTTACAGCGTTGATTAACCGACTTCCAATGGCGGAAAAAGACACCATCTCCATCCATCTTGTCCGTGAGGCCTTGCTGCAAAGCTGTGCGCCGGGCGCGGCCACGCTTGAGGCGTTGAGCAAAGTCGGCATTGACCCGGTGCTGCTGGCGCAGCCCGACGCCCGTGTGCCCGCCACCGCGTATGCGCGATTGTGGCGGTTGTTGGCGCGGCGCAGGGACGACGAGTTTTTCGGCATGGACCCGCGCAAGCTCAAGTCCGGCAGCCTGGAGTTCTTGTGCCGCGTGTGCATGGCGCAGCCAAACCTGGGCGCCAGCCTGGAGACTGGCTTGGGGTTCCTGTCGTTGATGCTTGAGCATTTGCCCGCGCAGCGTGTGCGCCAGCAAAGCCTGGCAGAGATCGTGCTGTTGGAGCCAGCACTTGAGCCCAAGCGGGCGTTTACCTATTTTACCTATTGGATGATCGTGCACGGCGTTGCCTGCTGGCTGGCGGGGCGGCGCATTCCGATTCTGGCGATAGAGCTGCGGTGCGCACAGCCGGATTTCTGCGACGACTACCGGGTGATGTTTTCCGACAACCTGCGCTTCGACCGGCCGCGCACGCGCATGATCTTTTCCGCCGACTGCCTCGACCTGCCGGTCAAGCGCAGTGCTGAGGAACTCAGGCGTTTCCTGGCCCGCGCGCCGGCCAACATCCTGGTCAAATACCGCGACCCGGAAAGCCTGGCCACACGGATCAAGCACGACCTGCGGCAGATGCCTCCCGATAGCTGGCCAGAGACCGAAGGCCTGGCGGCCAGCCACTGCATCTCGGCGTCCACTCTGCGTCGCCGCCTGGCAGAAGAGGGGCAGACCTACCAAGGCCTCAAGGACAGCGTGCGCAAGGAGTTGGCGATCGTATGGCTGGCTGAGCCGCAGATCAGTTTTGCCGAGATCGCCGCGCGACTGGGGTTTGCGGATGCGAGTTCGTTTTACAAGGCGTTTCGCAAGTGGTCGGGGTCGAATCCTGGGCATTATCGGAGTTTGATTCTCGACGATGCTACTTAGCGCGGAAGGGCGCGGACACGGTCCAACAATCAGCTGTCACCGGTAGCGTTTGAAAAAGCTCACGCAGCGGCCCCGAAAAGTGTCTGGCAACGCCGCGACGATTCAAGCTTCTTGTTTTTTTAGATGGGTTTTTTGTCTCCCTATCAACAACGTTGCGCTGACACCCAACAAGCCAGCAAAACAGGTAGCTGCCACGATCATCAACGTCAGCGAGAAGCCATAGGCATCTAACAGACCACCGAAAACGGTATAGGAGATGCCGATAATAACTGAGTTGACTAGATTTGCGACAGACAGGCAGGATGCTCGGATACGTGAATCAACATTATCATGAATGTAGGCTTCATAGGATGTCTCATATATCGCGGGGAGCGACATAATTAGAAGAAAGCTTGCAACTGATATGATTATTCCAGTGCTCAATGATAAAATGAAAAGCAGAAGAGTAGCAATAATAGTCGTGGTGAAGGCGATTATGCCGAGAGAGAATCTGGAGCACATAAAACCAGCCGCCATAAACATGACTGCCGATAGGCCCTCAATGGCAGCATAAATCCCGGCAATCATAGGTATTTCCAAACCCTGAAGGGAGAAAAATGGCTGGCCATAGATAAATAACGGGATGGTCGAAAGTTCAAATAGAGCATATCCAATAAATAAAGGTATAAGAAAAGCGCCTTTTTTAGAGCGGAAAAAATTAATCAATAAAGTGAAAATTCCGTCGGTGGTTTTATGGCTCATGGCACTTTTTTTAGTGTCGTGTCGTGAGAGTGACGGGAGTTTGAGTTCGGGGATGAACGTCACTGCAAGCGCACCGGCAAGCTTTGATATTGCAAAAAAAATATAAACACTGTTCCACGACCAAGTGTCTTGCAATACACCACCCAGCAGCATGGATAAGCCTAATGAAACCGCCCCAATAGCACGGGCGCGTGAGACTATTTTAGGGTACTCTTCTGTTCGATGTTCAGCGAGCAAGTTATCATACAATAATGCCCTGTCTGAACCAGAGCTCATAGCAATGCTGGCGCCGAACAGGCAAAAGATAATCGCGAATGGAATAAAAGAGGAAAATAGTAAAAATCCGATGCCGCTTATACATAATCCCAAGAAACCTATGATAAGGGAAACTTTACGACCGTATCGGTCTGCGAGCACTCCAGAGGGTATTTCTAATGCGACAGCGGAAAAGAATAGAAAGGACTGAAGTATACCAATCTCACCTTGTGTGATACCCAGTTGCAGCAGGTACAACACAAACAAACTTCTCTGAACATCCATGTTCAGGAATATTGATAATGAATAATACAGATTGTCGTTTTTGTTTTTTAAGAATCTGAGTGCGCCCATTTTTTGATTAAATACCTTTTTGCATATACAAAAAACTTGAATTTTGAGTTGTATGTTTCCACTGATGAGGGGTTGTTTTTGTCAGTGTTTAAAAAATCCCCAAGCCATAAAGCTAGTAACAATCGAATTTTTATTCCGTTGGAAGGAAGTGGTGTAGGACCTGTGCCACCGAACAGCCTGAGTAAAAACCATGTTGCCAACAGTGCGCAAGTAATATGTGTCAGTGCATCCGTAACAGAATAAATAGCAGCCGCAAAATAAGCGCAGCGATAAAAAACAGTTAAGCCTGACCGCCAAGCGCAGTGCGGTATTAGGATGTTTCTTACGAAGGACTTCTTGTTTGACTTACAGAACTAACGTTCAATATTTTAGGACGTTACAAACAAAAAAAGCCCCGTGACCGAATGGACCACGGGGCTAAAAATTGGCTGGATGGGTCGAACCCTGGGCATTATCGGAGTTTGATTCTCGACGATGCGGGTTGAGTGTATCTCCGTTATTTGGGTGACGGCTTATATCGGTTTCGCATTTACAGCGAGTCACTTTTGATAGAGCCGGAAGCTGGCCCAGTCAAAAGTAACCAAACCGCTCTCGCCCCACCACTCGCATACACAGCAGATCTGCTTTCTGTGGGAGCGGGCTTGCTCGCGATGCAGGCATCTCGGTATATGAGGCACACCGAGTTGATGCCATCGCGAGCAAGCCCGCTCCCACAGTTGACTGCATTCTGCTTGGGAGATTGGG
>NZ_VUAZ01000150.1 GCF_009296165.1 Pseudomonas kitaguniensis | reverse complement strand
CAGGCACCTCGGACCATCAGGCACACCGAGTTGAGGCCATCGCGAGCAAGCCCGCTCCCACAGTTTGACCGCGTTCGGCTTGGGAGATGGGGTCGGCTTTCAGGCCGCCCGCTTTTGATCTTGAAAAGCCCAGCCCCCAAAAGCCGCATTCTGGCCTCAAATTCTACGGCGGCGGTTGAGCTGGGGGATCGCGGTTTGTGGGGTTTCCACACGTTGCGTTGAGGTCAGCGTGGCGGCGGCCAGTTGCGCCAGCGTCGGCTGGCTGAATAGCGTGCGCGCATCAACTTCCAGCCCGGCCTTGCGCAGCCGCGCCACCAGGTTTACCGCCAGTAACGAGTGCCCACCGAGTTCGAAGAAGTGGTCGTGGCGCCCTACCCGCTCAAGCTTCAAGACCTCGGCCCAGATACCGCACATCAAATTCTCCACCGGCCCAACCGGCGCCTCGTAGGCACGGCTGACGACCGACTCCAAACCCGGCGCCGGCAGTGCCTTGCGGTCGAGTTTGCCGGCGGGGTTGAGCGGCAATGCGTCGAGCTGCACAAAGGCCGCTGGCACCATGTATTCCGGCAGTTGCTCCAGCACATGCGCACGCAAGGCGTCGAGGCTCGGCACTGCGCCACGCTGGGTGAAGTAAGCAACCAAACGCTCGTCGCGAATCAGCACCGCGACTTCGCGCAACGCTGGATGCGCGGCCAGGCGTGACTCGATTTCGCCGAGTTCCAGGCGCACCCCGCGCAGCTTGACCTGGAAGTCATTGCGCCCCAGAAACGCCAGGTTGCCATCCGGCAAGTACCGCACCAGATCGCCGGTGCGGTATAACCGGTCACCCTTCACGAAAGGGCTGTCGATAAAGCGCTCGGCGCTCATCTGTTCAAGCCCCAAATAGCCCCGCGCAACACCAACGCCGCCGATGTGCAGTTGGCCGCTGACGCCGATGGGCACCGGCCGGTCGTGTTCGTCCAGCACGTACAGGCGCGTGTTATTGATCGCCCGACCGATTGGCAATTGCAGCGGCGGCACCGGCGCGCCGGGTTCCAGGGTCCAGGCGCTGCTGTCCACCGTCGCCTCAGTGGGGCCGTAGACATTGTGCAAACGTACAGTGGGCAAGCGCGCCTGTACGCCACGCGCCAGGGTTTCGGTGAGTTCACCGCCGCCACAGAGTACATCGGTGAGGCTGGTGCACAGCGCCGACTCGTCCAGCTCAAGAAACTGCTGCAACATCGCCGGCACAAACTTGATCACGCTGATCCGCTGTTCACGAATCACCTGCGCCAGGTAAGCCGGTTCGCGATGGCCATCGGGCCGCGCGAGCACCAGCCGCATGCCATTGGTCAACGGCCAGAACAGTTCCCACACCGAGCCGTCGAAGCTGAACGGCGCGCGTTGCAACAGCGCACCGCCTTCGGCGTCAGGGCACAGTTGAGAGCCCCAGTGCATCAGGTTGCCGAGGCCACGGTGTTCGATCATCACACCCTTGGGCGTGCCGGTGGAGCCTGAGGTGTACATCACGTAGGCCAGGTTGGCGACGCTCAAACCCGGCACCGTTGGGTTGCCGGTAGGCGCCTGGCGCCAAGCACAGTGGTCGAAGTCGAGCACCGGTATCGACACCTCGCCCGGCACATCGCGAGTGGCCGCGTGTACCAGCAACGCCACCGGTTGGCTGTCTTTAAGCATGTAGGCCAGTCGCTCGCGCGGGTAGCCAGGGTCGAGCGGCACATAGGCACCGCCCGCTTTGAGAATGCCCAGCAAGCCCACCACCAGATCCAGCCCGCGCTCGACGCACAGCGCCACCCGCGAATCCGGCTGCACCCCGCGCTCGCGCAAGTGGAAGGCCAACTGGTTGGCACGCTCGTTAAGCTCACGGTAGGTCAGTTGCTGCTCGCCGGCCTGCACCGCGACAGCATGCGGAATGTGCCGCGCGTGGGCCTCGAACAGCGCCTGTACGGTGAGGGTTTCGGGGTACTCGGTTGCGGTGGCGTTGAAGTCCAGCAACAGTGTTTTCAATTCGTGCGCGGGCAGCACCTGCACCTCGCGCAAGGGCCGTTGCGGCGCCTGTTCAAGTGCGTGCACCAGGCCGTGCAAGGCCGTGTCGAGGTAGCTCAACAGCCGCTCGGCACCGACTTGGCGCGGCGCCTTGGCCTTGAGACGAAAGCCACTGGCAATATCATCAACCGTGAGCATCAGCGGGTAACTGAGGATGTCTTCGCTGCTGAGCAAGGCGATGCCCGGCACCAGGCTCACGTCGGGTTCGGCAGCCGTGTGGCGGTAGTTGAGCAAGCTGTTGAACAGCGGTGAGGCGCCGCTGCAACGCTGGGCCAGCGCCAGCGAGGCTTGTTCATGCGCGAGCAACGCGCTCAGTTGGGCGTGGGTGTCATTGACTGCATCAAGCACGGTTTGCCCGGCCAGGCGCACGCGCAGCGGCAAGGTATTGATGAACATGCCCAGCGCCCGGTCGGCGCCCTCACCGGCTTGCAAACGCCCAAGCAACACGGTGCCGAACACCACGTCATCGCGGCCCGCCACACGGCTGAGCACCTGCGCCCAGGCCAGGTGAAACAGGCTGGCGGCGCTGACGCCGAAGGCACGCGCCTGCGCCCGCAAGCGTAGGTTGAGGGCTTCACTCAGCGGCTGTTCGAATGCTTGAGTGTCCGCGCGATCGGCCTGACGCTCGTGTAAACCGAAGGCCAGGGTTGGCTCGTCAACGTCGGCCAAGCGCTCACGAAAGAACGCCTCGTGCGCGGCTTGGCGCACCGGGCAGCGGGCCTGCGCAACCACATTGCGATAAGGCACCGGCACCGGCAACTGCGCCTGTTGGCCGAGCAGGTGCGCGCGAATTTCGTCGAGCAGCAGCGTGGTCGATGTGGCGTCGTTGACCAAGTGATGGAAGCGTAACCTGGCGACCCAGCGCTGGTTGTGTGGCTCTTCGGCGTAATCCAGGGCCATCAGCGGCGCCTGGCGCAAGTCCAGCGGTGCAGCCTGTTCACACAGCGGTTCGACACGCAACAACGCTTGGCGCCAGACCACTTGCATTGGCTGCTCAAGGGCGTCCCAGACCAGGCTGGTGCGCAGAATATCGTGGCGGTTGATCACCTGTTGCAAGGCGTGGGCAAACGCATCCAATTGCTCACGGCGCGCAAAACTGAACAGCGCCTGTTGCTGGTACGGGTCGCGCTCGTCGGTGATGTGGTGGTAAAGCAAACCCTCCTGCAACGGCGCCAGCGGGTAGATTTCCTGCACATTGGCCGCCCCGCCGGGGATGCCGGCGACGATGCGCGCAAGGCTCGGCGCGTCGAGTTCGGCCAGCGCGAGCATGTCCGCGGTGATAGCGGTGCAACCAGGCGGAATTCGATTGGCCGCAACCTCGACGTCGCTGCCGGCACTCGCCGCGGCCAATGCGGCCAACGTCGGCTGGCCAAACAGCACCTGCACATCGGCTTGCAACCCGGCCTGACGCATGCGTTGCACCAGTTGCACCGCCAGCAGCGAATGCCCGCCGAGTTCGAAAAAGTGATCGTGGCGGCCCACCTGTTGAACCTGCAGCAGCTCGGCCCAGATCTGCGCCAGGGTACTTTCCGCACCTTGCAGCGGCGCCTCAAACACGCGCGTCACAAACGCTTGATGGGTGGGTTCAGGCAAGGCTTTGCGGTCGAGTTTGCCGTTGGCGGTCAGCGGCAACACCTGAAGTTTCACATAGGCCACCGGCAGCATGTAGTCCGGCAACGAGGCTTGCAGGTGGGCGCGTAATGCTTCGATATCGACGGGATGCTTTTCGATAAACCAGGCCAGTAATTGCCCCTCGCGATACTGCACCACAGCTTCCGTGACTGCCGGATGGTGTGCCAGCGCGGCTTCGATTTCGCCGAGTTCGATGCGCATGCCACGAATTTTTACCTGGTCGTCGTTACGCCCCAGGTACTCAAGGTTGCCGTCGGGCAGCCAGCGCGCCAAATCGCCGGTGCGGTACAGACGGCCAGTGCTGAAAGGGTCATCAATAAAGCGCTCGGCACTCAGTTCGGCGCGGTTCAGGTAACCGCGTGCCACACCCTTGCCGCCGACGTACAACTCGCCCGCCACACCGATCGGCACCAGGCGTTGTTGTTGATCCAGCAAGTACACCGTGGCATTGGCGATAGGCGCGCCGATATGCAGCGGCCGGCCCACCTCGACGCGCCCGGAGGTGGCGACGACCGTGGCCTCGGTTGGACCATAGTTGTTGATCACCGCAAAGGTCTGCGCCCGGGCGTAAGTGCGCAGGCGGTCGCCGCCAATCAACAAGGTGCGCAGGGTCGGGTGTTGCAGGCGCTGGCTGAAGGCGTACTCGGCCACCGGGGTCGGCAAAAAGCACACATCCAGAGGCTGCGCTTGCCACCAGCTCAACAGCGCATCAATGTCTTGCGCGTCATCGTGCGCAGGCGGCAGGTGCAGCGTGGCGCCCACGCACAGGGCCGGCCAGACCTCCCAGGCCATCGCATCAAACCCAAAGCCGGCGACGCTGGCGGTGTGGCTGCCCGCGTGCAGGTTAAACGCCTGGCAATGCCAGTCGACCAGATTCGACACGGTGTGATGCTCGACCATCACGCCCTTGGGCAACCCGGTGGAACCGGAGGTGTAGATCACATAGGCGAGGTTGCCCGGCGTGGCCGCCACACGCGGGCTACCACCGAGGTGAGCGCGCAGGTTGCCGAGCCGAATCACCGGCACATCCAATGCCGGCAATCGATGCAACAAGTCGGGTTGAGTCAGCACCACCACCGGTGAACTGTCGTGCAACAGGTAATGCAGGCGCTCGGCGGGATGCGCCGGGTCCACCGGCACATAGCAGGCGCCGGACTTGAGCACCGCGAGCAGCCCGACCAACGTGTCCAGGCCGCGCCGGGCCACAATCGCCACGCGGTCATCCGGCTGCACGCCTTGATCCAGCAGCGTGTAGGCCAGCGCATTGGCCTGTTGATCCAGCGCGGCATAGGTCAGTTGTTGGCCTTGGTACACGGCCGCCACGGCCTGCGGTGCGCGCGCGGCTTGCGCTTCAATTCGCGCGTGCAGGGTTTGCACGCTGGCAGTCGCTTGCGCGGTGGTATTCCAGCGCTGAAGTTGCGCCTGTTCGGCAGGCGTCACCAGGGAAAATTCAGCCACGGTCAACCCGGCATCTGCCAGCCCCTGTTCCAGCAACCACGTGAAGCGCTGCACCAACGCCTGCACCTCGTCGTGCTGAAAATACGCCTCGTTGTACACGCAATGCAGGCTCGCGGTGCCCTGGCACGGGTTGCTGCGCAGGTGGATGGCAATCGGCAGCGATTCATGGTGGTTGGACACCTTGATCGCCCGCGCCTGCACCTGGCCAAAACGCAGGTCATGCTCGTCCTGCTCAAACGATACCGACAGGTCGAACAATTGGCTGCGAGCTGTTCGGCGCAGGCCCAGCTCACGGTTCATCTCGCTCAACGGGTAACGCTGGTGGCGGAAATCCTGCTTGAGTTGGTCACGCACACCGCGCACCAGCTCGCCGAAGGTCAACTGCTCGCGGCACTGAAAACGCACCGCACTGACCTGAGTGAACAAGCCCACGGTGGCGCGAAACTGTGCGTTGGAACGGTTGAGAATTGGCAGCCCCACCACCCATTCATCACGCTGGCTGGTACGCGTGAAATACACCGACAGCGCTGCCAGCAACACATGAAAAGCCGAGGCCTGATAACGGCCGGCCAATGCTTCCATGCGCTGAAGCAGCGCCACCGGGAACGCTTGCACCAGGCTGTTGCTCGACGCCTGCGCGTTGTGCCGCGGGGTTAACAACGGCTCGGGCAACACCTGGTATTTGTCCAGCCAGTAGGCACGGTCACTGGCGTAACGCGCGGATTGCGAATAGCGCTGGTCGGCGTCGATAAAGTCGATATAGGACGGCGCCAGCGGCTGCGGTGGCAGGCCTTGTTCAAGCTCGGTGTAGAGGCATGCGAGCGACTGCAGCATCTGGCCAAAGCCCCAGCCATCGAGGATCAGGTGATGGGCCTGGGTGCCGAGGCGGTAGTGATCTTCGGCGAGCTTGACCAGAAAAAAGCGAAACAACGGCTCACCCGCCATCGCATAGGGCCGCGCCATGTGCGTGTGCATCAACGCGTGGGTGGCGGCTGACGGGTCTGGCAGCGAGGAAAAATCATGCACGGGGACCTGCGCCGCCAACGTGGTGGCGAAGCTTTGCCGCGGCAAACCATCGGCATCACTGTGCAGTTGAGTGCGCAGCGCATCGTGCTTTGCCACCAACCGCTCGACGGCGTGCTGGATCAGTTCCGGCACCACGGCGTCGGCGAAATCCACATAGCCGCCAATGTTGTACAGCGGCGAATCGCCCGCACGCAGTTGGTCAAGCCAGATGTCGTGTTGGGCGGCAGTGAGGGCGAAGCTGGCCGGCAGGCAGTCTGGATGCGTCATAAGATCCTTCTCATGGGTGTCAGGCACTGGCCGCGCAGGGTGGCCCATTACGACAAAATTGCCGGATTTGAGCATGCCGACCAGCACCTGTCTGTCACCCGAAACCCGGACAGGTGACCGGCACAAACGGGCTTGTCTGAAGGTTCACTGCTGAAACGATTAAATGAATGTAAGAGATTGGCTACATTTGGCCGATGTCGATGCCCAACCCAATACTGCATAAACGTAAAAACTTTATCATTATCAGCATCTTAGCCAGAATCAGTGACCATCCACCCTCTACCGTCGAGGGAATAGCCTGTAAGAAACGTCGAATTAATGACGCGGTTTTTATGGCAGTTTGTGTCCCTTGATTCCGCTACATACGTAGGATAAATCGCTATGGCTAAATGATTTTCAAACGCCGCGTTGCGTTTAAAGCGCACGGATAGCCCCCTACAGACTTAGGGCGTCCATCGACTTTTTTCGAGATCAATGAGATGGCTATGAGTCTGACGCTTAATATTGGCAACACACAGAGCCCGCACTTTTATGCAGAGCTGGGCGAACTGATTTCAACCAGTGGTCACGAGAACTTCGCTGCCCACATGTTGCATCTGGTCGACAAGTGGGTGCCGATTCACGTGGTAGACCTCAGTGAATGGACCCTTGATGACCTGCGTGACAGCGTGCGGGATATTAAGCTGTTGGGCAGCGCAGGGCTGCAAAGCGACCTGTCTGCGCCGCAGACGCTGCACCCGCTGAAGGACCACCCGCTGCTGCACGAGATGCTCCACATGCAGGACCCGCTACTGATCCAGATGAAGGCCAAAGCCAACAGCGCACACCCGCTCGGCAGCTCGCACCAGTGCAACCTGGTGTCGCGCCAGGGCAATCGGCGCTGCGTGATTTCGCTCTACCGCCTACCCACCCAGCAAAGTTTCTCGCTGGTTGAGTTATCGTTCCTCAAAAGCTTGTCGGAGACGCTGTTACCGCTGACGGAGCGGCATGCGCAGATCCTGCGCCATTCGCCGCATACCGACACCGAGCCGGCGCTCAACGTGTTGGAGCAATCGCAGTTGCAGCGCGAGTTCTACAAACGTTTGTCGCTCAGCGAGATCACCCTGTCGGCGCGCGAGCAGGAAGTCTGCCTGGGCCTGTTAACCGGCGGCACCGTGCCGCAGATGGCGGAAAAACTCAGCGTCAAGAACAGCTCGATTGAAACCTACCTGAAACGCGCCGCGGCTAAATTGGGCGTAAGTGGGCGACATGGTTTGGCCAAATGGATGGTGGGCGTCTGATCAAAAACTGTGGCGAGCGCGCTCGCTCGCCACGCCAACGCTCGTGTCAGCGCTCTTCCAGTCGGTCGCGCAAAAACCGGTGGCTCTTGGAAAACAGCCGCCGGTACGTGAGCAACACCGCGCCCACAGTGCCGAGCGCCGACGATGCGGCGATCAGAAACATGATCACGATCTGATAGCGCACCGCGTCAACCGGGCTCTCCCCTGCCAGCACCTGGCCGGTCATCATGCCCGGCAAACTGACGATGCCCACCACCGTCATCTGGTTCAGCGTCGGAATCATCCCGGCGCGTACGGCCTGGCGGATCGCTTCCTGCGCCGCTTCCCAGCGAGAACCGCCGAGCGCCAGGATCATCTCGATGGTGTTACGGCCCGAGGTCAGTTCCTGGGTCATGCGCTCAATGCCCAACGACACGCCGGTCAGGGTGTTGCCGAGGATCATCCCCAAAATCGGGATCGCGTACTGCGGCTCGTACCACGGATGGATGCGGATCACCGCAAACAACCCGACCGCCGTGACCAGCCACGAACTGCCCCACACCGATACAATACTGTCCACACGTTGCCCGTGATAAGTCCGGCGCCCGCGCCCTGCCGCCGAGAGGCCGGCAATCAAGGTCATCGCACACATCAGCGGCAGCACCAAGTACCAATAGGCGAACTCGAACACCCAACCCAGCAAGTAACCGATGGCCAGCAGTTGCACCACGGTGCGCACCGCAGCCCACAATAATTGGCGCCCCAACCCAAGTCGCAACAGCAGCGACAGCGCGCCGTTAACCAGAATCAGTGAAGCGGCGATGCCCATGTCGAGCGCCGTGAGGTTTTGATAGTTCATCGCGGGTCTGCCCCGCTCAACACACCGGCAGCCATCTGCAAGTGGATCGTGCTCATTCGCTGAGCCTGATCCAGGTCATGCGAGACCCAGATAAAAGCACGCGCGGCATCGCCGGCAAACCACGCTTCGATCAGTGCCTCGACCTCGCGCGACGACGCCGGGTCCAGGGCTGCGGTGGGTTCGTCGAGCAACAGCACTTCGGGGTTCAGTTGCAACGTGCGAATCAGCGAAACCACCTGCGACTCGCCGCCCGACAGGTCACCCGCGTTTTTCGCCAAAAAGTCCGGGGTTTTACCGGCATGCCCGAGCAACGCGGTAACCGCCGGCAGATCGAAACTGCGCTGGCGCAAGGTCTTGAGGCTAAACGGGAAACGCAGATTATCTTGCACCGAGCCCTCAATCAGCGCGGGGCGCTGCGACAGGTAACTGATGTGGCTGCGATAGTGCGGAATCTGTGCATTCACGATTGGCTGGTTATTCCACAGAATCTGCCCGCCGCTTGGCGTATCCAGCAGCGCCAGCGCACGCAGGAACACACTTTTGCCGGAGCCGGAGGAACCGGTGATCGACACGCGATCGGCGCGGTTCAAGGTGAAATCGGTGGGCTGCAGCAACGTTACCTGGCGACGTTCATCGCTGCGCGTGAGGGCGCGGGTTTCTATCAGTGCGCTCATGGACGCGATGTTCCTCTTGGTCATGTCGGGCGTAATGGTGCGGCAGGCGCGGCAAGATTTCATGAAAAAATTCAAACTATCGCCACCCACGTCGTTCACACCTTCACGTGTAACGTAAAAGTAGGAGACGACATGCAATACCGACAACTGGGCCATTCGGGCCTGCTGGTATCCGAAATTATCCTCGGCACCGTGCCCTTTGGTGGCCGCGCCGAGTTCGAAAAATGCGGTTCGGTGGACGTGCCTCAGGCCAAGCGCATGTTCGATATCGCGTTCGACGCCGGGGTGAATATGGTCGACACCGCCGACCTCTACTCCCACGGCCTGGCTGAAGAAGTGGTCGGCAAAGCCTTGGGCGACAAGCGCCACGACATCCTGCTGGCCACCAAGGGCCGCAGCCCGGTGGATAAAAACCCGAACAACTCAGGCTCGTCGCGCTACCACCTGATCCGTGCCTGCGAAGCCAGTTTGAAGCGCTTGGGCACCGACCACATCGACCTCTATCAATTGCATAACTGGGACGGCATGACGCCGATCGAGGAGACGCTCGAAGCCCTGCGGCTATTGGTCGGCTCGGGGAAAATTCGCTACTTCGGCACCAGCAACTTTACTGCCTGGCAGATGATGAAAACCTTGGGTAAAGCCGAGCTGCACGGCATGCTCAAGCCGATCACCCAACAGATTTACTACACGCCGGAATCGCGTGAAGCCGAGTACGAGTTGCTGCCGCTGGCGCTGGACCAGTCGGTGGGTACGCTGGTGTGGGGGCCGATGGGCGAAGGTTTGTTGACCGGGTCGACACGTCGCGGGCGCAAGCCGCCGGCGAATACGCGTCAGGGTAGCGACTGGCCGGAACCCTATGTGCATGATCAGGAGCGCGCGCTGGATATTATCGAGACGCTGGCGGCGGTCGGTGATGAGCACGGTGTTTCGGTCGCACGTACGTGCCTGGCGTGGCTTAAAGACCGCCCGGGGATTACCTCGTTGATCGTCGGTGCGCGCACTGAAGAACACTTGCGTGACAATTTGGCGGCGACTGAACTGAAGCTCACCGAAGAGCAGTTTGCGCGTATCGAAGCGGTGACGCGCCGTGAGCCGTTGTATCCGTACTGGCATCGCTTTACCGCGGGGATCGACCGCTTTGATCCGGCGGAGCAGCCCTTCCTGGCGGAGCACCAGAAGACCATGGACGCGCGCAAGGACAAATAAGCACTGAGCGCGAATCTGCCAACCACAGCGGCTCAACCTGTGGGAGCGGGCTTGCTCGCGATAGCGGTGTGTCAGTTAAAAATACGTATCTGACGTACCGCAATCGCGAGCAAGCCCGCTCCCACTTAAGCTCACCTCCAGCAACCCCGGGCCGCGCTATTCGCGCTAAGGCAGCGGATCAAACTTCAGTGCTCTCAAGCTCTGCACCTTGTCCTCACGGACCATCTTGTACTCGGTATTCGGGCCAATCCAGCGGTCCCAGATCGCGTCGATTTCCCCGGCCTTCTCCATCGTCATCAACGCCTCGTTAACCTTGGCCAGAAACGCCGGCTCATCACGGCGCATACCGGCGCCAATCGGCTCCAGCGCCATCGGCTCTTTGGCCAATGCCAATTCCACACCGCCGGCCTTGGCCTGGTTGACCAATTTCAGCGCGGTCATGGTGTTGGTGACCAAGCCCACCACCTTGTTCTGTTGCAGGGCCATGTAAGCCGAGCCGGTGTCCTGGAACGTCACCGGGGTAGCGCCGGCCATGCGAATCGACTGCTCGGAGGTTGAGCCTTTGGTCGAGCTGATGCGCTTGTCCTTGAAGAAGCTTTTCGGCTGATCAGCATTCGCCGCGCGCACCACCAGGGTTTCCTTGGCGATGTAATACGGGTCGCTGAACTGGATCTGTTCGGCGCGGGTTTTGGTGTAGGCCAGGTTGGCGAAAATCACGTCGACACGGCCCATTTTTACTTCGGGAATGCGCGCTTCAACCGACAACGGCTTGAGCTCCAGGGCCACGCCCAAGGTCTTCGCCAGCGCTTTGCACAGGTCGACGTCCATGCCCACCAGCTCACGGGTTTTTGGGTCTGGCGCAGAAAACGGCGGCACGTCGGCGTACACGCCGCAGCTCAAGGATTGCTTGGCCATGATGTCGCTCAATTGGTCGGCTTGAGCCACCGCGATTGTCAGTGGGCCGAGTGCCAGCGCGGTCAACAGGTGCTTCATACGCATGGTAAATCTCCAGAAAGTTGAACCAGCAAAAGGGCAGAGGGAGCAACGCCGCTGCAGCTCAATGGGCCCGCAGGTCGGCGATAAAACGTTGCGCTCGCGGGTGCGAAGGCTGGCTGAAAAAAGCCTCGGGTGTGCTCTTTTCCAGAATCTGCCCCGCGTCCATAAACCAGATGGTGTCGGCCACTTCGCGGGCGAAGTTCATCTCGTGGGTCACGCACATCATGGTCATGCCGTCCTTGGCCAAGCCTTTCATCACGCTCAGCACTTCACCGACCATTTCCGGGTCGAGTGCGCTGGTTGGCTCGTCGAACAACATCACCGGCGGTTCCATCGCCAAGCGCGGGCAATCGCCACGCGTTGTTGCTGGCCGCCGGAGAGCTGTGCCGGGTAGGCGCCAGCCTTGTGCGCCAGGCCGACGCGGTCGAGCAGTTCCATGGCCTTGGTTTTTGCCGCCGCGCCCTTGAGGTTGCGCAGTTTGTTGGGCGCCAGGGTGATGTTTTCCAGCACTGACAAGTGCGGGAACAGGTTGAAGCTCTGGAACACGAACCCCACACGGCTGCGCAGGCGGTTGATCTGCGCGTCGGTGCCGTGCACGTCCTGGCCGTCGAACAGAATCTGGCCCTTTTGAATGTCTTCCAGGCGGTTGACCGTGCGGATCAAGGTCGACTTGCCCGAGCCCGATGGGCCGCACAGCACCACCACTTCGCCGGGCTGCACGTGCGCCGTGATGTCGGTGAGCGCCTGGTATTCGCCGTACCATTTATTGATGTTCGAAAACATGATCATTGGATGCATGAGCGCAACCCTCTTCAATTATCAGTGGTCAGCAACGGACGGCCTGGCACGGTTTGCCCGCCGTCACCCAGGCGCTTGCGCGCAATGCGCTGCTCCACCCAACCGGCCAGACGCGTCAGGCCGAAACACAGCAGGTAGTAGATGATCGCCAGGATAAAAAACACCTGAAACGGCTTGGTCAGCAGTTGGTTGTTGACCTGGTTGGCGGCAAAGGTCACTTCCTGCACGTTGATCACATAGCCCAGTGACGTTTCCTTGATGATCGAGATGAACTGGCTGATCAGGCTGGGCAGCGCGTTGTACAGCGCCTGCGGCAAAATTACCCACAGCGTGGTGCGCACGTAGCCCAGGCCCAAGGCGCGCGACGCTTCGTACTGGCCACTCGGCAAGGCCTGAATGCCGCCGCGAATGATTTCGCAGAGGTAGGCGCTTTGGTAAATCACCAGCGTGCAGAGCATGGTCATGAACCCGGTGATGTTATGACCGATCAGCAACGGCACCAGGAAGTAGGTCCAGAAGATCACCATCAGCAACGGGATGCCGCGCAAAATGTAGACCCACACCGTGGCGAACAGGTAGAGGCTTTTCCAAGGCGAGACCCGCGCCAACGCCAACAGCAAACCGAACGGGAACGCCAGCAACAACGCCAGCGCCGCCAAAATCAACGTACTCGCCAGGCCGCCCAACGGCCCGTGCGGGTATTGGCCGATCAGCAACAGCGTCCAGTTTTGCTGGACTATCGCAAACATATCGAACATGGCCGTCTACCTCGCCAGGGCTTTGCTGAAGTGCCGGGCAAGCAACGCGCCGGCGCCCATCAGCAGCAGTGAAAACACCAGGTAGAACAGCGTGGCCACCAGGTACGACTCAAAGGTGCGGAACGTGTAGTTCTCAACTTCGCGGGTGGCGTAGGTCAGTTCCATCACGCCGATGGCCATCGCCAGGCTGGTGTTCTTGAACAACAGCACGGTGTGGTTGATCAGCGACGGCAGGCAATTGCGCACGCCTTGCGGCAGGATCACGTAGCGCATCGAGCGCACGTAACCAAGGCCCAACGCCCTTGACGCTTCGGTCTGCCCGGCGGGAATCGCGCGCAGGCCGCTGCGAATGTCTTCACAGAAATACGCGCCCTGGCACAGCCCCAAGGCAATCACCGAGAACAGGTATTCAGTGTTGTGGTTGGCCAACCACAACTGCGCAGACTCGCTGAGCAGCGTCGGCACGCCGAAGTACCACAGCATCAATTGCACAAGGGTCGGCACATTGCGGTGGTAGGACACGTACCCCGCCACCAGGCGGTCGGCGAGTTTATTGCCGGTCAGGCGCACCGTCACCAGTGTCAGCGCCAGCACCATCGCCAGCAGCCAAGCGAACAACGCCAGCTGCAAGGTCATTTCGATGCCCTTGACGATCAGCTCGGCATATTCGCCCTGCATGATCGCGGCCAAATCGAAGTCTTGCTTCATGGTCAATCCCTATCGGCATTGGGCTAGGGCAGAAAATAAAATCACCCGGCGTGGCCGTGGCGGGGGTGCAGCGCTGACGGATCAATCCGTTCTTTTAAAGCGGCGGGTAGTCAGCCCTGGTAGTCCTGTGGCCGTGCGGTGGAAAGCCCGCCCGGCACCTGCAAGGTCGGGGTGATTTCCATGTGACCGATGTTGACGGCAATCGGTGCGGCAATCGCAAAGGCGATGGCGTTGGCGATGTCTTCGGCCTGCGGTAATTCAAACCCTTCGACGAAGCGCTTGTAGGTCTCTTCGGAATCGCCGTGCACATGCGCGAAAATATCCGTGGCGACACGCCCGGGGCAGATCTCGGTGACCCGCACGCGCTTGCCGAACGCATCAATGCGCAACTGGCGCGAGAGCATGCTCACCGCCGCCTTGGTCGCGTGATAGGTGGAGTTGCCGCCGAAGTTGTAGGCCGCTGCAATCGAGCTGATGTTGATGATGTGCCCACAGTCGCGCTCGACCATGCCCGGCAAGGCCAGGCGCGCCAGGTGCAGCACGGCGCGCAGGTTGACGTCGATCAGCAGGTCGATACCGGCGGCGTCGGCCTTGAGCAACGAACCTGGTTTGTCGACACCGGCGTTGTTGACCAGGATGTCGAAGCGCTGTTCGGCGAACAGCCGGGTCAGGCCCGCCAGGTCGGTTACGTCAATCGCGTGGGCGATGCAGCCGGTTTTGGCCGCGAGTGCCTGCAACTTGTCGGCGCTGCGGGCCAGCGCATGCACCTGCACGCCTTCCTGGCACAGACGTTCGACGACGGCGGCGCCGATGCCGGAGGAGGCCCCGGTGACCAGCGCGGTTTTGTAGTCGGAAAATGGCATGGAGAAATCCTTGTGCTACGGGTGATGGTTCGACTGTATCCAGCCTTCAGGCGCTGGACCAAGACGCAATGGTTGTGTGGCGATAAGGCCTGCTTATGACGCGGCTAAGAGCTCGGAAATCGGCGTAATCTGCCCGCCCAGTTGCTCGATTTCCTGGCGAATGGTGCGCGCCAGTTCGACCGCGCCGGGGGTGTCGCCGTGCAGCAGAATCGACTGGGCCGGCACCTTCAGCAGCTTGCCGCTGAGGGCCGTCACGCTGCCCTCCTCCAGCAACTGCCGCACCCGGCGCAGCACCGCCGCGGGTTGCTTGATCACCGAGCCTTCGACCGAGCGCGGCACCAGCAAGCAGTCATCGTCATAGGCGCGGTCGGCGAGAAACGTGGTCGCCACGCGCAAGCCGCATTTATCCGCCGCGCCCTCGATGGCACGGCTGCTTGAAGAGCTGATGATCAGCCTGGGGTCAAACGCCGCCACCGCGCGCACCAACGGCTCGGCCAGCGCGGCATCGGCAGCGGCCATATTGCCCAGCGCGCCGTGGAAACTCATGTGGGTCATGCGATGGCCGTTGACCGCTGCGATGCCCGCCAGCGCACCCAGTTGGTAAATCACACAGGCGACCAATTCCTTGATCTCGATGTTCATCTGCCGACGGCCGAAGCCCACCAGGTCCGGGAAGCCGACATGCGCGCCCACATCAATGCCACAGGCTTTGGCCAGGCGCACCGTGTTGTGCATGATCAAGGGGTCGCCGGCGTGGAAACCGCAGGCGACGTTGGCGGACGAAACCAGACTGATCAGCGCTTCGTCTTCGCCCATGCGCCACGGGCCAAAGCCCTCGCCGAGGTCGGCGTTCAAATCAATTTTCATGGCTGACGCTCCAGGCCCATAAAGGCTTCGCCATAACCCACTGTGCTGCCACACGGCACGCGTACATCCAGAACCCGCGCCGCGTAAGGGCTGCGCTGTGGCAACAGCAACTCGCCCACTTGCAACAGTGCGACCAGTTGACCAGCCTTGAGGTGGTCACCCACGGCCACCCACGGTTCGCTGAGTTGCGGATGAGTCAGCAGCAAACGGCCAAGGCCGGTGGTTCGCAGCACGTCGGGTTCAATCGCAACGGGCGCAGGCGCCACCACCCAGCTGCTTTCGGCCGAAACGCTGCGTTTGAGCGCCAGGTGCACGCCCGGTCGGCTCAGCTCGGCGCCGGCCAAATGGTGTTCCTTGAGCCACAGCGCCAGTTGGCGAATTTCGTCGATATTCATGCGTTAACTCCCTCACGGTGCAGGCCCACCAGGCGGCTGACTTCGCGCAGGTAACGGCGATTGGTTTGCAGCGCCTCGACGGCTTCACCGTAGCTGCACTCGACAAAGCGCACGTTGCTGCCGATGGGCGCCTGGCCCAGCCGCCACAGGTCGGCCTCGATCACGCTGCCGAACTTGGGGTAACCGCCGCTGGGTTGGGCGTCGCGCATCTGGATAATCGGCTGGCCACCGTGCGGCACCTGGATAACGCCCGGCACGATGCCGTGCGAACGAATTTCCATGGGCGTTACAGGCAGCAACGGCTCGCCCTGCAGCCGGTAGCCGTAGCGATTGCTCTGGGTGGTGATCTTCCACTCACCGGCCCAAAAGGCTGCACGTGAGGCGGGCTGAAAACGTTCATATTCAGCGGCTGGCAGAACGCGCATGGCGGGCACTCCATCCACCTGCAAGGGCAGCGCCAGGCTGGGTGCCAACACCCCAAAGTCCAACGCCAATGGGCTGATGCCAGGGCGTAACGCCGCCAGCCGATCACCTTGCTGCAGCGCGCGGCCGTCCAGGCCACCAAACTCGCCGCGCAGTTGCGTGCTGCGGGAGCCGAGTACCATCGGCACATCCACGCCTCCAGCCAGGCACAGGTAAGCGCGGCTACCGGACGTGGGGTAACCGAGGCTCAACACCTGACCTTCGAGGCCCTGATACACCCAGTTCGGCAGCAACGGCTGGCCGTCGAGGGTGGCGTCGCACACGGCGCCGGTCACGGCGAACGCGCAGTCCTGCAGCAGCCCCACGTCGAACGGAAACAGCGGTATTTCAATTGCGGCGGCGTCTTCGGGGTTTGCCAATAACACATTGCCCAAGGCCAGCGCCAACGGGTCCATCGCACCCGAAGTACCCACGCCGTAACCCAGGCTGCCGAAACGGCCGAAGTCCTGCACAGTGGCCAGGGCGGTGGCCGATAGAATCTCGATCATCGAATGATCCTCTCGATGCGCAAGCGCAGGAAATCGCCTGGCCGCAGGATGGCTGGCGGGGTTTGGGCGGGGTCAAAAAAAGCCATTTCGGTACGCCCGATGGTGTTCCAGCCACTCGGGCCTGCCGACGCAGACACGCCGGTTTGTACGCCGCCAATCGACACCGAACCGGCGCCGATATTCAGCACCGGCACTTGGCGGCGCGGCGTGGCCAGGCGTGGGTCCATGCCGCCGAGGTAGCAGTAACCGGGGTGGCTGCCGAGTGCGTAAACCGGGTACAACGGTTCGCAATGCAGGTTGGCAATGGTCTCGATGTTCAGCCCGGTGTGGGCGACCACATCGGCCATGTGCGGGCCGAACTCGCCGCCATACACCACCGGCAGCTCGACGATACGCCCTTGCAGCGGCAGCGGCTGGCTGTGTTCCCACGCCTGCAAGAGGCGGTCGCACAGTGCGTCCAGCTCGCGCGGCGGCGTGAGAAACGTCAGCATCAAGTTATTCATGCCGGGGACGGCTTCACGAATTTCCGGCCATTCGCCGGCCAGCAAAGCCAGGCTCCAGATGCGCTGTTGCGGGGCCAGGTCGAGTTCGCCCGGTGCTTCGAACAGCAAGGCGCTGGAGCCCAACAGGCTGATGGTCGGGCCAGCGTGCCGATCGGCAGTGCTCATGTTGGACTCCTTTGCTGTAACCAGCGCTCCAGATGATGAATGTCGACACCGCCGGCGCAGAAGGCCGGGTCGTCAAGAATGTCGCGGTGCAGCGCGATATTGGTGCTGATGCCCTCCACACGCATTTCGCTCAGGGCCAGGCGCATGCGTGCCATGGCTTCTTCACGCGTGGCGCCATGCGTGATGACTTTGGCCACCATCGAGTCGTAATACGGCGGCACGCGATAGCCGGTAGTGACATGCGAATCAACGCGCACGCCAAAGCCGCCCGGCACTTCCCAGCGCTGGATAAGGCCCGGTGTCGGCATAAAGGTGCTCGGGTCTTCGGCGTTGATGCGGCACTCCAGCGAGTGCCCGTTAAGCTGCACATCCTGCTGGCGCAGGCTCAGCACCTCACCACGCGCCATGCGCAGTTGTTGCTGAACAATATCGATGCCGGTGGTCATCTCCGTGACCGGGTGTTCCACCTGCAGGCGCGTATTCATCTCGATAAAAAAGAACTCGCCGTTCTCAAACAGAAACTCAAAGGTGCCCACGCCGCGATAGCCGATCTGCCGACACGCTTGGGCGCAGCGTTCGCCGACCTTGGCGATCAGCGCCGGATCAATACCCGGTGCAGGGGCTTCTTCCAGCACTTTCTGGTGCCGGCGTTGCAGCGAGCAATCACGGCAACCCAGCCAGATCGCATGGCCATGGGCATCGCACAGCACCTGGATTTCCACGTGCCGTGGGTGGCCGAGGAATTTCTCGATATACAGCTGCGGGTTGCCAAACGCCAGGCGCGCTTCTTCACGCGTCAGGCCGATGGCGGCGAGCAAGTCGGCCGCTTCGTGCACCACGCGCATGCCGCGACCGCCGCCGCCACCCGCCGCCTTGACGATCACCGGGTAGCCGATTTCAGCGGCAATTGCGAGGATGCTCGCATCGTCGCCCGGCATGCTTGAATCCGGCCCCGGCACGCACGGCACACCGGCTTCACGCATGGCGCGCTTGGCAGCGACTTTGTCGCCCATGGTGCGAATGCAGGCAGCGCTTGGGCCGATAAACGTCAGGCCCGCGGCTTCAATGCGCTCGGCAAACCCGGCGTTTTCCGAGAGAAACCCGTAACCCGGATGAATCGCCTGCGCGCCGCTGACCTTCGCGGCAAACAGCAACGCCGTCTGGTTCAGGTAGCTCAGGCCGGGTGCGGCGGGGCCGATGCACAGCGACTCGTCGGCGTTTTGCACATACTGCGCGTGGCGGTCGGCCTCGGAGTGCACGGCCACGGTCTTGATGCCCAGGCCATGGCAGGCACGCTGAATGCGCAGGGCGATTTCGCCACGGTTGGCGATCAGCACTTTATCGAACATTGTAGTCACCTGAATAACCAATACGCGTGGGGGTTAACCGAGTCGAAACAAGGCCTGGCCGGCTTCAACTTCAACCCCGGCCTGCGCCAGCACCGCGAGGACGTTGCCGGCGACCTTGGCCTTGACCGGGTGGAACATCTTCATCGCCTCGATCACCGCCACGGTCTGGCCCGCCTCAATGGCTTGCCCAACGCTCACGAAGGGCGCTTCGCCGACAGCGGGCGTCAGGTGCAGCACGCCGTAGAGGCTGGCCTTGATTTCCACAGCGCTGGGGGCTGCGGGTGCTACCGCGGGTGGCGGCGCTGCGCTCACGCTGGGCGCTGCGCTGATAACGCCCTGCCCCGGCTGCTTGAACAGCCGCAGCGTGGTGTCGCCTTCGGTGAGGCTCAGTTCCAGCAGATCGGATTCGGCGAGCAAATCCATCAACCCCTTGATACGTGCTGAATCCATGTACGGCCCCTGCCTGTCGAGCGTGTCTTGAGTGGATAGGCCCAATCTACCGAGCCCCTCGAAAAGCAGCCAAGACGCTTTGGCTTTGGGGTGATAAGCCGACCTTATGACCCCTCAGATCAAGCTGCCACGCATCTGCGCGACCAATTCCAGCAGGATCGCCTTGACCGCCTGCGCCGGCACCGACAACGGCAAGTGCCCGGACAAGCACAGCGCCAGCGGTGCTTCTACCTCGGGCTGGACAATGCGGCACATGTGCACCGAGGTGGCAGCCACCATCACCCGCGCCGACGACTCCGGCAGGATGGTCGAGCCGAAGTGGTCGGCCACAGCTGCCGTGAGCGTGGTCGACGACTCGATCTCGGCCACCACCCGCGCGCCCAGGCCGATGCGCAGAAAGGCCTCATCGACCAGGCGGCGCATGACGTTGTAGGGGCGCGGCAGCAGCATGTCCATGTCGGCCAACTCGGCCAGCGGGATGTCATCACGCGTTGCAATCGCAGGGTCGGCACTCACCAGGTACAGCGGCTCGCGCAACAGCGAGACGAAACTCAAGCCATGCACTTCGCGCCCGCCGTAGAGCACGGCCATGTCCATGCGCCCGTTCATGATCAGCTCACTCAGCGTGGTGCCGAAGTTTTCATTGAGGTAGAGCAGGATGCCGGGGTGCCGCTCGCGCACCGTGCGCAACAGCGGCAGCGACAACGCCGACGCGGCGGTGCCCGGTGCGAGCCCGACCGAGACCTGCCCGGACAACGCCTGGCCGGTGGCGTTGATGTCGCTCTGGGCCTGTTCGCACTGGCGCAGGATGATTTGCGCATGCCCATACAACACCTTGCCCGCCTCGGTGGGCGTGACGCCGCGCTTGGTGCGAATCAGCAGTTGTTGTTGCAGCTCGGCTTCCAGGGTTGCCAGTTGCTGGCTTAACGCCGGTTGCGCCACATGCAGCACATCGGCGGCTTGGGTCATGCTGCCGATGTCGACCAACTTTACGAAATACTTCAATCGACGCAGGTTCAAGTGGGCGGTGCTCTTGTAAGGATGAGTGGGGGTTTGATGCCGCGCTGTTGCGCGTCATAGGGGTGTCTGCTGGATTGGGTACTTACCCGTTATTGGGTTTACCAACCCCCCAAGCCGAACTCGGTCAACACTGTGGGAGCGGGCTTGCTCGCGATTCGGTGTGTCAGTTGAAAAATACTTATCTGATACACCGCAATCGCGACCAAGCCCGCTCCCACAAAAGCGCTTTTGATCTGCTTTAACCACTCCATCAAAAATTCGGCAGGCGTGCCCAAGTGATTGCAAAACCCAGGCCACAGCCATAAGGCTTCGCTATGGCTGACGCACATCCACCCCTCAAGGCACCCGCCCGGAGCACGCGGGGCTGGGCGCACTTGTTTGGTGCGCAGCCAGCCATAAGCAGTTCCTATCAAACCAGAACGATCTCGTCTTATCGCCGCCTCCCCCGCGCCTCGTACTGTGGCCCCGTCAACGCCATCAACGAGGAACGCCCGTGACCGCCTCCCGCATCGCCGCCCGTGTGCAACGCATCAAACCATCGCCCAGCAGCGCCGCGTCCGACCGCGCCAACGAGCTGCGTCGCCAAGGCCAGTCCATCATTAACCTGGTGGTCGGCGAGCCGGACTTCGATACCCCACCGAATATTCGCCAGGCCGCCAACGCCGCCATCGAACGCGGTGAAACCCGCTACACGCAGAACGCCGGCACACCGGAACTGCGCCAGGCGATTGTCGACAAACTGGCGCGCGAAAACGGCCTGACCTACAGCGCGCAGCATGTGCTGGTCACCAGCGGCGCCAAGAGCGCAATCTTCAATGCCTTCGCCGCCACCCTCGGCGCGGGCGATGAAGTACTGATACCGGCGCCGTACTGGGTGTCGTACCCGGACATGGTGCTGGCCTGCGAAGGCGAGCCGGTGACTCTCGCCTGCCCCGAGCACAACGGCTTCAAGCTGACGCCTGCGCAACTGCGCGCAGCAATCACCGAACGCACCCGCTGGCTGCTGCTTAATTCACCGAGCAACCCCACCGGCGCCAGCTATAGCCACAGCGAATTACGTGCCCTCGCCGACGTGTTGCTGGACTACCCGCAGGTGCTGTTGATGACCGATGACATCTACGAGCACATCCGTTTCGACGGCCTCGACAACCCGCATATCCTGGCCATCGAACCGGCTTTGAGCGCGCGCACGCTGTTGGTTAACGGCGTGTCCAAAACCTATGCCATGACCGGCTGGCGCATCGGTTACGCCGCCGGCCCCGCCGACCTGATCGGTGCCATGGCCACCCTGCAATCGCAGTCCACCAGCAATGCCTGCTCGATCAGCCAGGCCGCAGCGGTCGAGGCGCTCAACGGCGACCAGCACTTCGTCAAGCACAGCGTGGTGGTTTACCAGCAACGCCGCGACCGTTGCCTGGAGCTGCTTAACGCCATCGAGGGGCTGAGCTGCCGCAAGCCGGACGGCGCGTTTTACCTGTATGTAAATTGCGCCGGCCTGCTGGGTAAAACCACACCCGACGGCACCACGCTGCACAGCGACAGCGAGGTGGTCATGTACCTGCTGGAAAGCCAGGGCGTGGCGGTGGTCGCGGGCACCGCGTATGGCCTGGCACCGTTTTTTCGCATGTCGATTGCGACCGACATCAGCACCCTCGACCAAGGCTGCGCGCGCATCAAAGCTGCCGTTGCTGCGTTGCGCTGAGGACCGACGATGAGCGTGGCGGCCCACCCTCCCCTGAGTTTCAAGCAAGCCTTGCTGGCCATGCTCGGCATCTCGCTGGTGCTGATGCTCTCGGCGCTGGACCAGACCGTGATCGGCAACGCTTTGCCGAGCATTGTTGCTGAACTGCATGGCTTTGAACTCTATGCGTGGGTCGCCACCGGTTATCTGTTGGCATCCATTGTGACCATTCCGATTTTCGGGCGGCTGGGCGATTACTACGGGCGCAAGCCCTTCGTGCTGGCCGCCACGCTGATTTTTACCCTGGCCTCGCTGGCCTGCGCGGTGGCCAACGACATGCTGGTATTGGTGCTCGGCCGCGCGCTGCAGGGCGTGGGCGGCGGCATGTTGATCGGCACCGCGTTCGCCTGCATCCCCGAACTGTTTCCCGATACCCGCCAACGCCTGCGCTGGCAAATGTTGTTGAGTGCGATGTTCAGTGTGGTCAATGCGATAGGCCCCGGGCTGGGCGGCTACCTCACCGGCGTTTACGGCTGGCGTTCGGTGTTTTACATCAACCTGCCGTTGGGTTGCCTGGCCTTGTTGATCGCCTGGCGTTACCTGCCCTGGTATCGCCCGCAACAGCGCAGCGGCATTCGCCTGGACTGGCCCGGCGCGCTGTTGATCGCGCTGGCGCTGGGCAGTCTGCAACTGTTTGTGGAATGGCTGGGGCATTCGAGCCTGGCCATGAGCGCGAGTTTGGGGCTCGCCTGCATTGCCGCGATCATCGCGTTGTGGCACTGGGAACGGCGCTTCGCGCATGCGCTGCTGCCGGTTGCGCTGTTCAGTTTGCCGAGCATGCGGCTGCTGTTTGTGCTGTCGATGGCCGCCGGCGCGATCATGTTTTCGCTGTTGTTCTACTTGCCGCTATTGCTGCAAGGCGCCTATGGCTACTCGCCGCAGGACGCCGGCCTGCTGATCACGCCGCTGGCGTTGAGCATCACGCTTGGCGCCATCATTAACAGCCGCGTGGTCACACGGTTGCGCAACCCCAACCATTTGCCGCTGGCGGGTTTTGTCGCGCTGCTGCTGGCGTGCCTAGGTTTGGCGCTGGTCGGGCGTGGGGCCTCGTTCAACCTGTTGCTCGGTTTGATTTTGCTGGCGGGTCTGGGCCTGGGATTTATCTTGCTGAACCTCACGGTGTTCACGCAAACCCTGGCCGAGCGCCAGTTCCTCGGTATCGCCACGGCGCTGACCCAATCGCTGCGATTGGTCGGCGGCTTGCTCGGCACGGCGGGCATGGGTGTGCTGGTTAACCTGCTCTACAGCAGCAACTTGCAGCGGGTGTTTCTCGCGGCGGGCAACGCTGAAGGCCTGGCGCTGTATGCCGACCCGCAAGTGTTGCTGCACGCCACCCTGGAGCCTTCACCCTGGCTGAACCTGGCGCGTGACGCGCTGGCCCAGTCGGTGGGTGTCGGCCTGTTGCTGTGCGCCGCAATTGGCGTGCTGGCGCTGTTCATTCTGTACCGCTTGCCGCCGGTGCGACTGCCGGTCTCCTGAAAAAAACTAGAAACACCACTGCCGCTTTTGACTGCCCTCAAAAAACACTAATCACACATGGGGATCACTCCGATGGAGCTTTTCAATCGCGCACCCACCGTTTTGGCCGGCCTCTGCGGCCTGCTCATCGCCCAACAAGGCTATGCGGCAGGCCTGGTAGAAGACAGCAAGCTGAATGTGCTGGCCCGCAACTTCTTCAGTAATGCCGACAACCGCAGCGGCGCAGCAGACCCTAACTACACCCAGGAATGGGGCCAGGGCTTTATCGCCAACTTCGAGTCGGGTTACACCCAAGGCGCGGTAGGTTTCGGCGTCGACGCTATCGGCATGTTCGGTGTGCGCCTGGACTCCGGCAAAGGTCGCCACTACAACCCGCAACACACCGCGTTCAATGGCAACGTGTTCCCCACTGGCTCCGATGGCCGCGCGGTGGATGAGTTCGGCAGCCTGGGCATGACCGCCAAGGCCAGGTTCGCCAAAACCGAGCTGAAATACGGCACCCTGGTGCCGATGCTGCCGGTCGTGATGGCCACCGATCGCATGCTGCAACAGACGTTCAACGGGGGCCAGGTGCAATCCAAAGACCTCGACCATTTCACCTTCACCCTCGGCCAGTTGGAACACGTAAAAGGTCGCGGCTCAAGCAACCAAATGGGCATGTCGATTCCGGGCGCCAACAATGCCGTCACCGGTGAATTCGTCAACAAGTTCTATTACGGCGGGGTCGACTACAAAGCGACAAAAGACCTGACCTTGCAGTACTACTACGGCAACCTTCAGGACTTCTACAAACAGCACTTCCTCGGCCTGAAATACGACTGGCAGATCGGCCCCGGCACCCTGCGCACCGACCTGCGGCACTTCGACAACCGTTCCGATGGCGCCAACAGCAACGACCCGGCCTTCTACACCTTTGGCTACTACGGCAACGGCGTGACCAAAGGCAAAGTCGACAGCCGCCTGAGCAGTGCCCAGTTCACGTATTTGATCAACGGCCACACACTGTCTGCCGGCCTGCAACAAGTCAGCGGCGACAGCGACGCGGTGTGGCTGAACCAGGGTGACGGTTCCACGGCGTACTTTATGACCGAGTCGATGATCGGCAAATTCCAGCGCGCCGGCGAAACCACTTGGCAGGTGCGTTACGGCTATGACTTTGCCACGGTCGGCGTACCCGGCCTGAGCTTCCTCGGCATGTACGAAAGCGGCTCGAACATACGCACGCCCACCGGCGACAAAAGCGAATGGGAACGCAACCTCACGGTCAGCTATGTGATCCAGCAAGGCCCGTTGAAGAACCTGAGCATTGCCTTGCGCCACGCCTCGTTGCGCACGGAAGTGACCACCCAACGCGACAGCGATGAACATCGCGTGATCATTAGCTACCCGTTAAGCATTTTGTAAACGCCAGCACTCGGGCGGCAGTGGGGCCGAGCCTTTCGCGAGGCTCGCCCCACACTGTTCGATGCGCGCAACCCCGTTGCAATCCGCCGCCGCAGTGCCTTATATTTGCCGCCTGGCGCTCTCTACGCCACCTTCCGCGGAAAGGGCTGCGCCCAAGACAATCACGCTTCACCTCATTTCTACGACTCCCAACCTTTAAGCGGAAAAGGTCTGTGCAAGGAGATCGTATGTCGCAACATCCTTCAGCCTCCACTACCGATGGCCGCCTCAACCTGGAGCAGCAGCGCAAACGCGCCAAGGAACTCTTGCCGCGCCTGAAAAGCCAGGACCCCGCCGCCACCTTGTCGCAGGCCCAATGGCAGATCGCCAAACAACTCGGCTTCAGCAGTTGGCCCAAGCTTAAAGCGCACGTCGACGCCATCGACTTCGCCGCCCGCCACCCCGATTTCGCCGCCAGCGACGAAGCGCGCACCTGCCACTGGCGCTGCGGCAACGACATTGCCCACAGCCTTAAGTTGGCGGGGTTCAAGGGGCAGTTTCAGATGCTCAGCGATCCACTGTGCATGGGCCCGGTTCGCACCCTGCCCCGCGAGGAATTCCGCGCAGTGCGCAGCGCATTTATCAGCCAGGCCTTTGCCATCGACCACAGCGAGGTAGCGCATCGCGTTGACGATGAATACGACCGGCTGCAAACCCTCGCCAGCGCCGCTCACAGCGTGCTGTGGTGCGAAGCGGATGCTTATGACCAGTTATTTCTGATCCGCGCGTTGGCAGGTCTTGAACATGCACCGAACACGCTTGAGCTGATCGAGGTCGATCATGTTCCGGGTGTTGAACGTTTTGTCGGCATCGGCCAATTGGCGCCCGACGTGCTGGCGTGGTTATGGCCGCAGCGACGCTTTATCGATGACCAAGCGGTAAATCTGGCCAAACAAGCGTGGGCGGCCTACTGCGACAGTTCGCCGGTGAAGCTTTGGCAGTTGGCCCACGGCACACACACGGCGCTGCCGTTGATGGCGCGGGCTTTACGCCGACAGTTACAGGAATTGCCGGGCAGCCAGGATGGATTGTCGCTGACCGAACGCTTGGCCCTGAGCTACATCGCCGAAGTGGGCGCGGTGCCGTTCGGCAGGGTCTTTGCGGAGTTGATAGGCAAGCGGGAGCCGCTGCCGTTCCTCGGGGACATGATGTTTCACGCGTTGCTGCGGCCGTTGATCGATGGCGAGCAGCCGTTGCTCAGCGAAGCCGACACCGCGCAACCCTGGCCTCGTCGCGGGTTGGCACTGACCGCTTTGGGGCACTCAGTGCTCAAGGGAGATGCGTATTGGCTCGACCACGCCAGCCACGAGCGCTGGGTCGCGGGGTCTGCCTCAAACCCCGCCAGCCGCACTGGACGCTGACTGACGAGAACCTGCCGTTATGGCGTGATTGACGGCCCGGCATCCTGCGCCAGTCGCGGTTCATGCATCGGGCAGCCGTTGTGCTCGGCGCGGAACCCCGACGACATCTCGTAGGAAGGCTTGCGCACGCGCATCACACCCCCCAATGGGCGATGCGCGGCCAGCCCGTGCCACGGGCTGAACGCCATGCCATCGTCAATTTTCTGCACGTTTTCAGGGCTCCAGGCCGCCTGCGGCTCAAGCTCGATACGCGCTACGGTGACATACGGGCTGAGGTCTTCAGGCCATTGCACCGAGGCATCCTCAATCGGCATTTTGTCGAGGTCGGTGGCCAACTGCACGCGCACCTCCCAGGTGCCGCCGCTCTGCGCAAAGTAGGCTTCGACTGCGGCGCGCAGGCCGTTCGGGTTGTCGCCGAAGTCCACGTGCAAATCAGTCAGCGCGGTCAGGTTCGAAGACACCGGCACCACCGCCACTTTGGCGTAGTACGGGCCGTAGAGCACCGGCACCACGCTGGAAAAACTTTCGCCGAGGATATGCGTTTGCGGGTGGCCACCGAGGCTCTTCAGGGTGCCGCTTTCGCCGCCCAGCGATTCAATCGTCGCTTCCACACCCCGCAGCACCGCCGACAGGGCTTTTTTCATGCCGGGAGCCTTGTCGGTGGTCTTCGCCAACAGCTTCAGGGTTTTCAAAAACGCCTTGGGCGTCGCGGCGGTAAAGGCCTTGGCGTTTTGCATGACGAAATCCTGAGTCACCTCACCGTCGCTGCCGGGTAGCCGTGGACCGTCTACGCCGACGATTTTCACCGCCAGCCCACGGGGCGTGGAAACCTTGTCATCGAGCACGTCGCCAGGGTTGGTCGAAAAGCGCATAAACACCGGCAGCTTCACTGGTTTGGCGAACGCGCCTTGCGCCAGGGCGGCGGGCAGGTTGTCGAGCACCGTGATGTGCCCACGCAACAGACCATGGGCTTTCGCGTGCACGCTGCGTGTGGCATGCCCACTGTCTTCAAAAGTGGTTTGCATGATGCCGCGAAGCGTTTCGGCCAACTCCTTGCTGGTCTGCGCTTCATCCTCAGGGATCTGTTCGAATGAAGGCTCAAAGGGCAAAGGCTGAATGGCTGGGCTAACTGCAGGTAGGTCGTTCATCAGGTGTCTCTCCGCTCGGCATGCTATTCACGACAGGCTATTTTTTTATTGGCAGGCATTGATAAGAAAACTCAGCCGCCGTGATGGATATGGCCGGGGCGAATAAACGGACGTTCAACAAATCCACAGGCCCGCCGGACGAGCGGTCAGCCTGCCGCCCGGAACCTGGCTCGAACCTTTTGCCCACCGCACTCGTCGTAGCGTTATCCCCCACCGATAACGCTTTCAGGTGCAGCCATGCTCATCTATCCAAAAAAACACTTTCAGCCCTACACCCACGCGGCTGGCGGCTGGGGTTCCGCACAATCAGTGATGAGAATTCTTTGGCGTGAACAGGCCTTCGGCAAAGCGGCCAAAGCGCTGTTCAAACAGAACAAACCGGACGGTTTTGCCTGTGTCAGCTGCGCGTGGGCCAAGCCTGGCAAGCCGCACGCGCTGGAGTTTTGCGAGAACGGCGCCAAGGCCACGGCGTGGGAGTTGACCGCGCTGAAGACCTCGCCGGCGTTCTTCGCCGAGCACACGCTGACGCAACTGCGCGGCTGGTCTGACTATGCGCTGGAACAGCACGGGCGGCTGACCCATCCGCTGCGGTACGACGCGGCCAGTGACCGCTACCGCGAGACGTCGTGGGAAGAGGCTTACCGCGAAATCGGTGCGCAATTGCGCAGCCTGCCACCCGACAGTGTGGTGTTTTACGCGTCGGGGCGCGCGTCGCTGGAAACCTCGTTCATGTACCAACTGTTCGCGCGCGCCTACGGCACCAACAACCTGCCCGACAGTTCGAACATGTGCCACGAAAGCACGTCGGTGGGGTTGCAGGAAAGCATCGGGATACCGGTCGGCACGGTGACGCTAGAGGATTTTGAACACACCGACTGCCTGTTTTTCTTCGGCCAGAACGTCGGCAGTAACGCCCCGCGCATGCTGCACCCGCTGCAAGAGGCGCGTAAACGTGATGTACCGATCATCACTTTCAACCCGCTGCGCGAGCGTGGGCTGGAGCGCTTCGTCAACCCGCAATCGCCGGTCGAAATGCTCACCCCGCAATCAACCGTGATCAGCACCCAGTATCACCAGGTCGCTATCGGCGGCGACAGCGCCGCCCTGCTCGGCATGGCCAAGGTGTTGCTGGAGATGGACGACCAGGCGCAACGCGAGGGGCGCGCCGCAGTGCTTGATCATGCGTTTATTGCGCAACATACCAAAGGTTTTGAACCGTTCGCGGCGCTGGCGCGTGCTTGCGCGTGGCCGCGCATCGAGCGCCAATCCGGCCTCAGCCGCAGTGCCCTCGAAGCGGCGGCGCAGGTGTATGCGCGCAGCCACCGGGTGATGATGGTCTATGGCATGGGCCTGACCCAACATCGGCATGGCGTGCAGAACGTGCAGATGCTGGTGAACCTGTTGTTGATGCGCGGCAATTTCGGCAAGTCCGGCGCGGGCATCTGCCCGGTGCGCGGCCATTCGAATGTGCAGGGCCAGCGCACCGTCGGGATCACCGAAGACCCGAAAAAAGTCCCGGTGCAATTGATCGAGCAGCACTTCGGTTTCAAGGTCCCGGAGCAAACGGGGCTGTGCACGGTAGACGCCTGCGAAGGCATTTTGGCAGGGCGGGTGCAAGGTTTCATCGGCTTGGGCGGCAACTTCCTGCGGGCGATTCCCGACACTTCGCGCATGGAACCGGCCTGGCAGGCGCTGCAATTTAACGTGCAGATCGCGACCAAGCTCAATCGCACGCACTTGCTGGCGACCCAAAACCAATGGCTGTTGCCATGCCTTGGGCACATCGAGATCGACCGTCAGAACGGCGTCGAACAAACCTGGGCCACCGAAGACAGCACCGGTTGCATCCACGGTTGGCACGGCAGTGCGGAACCGGCCAGCCCGCACTTGCGCGCAGAAACCAGCATTGTCGCCGGCTTGGCTCAAGCCACGCTCGGCGCGGGCTGCACGATTGACTGGCAAGGCTGGAGCGAGGACTACTCGCGGGTACGCAGCGCCATCGCGACGATTTACCCGAAGATCTTCCACGACATGGAAACGCGCATGGCCGAGCCCGGAGGTTTCCACCGCCCGATTGCCGTGGCCCAGCGCGAATGGCTGACCGACAGCGGCAAGGCGCAGTTTGTGCTGCCAAGCACGCTGAATGAAGACGATGACGTGAATGTCGAGGCGAATGCAAAAACAGCGCCGCGCGACGTGCTGCAACTGATGACGCTGCGCAGCAACGACCAATTCAACACCACGATTTATGGCTACGAGGACCGTTTTCGCGGCATCAGCGGCACCCGCGAAGTGATCTTCATGCACTGCAATGACATCGCGCGGCTGGGTTTTGCGAATGGTCAAGGGGTGATGCTGACCACCGCGATAGAGCCTGCGGTGAAGCGTCAGGTCGGGCCACTGGAAATTGTCGCTTACGACATTCCCGAAGGCTGCGCGGCGGCGTATTACCCTGAATGCAACCCGCTGGTGCCGCTGTGGCACCACGCCGAACGCAGCAAGGTGCCGGCGGCCAAGTCGGTGCCGGTACGCCTCAGCTTGCCGGTTTGATCAGCGTTTGGGCGACAAACCGACCGCGCAGGCCACCACCGCCGGGTCGCCGTGGTAGTTCGCACGCGGCGTTGCCGAACGTGGCTGAACACGCGTGTCGACAGCGCGCAAGGTCGGCCGCTCGACCACCGGTGCACTGTGCGTCGGGTCGACGATTTCCATGCAACGGCGCAGCGAGTTGAGGTCCGGCGATTGCGCCAACGACAGGTGCAAGGTTTGGCTGACCAACACCGACGCCCGTGAACGCTGCGCGCAGCGCCCGTCATAGATCAGCGTGTGGCGAATCAACGGGTTGTCATGGCAAAACTTCAACAGGTTGACCTGCCGCGAGGGCACCAGCGCGGTGTTGATGATCAACAGGTCGAATGCCACGCTTCCCGCCTTCGTCAACGCCTGCAATTGGTCGAACGTACTCAACGGGGCGATCCGGTAATAGCCCAGCTGGTTGAGCATTTTTTCGATGTTGACCCGCGCCAGCAGGTCTGCATCGGCAATCAGAAGGCGTAACGCTTTATTGGACATAGGGTAAACCTGACAGTTGGCAGCCACGTCGATCAATCAACGCCGAGCACGTTACCGTCAGCACCGAAGCCTGCCTTTAAGGCAATTCTGAAACGCTGCCCCGGCACCCCGGCTGATTTTTAAGAATCGCCTGAAAGCCCTCGCGCATCCCGCGCCCTACCATGGCCTGCGTCCCCACACGCTCCCATGGAGTTTTGCTGTGCACCTGTTTCTACTCAGAATGCTGTTACTCACCAGCGCACTGTTGGCCCTTACGCCGCCCGCCAGCGCGGCGCTGAAGATCGAAGGCACGCGCCTGATCTATTTCGGCGAGGACAAGGCAGCCAGCATCAACGTGGTCAACCAGGCCTCACGCGAGGTGGTGGTGCAAACCTGGATCACCGGCGAGGACCCGGCCACCGACCGCAATGTGCCGTTTGCCGCCACCGAGCCGCTGGTGCAGTTGGCCGCCGGGGAGCATCACGCATTGCGCATCCTGTATGCCGGTGAAGGCTTGCCCAGCGATCGCGAATCGCTGTTCTGGCTGAACATCATGGAGATACCGCTCAAGCCCGAAGACCCCAACAGCGTGCAGTTTGCGATACGCCAACGGCTCAAGCTGTTCTATCGGCCGCCCGCGCTCAAGGGCGGTTCGGCCGAGGCGGTGCAGCAATTGCAGTGGCGCAGCGACGCCGGGCGCAGTGTCACGGTCAGCAACCCCAGCGCGTTCCACGTATCGCTGGTGAACCTGCAAACCGACAACGTGGCGCTCAGCGATTACCTGCTGCTCAAACCCTACGAGCACAAAACCCTGAGCGCGCCGAGCCCGTTGCCAACCGGCACCACCCTTCACTTCACCGAAATCAACGATATTGGCTTGCAGGCCCGCCGCAGCGCGGTACTCAAGTAATCAATCGCGGGGTACTTGCACCTATGTCACTCACCCAACGTTTTTTGCCGATGCTGCTGTGGGCCTGCGCCGTCTTGCCGGCCACCAGCCATGCGCTGGCCTGCCGTGAAGACGGCACCGATTCGATCATCACCCAAGAGGCGCTGGGCACCGCATTGGCGGTCGCCGCCGATGCGCCCAACGGCAGCATCATCTGGGAATCCGGCCCACGTTCGACCAATGTGATCTGCCGGGACGACTACAACTACGGCAACGAGCTGGTGTATTTCTACGTCAACCCGGCCAACGTCAGCATCGGCAAGGGCATTCGCGTGGGTATCCGTTACAACAACCAGCCGATTACGCAAAGCACCGGTAAAGTCAGTACCGGGTTCTATTCGCACCGTGGCTGCACCGCCAACTGCACGGGCTGGCAGTACGCACGCTTCACCCTTAACTTCAGCGTATTCATCGAGAAGTACGACCCTACCCCGCCCAGCGGCCAAGCCAGTACATTGAACGCGTACCGCGTGTTCCAGCTCGACGGCGTGCTTGGGCTCAACGCACGGCCCAACAGCAACTTCAACTACGTGGTCACCGGCATGAACGGCATTCGCTTCGTGCCGTGCACGCCCGAGCTGACTATCAGCCCCAGCACGGTCAGCTTTCCCACGCCGTCGCGCAAAGCCTCGATCGGTGAAGTGGCCAGCAGCGCAAACTTCAGTTTGGGCCTGAACAAAGGCTGCGACACGCCTTACACCGTCAGCGCGCGCTTCGCCACCACGCCGGGCGGCGGCAGCGTGAGCAATGGCTTGTTGGTGCCGGATAACAACAGCTCGGTGGGCATCTCGTTGTCGCGCGTCGAAAGCCAACAGCAACTGCCCTTCAACACCTGGTTCACGTTGCAGGAGTTGATGGGGCGCGGCACAAGCCAGGATGAATTTCGCGCCGACGTAAAATGGCGCACCTTGCCGCTACCCGGCGCGTTCGACGCCGCCGTGGTGGTGGACATGTATTACAAATAGCCGGCCTTTTAAGGATCGTCTTATGCCACGCGCATTGGCCGACACTTAAAGTGCGCCAATGCGATTGAAAAGTTATCTGCTGCAGATCAACCCTGTCCTCTCCCGACCCGAAGCCGCCAGAAGGCTGCTGCGTATTTTTGCGACCGTGCTGCTCATCGGCATCCTCAGTGGGGTTTACACTTTCCTGCTGTCGACCTTCAACAACGACATTTCCCAACGTCGTGGCTACATGAGCAGCGCGATCGCCGAAGCGCATACGTTTTTCACCAACCGCGAGGCGCTGCTCGAAAGCCTCAGCCTCTCCGCGGTGCCCAAGCAATCCACGATTTACCCGCCCTCCCCCGAAGAACTGCACGTGCAGTTGGGCGATACGCCCGGCAGCCAGTGGAGCATCTGGCTGACCACGCGCATGCGCGACTACCTCAAGAACAAGCAGCTCAACCTGCTTTATGTGAACGCCGACCCCACGCCACAGGTGAAGCGCCTGTACAACGCGACGGCGCAAGTGCTGCCGATTTCCAAGTGCATGCTCAACCGTCTCAAGGCCTTGCAACACAGCGACCCGAACACGCTGAACGAGGTGTGGCTGAGCGACACGACCGAGCAACACTCGCACCTGTACATTTTCATCCGTCTTGATGAGCGCGACCACGACTCCGGCTGGCTGGGCCTGGAAATGCAAAGCCGCGAGGTGTCACAAACCCTCGGCGACCACAGCGCCGGCGAGTTCATGATGCTTAACTCGCAGGGCGCGCTGGTGTTCACCAACAGCGACGACGCACAGTTGAAGCAGCAACGCCTCAAGCCCAGGGAAGAGAACTTTTTCGGCTTTGTCGGTAACGGCTTGCTGCCCGACCACTTAGTGATTCGCAAGCACCTTAAATCCTCGGACTGGCAACTGATGTATTCCATCGACCTGCGCGCGGTGGTCAACGGGTTGTGGAAGCAACTGCTCGGCTCGCTGTTGTTCTGCTTGTTCAGCCTCGCGCTGATCTGGCTGGTGATGCGCCGCGTCGACCAACGTTTTATCGTGCCCTCGATCCATCGCATCCAGGCGTTGATCGAAAGCGAAGCGTTCGGCCGCGACGTGATCCAAACCGCGCCAGTCGCCCTGTGTGTACTGCGCCGCACCGACGGCCAAGTGGTGCTGGAGAACACCCTGGCCCAGCAGTGGCTGGGCAACGGCCCGGAGCGCGAGGCGTTGCGCGCGGGCTGGATAGAGCAAGCCTTCGCCGGTGAGCCGCATGAACGCAGCGACTACTTTGAAACGATTGACGGCCGCCACCTCTACTTGAGCAGCGCACCGACCCGCTACAAAGGCGAGGACGTGCTGTTTTGCGCGTTCAGCGACATCAGCGCGCGCAAACAGGTAGAAGCGGCGCTGGAGGAAGCGCGGCACTCGGCGGACGCGGCCAACGCCGCCAAAACCTTGTTCCTCGCGACCATGAGCCATGAAATTCGCACGCCACTGTACGGCGTGCTCGGCACCCTGGAGTTGCTCGCGCGCACGCAACTGGACACGCAGCAAAAAGACTACCTGCACGCCATCGAAGGCTCGTCATCGACCTTGCTGCAACTGATCTGCGACGTGTTGGATGTGTCGAAAATCGAAGCCGGGCAACTGGCGCTGGAATTGAGCGAGTTCTCACCGCTGGACCTGGTTCACGAAATCGTCCAGGGCTATGCCGCCGCCGCGCAGGGCAAGGGCTTGCAACTGTATGCCTGCTTCGACCCCAAGCTGCCGGAACGGTTGATTGGCGACGTGACGCGCATCCGCCAGATTCTGAATAACCTGCTCAACAACGCGGTCAAGTTCACCGACTACGGGCGCGTGGTGCTGCGGGTCAAAGTACTCGGCCGCGACGGTGAGCGCTCCAGCCTGCTATGGCAAGTCTCGGACACCGGCAAAGGCATCGCGCAGGAAGACCAGCCGATGATTTTCGAGCCGTTTTACCAGAGCGAAGGCAACACCAATGTGGTCGCCGGTACTGGCCTTGGCCTGCCGATCTGCCAGCGCCTCACAGAGTTGATGAATGGCAATATTCGTATGGTCAGCGAACTCGGCCTGGGCAGTAGTTTCAGCCTGATTTTGCCGCTGGAAGAAGCGCCCACGCCGCCGCTGACTGCCTTGTTGGCCGAGACCATTTATGTGGTGTCACCGATCCCGGAATTGGCGCATTCGATCAGCGGCTGGTTGCGCCGCTGGGGCGCCAGGGCGCAGACCGGGCTGCCGACATTGCCGGACAGCCATCTGCTGCTGCAAGTGCACCCCGGCAGCGTCGACCCATTGCTGGTGCCCGAATGGCCAGGCCCGGTGATTCACATCAGCAGCCAGGCCTGCAACGGCATCGAGGTGCAAGACGCTGCGTGGCACGTCAACCTCAACCATCTCGGTGCGATTCATCAGGCGGTCAGCCAGGCGCAGGGGCTGTGGGTGGCCCGCGCCGATGAGCAAACGCGCCAGCGTGATCTGAACACACTGAACCTGCACTTGCTGGTGGCCGAAGACAACATCATCAATCAGTTGATATTGCGCGACCAACTCGAAGAACTCGGCTGCACCGTGGAGGTGGCGGCCGATGGTCAGGAAGCGTTGCAGTTGTATAACGCCGGCCATTTCGACGTGGTCCTGACGGACGTGAACATGCCCCACATCAACGGTTATGAACTGGCGCGCGAACTGCGCCGCCAAGGCTGCCCGCTGCCGATTATCGGGGCCACCGCCAACGCCATGCGCGGCGAGGCCGACCTGTGCCTGGCCGCGGGCATGAACCATTGCCTGGTCAAACCCTTTGCGTTGCGGGCTCTATTCAACTCCCTGGCGCCTTATGCACGGATCACCCATGAAGCCCCTTAGTATTTTGATTGTTGAGGACCATCCCCTGCAGCACATCTACCTGCAGCACCTGCTCAGTGAGTTGGGGGATTTCAGGCTCGAAACCGCCGAGGACGGCAAACAAGCGCTGGAGCGACTGCGCCAGCGCGATTTCGACTTGGTGCTGACCGACCTGTTGATGCCGGGCATGGACGGCGTGCAGTTTATCCAGTGCCTGGCCAGCCTGCGCTGCAAACCGGCGCTGGCGATCATGAGCGCGGCGTCGCGGCGCATGCTGATGGCGGCCAGCCTGGTAGCGAAAAACCTGGATGTGGAGGTGATCGGGCTGATCTCCAAACCGGTCGCCGCCGACGCCTTGCGCAGCCTGGTGGACCAGCTCCGGCACAAAGTGCGCAACCCCTCCCCCGCATTGCCCGAACACCTCGACATCGACCGCCACACATTGGTGCAGGCCATGAGCAGCGGCCAATTCCAGGCCTGGTTCCAGCCAAAAAAATCCCTCGACAATGGGCGTATCGTCGCCGCCGAAGCACTGGTGCGCTGGATGCACCCCGAGCAAGGGGTGATGCTGCCCGGTGCGTTCCTGCCGGCGATCAAGGCGTTCGAACTGGAGGAGCGCTTGTTATGGCTGGTACTCAAACAGGCGATCCATGCGCAGGAGCGCTGGCGCCAGCGCGGCTATGAAATACCGGTCTCGATCAACCTGCCCACGCACCTGCTTAACAGCCACGATTTGGCCGACCGTTTGCTCGAATTCGTGCTGCACCACGACGGCATTCCGGGGCTGATCTGCTTTGAGTTAATGGAATGCTCGGTGCCGCAAGACATCAGCAACTTTTACGCCGGTGCCTGCCGCCTGCGCATCAAGGGTTTCGGCCTGTCGCAGGATGATTTCGGCAAGGGCTACAGCTCATACCTGAACCTTGTGTCGACGCCGTTTACCGAACTCAAGATCGACCAGGCGTTGGTCCAGGGCAGCCACGACAACGAAGGCATCGCCCAGGCGTTGGCGAGCATCATCGCACTGGGCCGCAAGCTCGGCCTCACCGTGGTCGCCGAAGGTGTCGAGACACCGCAGCAACTGGCCCTGCTGCGCAAGATCGACTGCAACCAGGTGCAAGGTTTTCTGATTTCCCACGCGGTGTCTTCGGATCAATTTCAACAGCTGTTGAACAATGATGGCCCTGCGACATCTCACTAGCAGCCGGCCTGGATTATTTGTCCTTTAATAAGGAGTAAGCTGCATCCAGTGCCGATTTATCCTGCGCCTGCGGAAGCCCCTGATGAAGCACAACAACGCGGTCCTCGAAGCCTTCACCCGCAGCTCATTGCGCCTCAACAAAGGCCTGATGGTGCTGATCGGCATCGCGTTGTTGCTGGTGCTCACCAATTACTGGTCACTGCAACGCAGCGTCGAAACCCGTTACGGCGCCACGCGCTTTCATTTTGCGCGCCTGATGGAAAACCTGGCGGAGCAGGAGTCGTATCTCAAAAGCCTGACGCACCCTGGCATCCAGGCCGAACTGACGCGCGCGACGCACGTGCAGGTCAGCCTTAAAAGCCGCATGATCGACAACCATCGCACCTTGTACGAAGGCCAGAAATACTCGTTTTCGGTGCCGTTCAACGTCAAATTCGATGAGCAGCAAATCGCCGCCGCTGACCGGCCGCCGATCTTTGCGCTGGGCGCCCACCTGACCAGCTACTACAGCGCGTTCTGGTCTTCGTCGCCGTATGAAGCGCCGCAAACGTTTTTAATCAACCGCCACACGCCCTACACCCTCACCATTCCGTCGGTGGGCTACCAACGCCGGGAAATCACCGAAGACACCGGCAACCTGATGGCGCTGGTCAATGCCGTGCAGCAGACCCTTGAGCAGACGCCGCAGCCGCTGGAACAAAATCGCGTGTATTGGCAAGCTGGCCCCGCGCCCGACCACCTGTTGGCGTATATCGGCCTGCCACTCGCCGGTGAGGGCCAGGCCGTGGTGGGCACCTTGCTTGATGTGGCCCAAGTGGACGACGTACAGCGCGCGCTGGAGCACTCCGCGTTTGACCGTTTTACCCTGATTGCGCCCGACGGTAACCGAATGATCGGGCCGGCGGTCAGCGCACAGCTCAGCGATGGCGTGCATGTGAATGCCAGCGGCTTTGAATTCAAAATCACCCAAGCCGGTGACCAGCCCTGGAGCGCGATCTATGCGCTGAATTACTCACACTTCTTTCACTCGGCGTTGTGGCCGCTCAGCAGCTTGGCGCTGTTTTTTGTCAGCCTGATTAGCCTGGGCTGGGCCGGTAGCCGCTGGTATCGGCGCCAGGTGATTACCCCGGCGCGCCTGGCCCACGAACGGATTGCCGAAAGCGTGGCGTTCAGCCGCGTGATCATCGACACCGCGCCCACCGGTTTGTGTGTGGTACGCCGCAGCGATGGCAAGGTGTTGATCGAAAACCAGCGCGCGCAGCAGTGGCCTGGCACGGCGCGGCTGGTCAGCGCCCTCGCCGCGGTGCACGACAGTGCCGAGAGCGGCGAAACCCATTTGGAAGTCGAAGGTCGGCACCTGCAAGTGGGCTTTGTATCGACCCGCTATCAGGCCGAGGACGTACGTTTATACGCGTTCAACGACATCACCCGGCACATCGACGACGCCTGCGCGCTGGAAGACGCGCGCCGCGCCGCCGACGCCGCCAACAAGGCCAAGACGCTGTTCCTGGCGACCATGAGCCATGAGATCCGCACCCCGCTGTATGGCGTACTCGGCACCCTGGAGTTGCTCGGCCTGACCGACTTGAATGCGCACCAGAAAACCTATTTGCAGACCATTCAGCGCTCATCCGCCACGCTGTTCCAGTTGATCAGCGATGTGCTCGACGTGTCGAAAATAGAGTCCGGTCAAATGGCGATTGAAGCCGTCGACTTCTGCCCGCTGGACATGCTCGAAGACACCCTGCACACCTACGCGGCTTCCGCCCAGCGCAAGGGTTTGCAGCTTTACAGCTGCATCGACGCGCAGTTGCCGGACTGCGTGATGGGCGATCAGATGCGTATTCGCCAGATCCTCAATAACCTGGTGAGCAATGCGATCAAGTTCACCGACATTGGGCGCGTGGTGATTCGCGCCAGGGTTACGGCGCGCGATGCCGATAACGTCGACTTCGAATGGCAGGTCACCGACTCTGGCGTGGGCATTCCCGAGGCGCAGCAGGCCAAGCTGTTCGACCTGTTTTACCAGGCGCCAGACACGGCGATTGAAGGCGGCGCGGGGCTGGGGCTGCCGATTTGCCGCTGGCTGGCGCAGATGATGGACGGCGAAATCAAGGTGGTCAGCGAACCGGGCCTGGGCAGCAGCTTCACCTTGAAAATGCGCCTTCCACTGTGCTGCGGCGCACTGAGCAACCCGCCGGTTATTGAACCCAGCCCGACACCGGTGTATGTGCAGGCGCCGGTACGTGAATTGGCCGAGTCACTGTGTGACTGGCTGAATCGCCTGGGCATAACGGCGGCGCTGGCCGCCCCCATGCCACAACAGGCCAGCCGCGATGCCGTATTGGTCGACATGCTGCCCAGTGAGCCCGCCCAGCCTTGGCCCGGTCAACGCGTGCTGTGCGTGCCTGGCGCGCACAGCCCGCCGTTGCACTCGGCGCAAGGTTGGTGGTGGATATGCACGACGTGCGTGCCATCGCCGCCACCGTTGCACTGGCCCAGCATGGCAAACATGAGCGGCCACCCGCGGCCCAGCCACAAAGCGCCGGGCAGTTGGGCCTGCGCATTCTGGTGGCTGAAGACAACCCGATCAATCAGGCGATCATCAAGGAACAACTCGAAGCGCTCGGCTGCGCGGTCACCCTGGCCGCCAATGGCGAGCAGGCGCTGCAACTGTGGCAACCCGACGCCTTCGACCTGGTGTTGACGGACGTGAACATGCCGCTGATGAATGGCTATGAACTGGCCAAGGCCCTCAGGGCACATGACCGGCTGTTGCCGATTATCGGCGTCACCGCCAACGCCATGCGCGAGGAAGGCGTGCGCTGCCTGGCGGTGGGCATGAACGCCTGGATCGTCAAACCCTTGAGCCTGCAAACCTTGCGCGCGCAGTTAATCAAACTGTGCAAAGTCAAGCCGCAGGAGCCACCCGCCGAGTCGTTTGACGACGGCGTGCAACTCTCGGAAAAAATGCGCCCGCTGTTCATCAGCAGCGTGCAGCAAGACATGCAGCGCATCGGCGCGGCATTGGCCCAACGCGACGCACACGGCCTTGGCCAATTGCTGCATTCGGTCGCCGGGGCGCTAGGCGCCGTGCAGGCGCTGAATTTGGCCCACGCCTGCATCGAACTTGAAAACGCCCTTAACCGTGGCAGCCTCGACACCCCGCTTGAGCTCAAGGTGAAGGCTGTAATGCAGCGCTTGTCGGCCGTCCTGGAGACGCTCAAGCACCCGCGCACTTGACTTACTTGAACTGGCATTACGGACGGCCCTTATGAAAAAATTCAACGTGGTTATCGCGGACGATCACCCGATCGTACTGCTCGGCGTACGCGAACTGGTGGAGCGCGACACGCGCTTTCAAGTGGTCGGCGAAGCCGTGTGTTCGGCGGGCCTGATCGAGCTGCTGGAGCATCAGGGCGCCGACATTGTGATCACCGATTACAACATGCCCGGCGACTCGCCCTACGGTGACGGCCTGAAGCTGGTGGAGTACCTGAAACGGCATTTTCCGCAGGTGCAGATACTGATTCTTACGATGATTTCCAATCATCTGATCCTCACGCGTCTGCAAGAATTGGGCGTGGTCGGCATCATCCAGAAAAGCCAGTTGCACACCGAGATTCAACTCGCGCTCAAGGCGATTGCCCAGCACAGCGCTTATCGCAGCCTGGAACCGCCGAAAACCTCGGTGATCGAGACGCTTACCGCGCTCGACGAACGCGTTACTACGTTGTCACCCAAAGAGTTCGAAATACTCCGTTTATTTATCTCGGGCATGAGCGTCAGCGATATTGCACGCCGTCAAAGCCGCAGTTCAAAGACCATCAGCGCACAAAAAATATCGGCCATGCGCAAACTTGAAGTGAGCAGCGACCAGGACCTTCTCGCCTATTGCCTGGCGCGTAACATTTTCAACTAAGCCCTCCTTGAAAGCCATTCCTGGCCGATGGCTTCGCCCTTTATTTGCTGGGCTTTTGCCTGCCCTACCGTGCAACTAACCCGCCTGTTCCAACGCTTATAAGAATCGTCTTATTTGCTCGTAGCGCCGTGCGCCTTACTCTTTCCTCGCAGTTCAACAGCAGTATTTTTCAACTAACACTTACGGACCTCAACATGAAGAAGTTTTCCCTGGCTGTTATCGCCTCGGCCATTATCGCCGCTTCCGGCAGTGCATTTGCCGAGGGCGAAGCAGCACCAGCACCCACCCCGACTTTGGGCGGCAGCGGCAAAATTACTTTCACCGGCGTGATTAACAACGACGCTTGCTCGGTAGACGGCGCCAACGCCGACCGCACCATTTCGGTGGATATGGGCAACGTGTCGATCAAGGACATGGGCACGGCCGAAAACCCAACCGCCGGCCGTGTGACCGCCAAAGACTTCAACCTGAACGTCAACTGCAACCAGGGCACCAAAGTCGCGATGATTTTTGACGCCAACAACGGCGGTTCGGGCCTGGTCACCGGCAAAAACGTGCTGGCACTGACCCCGGGTTCGGCCACCGCGCAAAACGTCGGTATCGCCCTGCTCGACGACAAAGGCGCACTGATCAACCTCAGCTCGCCGACCACCGCACGCATCGAGAGCGCCATGCGTGGCCAGGGCAGCGAGGGCGGCGATGCCACCCTGAGCTTTGCGGCGGCCTATGTGACCACCGGCGCCGCCGGCACAGCCACCGCCGGTCGCGGTGATGCCACCCTGCCGTTCATCCTGCAGTACGAGTAACCCCGGCGCCCCGTGCACCGAACGCGCGAGGCCATACGGCCTCGCCATTCTTTTTTGACGACACTGGATAACCCTCATGCTGCCTCGTTCTATCGCCGCATGTCTGGGGCTGCTGGGCATGCTAATGGCTACCCAGGCCGCCGCCAGCATTTCACTGAATGCCACCCGTATCGTGTTCGAGGGCGACCACAAGGAAGCCAATATCACCGTGCGCAACGGCAACCAGGATGTATTGATTCAGTCCTGGGTCGACATGAATGATGCCGACGGTAGCCGTGCACCGTTTGCCGTCACCCCGCCATTGGCACGCGTGTTCGCCAAGGAACAGCAACTGTTGCGCATCCTCTATGAAGGCAAGGGCATGCCCACCGACCGTGAATCGGTGGTGTGGCTGAATGTGCAGGAAATACCCAAGGCCAGTGAGGTCGAGAACACGTTGCAGTTGGCTATCCGCCAACGCATCAAGATTTTTTTCCGCCCTGCCGGTTTGGCCGGCAGCGCGCAACAAGCGCCCGGGCAACTTGAGTGGTCGCTGGTCAAACACGGTGCGCAGAGCGTCTTGCAGGTGAAAAACCCGACGCTGTACCACGTGTCTATGGCCGACATTAAGGTGCAGGCGCAACTGGCCAGCGACTCCACGATGATTGCGCCCGGCGAGGAAAAACGCTTCCCGCTCAGCGCAGCGCTAGCGAGTGGCCCGGTGCAGCTGTCGTTTTCCAGCATCAACGACTATGGCGCACAGAACCACTACAGCGCGGCCCTGCCCAGCGCCGCTGCGGTAGCTGTGCACGCAACTGAGTCACGCCGCAAACCCTAAGCGCTTAACCCCAAGCACTTTCGCTAACCCACAGGCTCACCGCGCGTGCGTATTGGCGCGCGCGGCTGTTGGCCAATCCGGGATGTCACAGGTCTTCGCATGTCTTTTCTTTCCAGCAACAGGCCCGCGCGTGGCGCACTGAAGTTGAAGGCACTGTCGTTCGCGATGGCCGCCAGCCTGCCTGTTTGGGCAACCGCCGATGAGGCAGCGGAAACCTTCAACACCACCTTCCTGCAAGGCTCGCAGTCACCCGTCGACTTGCAGCAATTGCTCTCGGCCAACAGCGTGTTGCCGGGTAATTACCGCGTCGATTTGTACAGCAACGAAGTGCTGGTCGGCCGACGCGACATCAACTTCAAGCGCAACCCGCACAACGCTCGGGTCGAAGCCTGCCTGAGCCTCGACCTGCTCAAGCAGTTGGGCATCGACATGGGCCGGTTACAGGCCCAGGGCAAAGTCGACCCGCAGCACCCAGAAGAATGCTACGACCTGGCGCAACTGATTGAGGACGCCGGCGTGCGTTACGACAGCAGCCGCCTGCGCCTGATGGCGAGCATTCCACAAGTGGCCATGCAGCGCGGCCTGCGCGGGTATGTCGACCCGCAACTGTGGGACGCCGGTGTGAGCGCCGCGTTCATCAACTACCAGCTCAGCAGCAGCCGCAGCGCCGGCGACTATGACACGCGCATCGCCAACAATTTGGGCCTGCGCAACGGCATCAACCTCGGCGCCTGGCGCTTGCGCAACGAATCGAACCTGAGTGGCGGCACCGGCGCCCGAACACCTACACCAGCAACCGCACCTATGCGCAGCATGACGTGACTGCGATCAAAGGGCAGTTCAGCGCCGGTGAGATTTTCTCGGACACCGACCTGTTCGACAGCGTGCGTTATCGCGGCCTGAAACTCGCCTCCGACGACGGCATGCGTGCCGACAGCGAGCGCGGTTATGCGCCGGTGATCCGGGGGGTGGCGCAAACCAACGCCACGGTAGAGATCCGCCAGAACGACTATATCCTCTACACCGCAAGCGTCGCGCCGGGGCCGTTCGAGATCAACGACATCTACCCCAGCGGCTCCAACGGCGACCTGCAAATTACCGTGATCGAAGCCGACGGCAGCCGCCGCGTCACCCAGCAGGCGTTTTCCAGCCTGCCGATCATGGTGCGTGAAGGCCAGGTCAAGTACAGCGTTTCGGCGGGCACGTTCAAAAGTAATGCCGACGGCCTCGCCAGCCCGCGTTTTCTCAGCGGTACGCTGGCGTACGGTTTGACCAGCAACCTCAGCGCGATTGTCGGCCTGCAAACCAGCGAGGACTACACCGCGCTGTCGATCGGCGCCGGCAAAAACACCGCGCTCGGCGCGTTCTCGCTGGACACAACCCACTCAACCAGCAAGGCGCAAGGGCAAACCACCCAAGGCAGCAGCGTGCGCGCGCTGTATGCGAAAACCTTCGCGGGCACCGACACCAACTTCACCCTGGCCGCCTACCGCTATTCCACCGAGGGCTACCGCACCCTCACCGACCACGTTGAAGACAGCAGCGAAGGCCTGCGCGTGCGCACCGGCCATTCGAAAACCCGCACCGACCTGACCATCAACCAGAGCATCGGGCGCAACCGTGAATTGGGCAGCCTGTACGTGAACGCCAGCGACCAGCGCTACTGGAACCGCGGCGGCTCGCAGAGTTTTTCCGCCGGCTACACCAGCAACTGGGGCGACCTTAGCTACAACCTCGGCGTAACGCGCACCCAGCAAATCGTCAGCCAAGGCCAGCCGAGCAGCGACACGCAGTTGAACCTGTCGATTTCCTTCCCGCTCGGCAGCCAGGCCCGCGCGCCACGCGCATTTGTCAGCAGCAGCCGCCAACGCGGCGACACCACCACCCAAGCGGGCCTCAACGGCTACGTCGCCGACACCAGCGACACCTTTTATTCGGTGCAAGCCGGGCACAGCGACAGCAGCGGCGATTCCGGCTCGGTGAACCTCAACAGCCGCACGTCGGTGGCAGACGTCAGCCTCGGCTACAGCCAGGGCCAGGGCTACAACTCGCAGAACCTCAACCTCGCCGGTTCGGTGGTGGCGCACGCGGGCGGCATCAACCTGGGGCAGACCGTCAGTGAGACCTTCGCACTGGCCGAGGTGCCGGGTGTTTCCGGGGCGAAAATCAGCAGCTACAGCGGGGTCGAGACCGGCTATAACGGCTATGCGGTGATTCCGAATGCGCAGCCGTATCGGGTGAACTGGATCAGCCTGGACACCCGCGACTTGGGCGGCGATGTAGAAATCACCAACGCCACGCAGCAACTGGTGCCGCGCCGCGGAGCCGTGGTGGTGGCGCATTACAGCGGCACCAGCGGGCGGCGGGTGCTGTTTGAGTTGTTGGATGCGCAGCGCAAGCCGCTGTCGTTCGGGGCATCGCTGGAGGACGAAGCAGGCAAGCAGTTGGCGATTGCTGATCCCAACGGGAATGCGCTGGCGTTGGTGGAGCAGGATCAGGGGCGTTTGGTGATCAAGTGGGGCGAGCACCGTTGCAACGCATCGTATGCGCTGGGGCCGCAAAATAAGGCGTTGAATTATGAAAAGCAGGTGCTGGTGTGTGAGCCTTGACCCAATCTCCCAAGCCGAACTCGGTCAAACTGTGGGAGGGGGCTTGCTCCCGATAGCGGTGTGTCAGTCAACTCATGTATCAACTGTGAAACTGCTATCGGGAGCAAGCCCCCTCCCACAGAAAGCAAAAAAAGCAGATCTGCCGTGTATGCAAAACTCGCCTTTGATCTGCTTCAACCACTCAGGTCGGCTTTCAGGCCGCCGTGCTCTTGCTTTTGATCTGAGAAGCGCCCCGTTAAACCACGATGGCCGCCCCCCACTCACATTGTTTATTGCATTTCTTTAGTTAGAACGGGTTACGACTGACCCTCGCGGTCACGCAAGCCCAGCAGATACAACACCCCATCCAGCCC
>NZ_VUAZ01000015.1 GCF_009296165.1 Pseudomonas kitaguniensis | reverse complement strand
CGTCCGCCAATTCGAACACCGCGTGACCGCCGTCGAAATTATGGCGAACCACCAGCCCAGCGGCTTCAAACTGGGTCAGCACACGGTAAACCGTGGCCAGGCCAACGTCCTCGTTAGACTCCATCAGCGCCTTGTAAACATCTTCGGCACTCATGTGGCGCTGCTCAGCAGAATCGAGCATTTGTAGAATCTTGACTCGTGGCAGAGTCACTTTAAGACCGGCTTTGCGTAGTTCGCTATTTTCAACCATGGTTAGCTTTCTCGCGGATGCTGCTTCGCAGCTTCTCTTAATACGGGTATGATCGGCGTTTACGTTGTCCCAGCCAAGATAGTGGAAGTCGCCCACCGATGCAAAACACCAAGCTCTTGCTAACCAGTTTCACCTTTGTGGGACTGCTCGCACTCGCCGGTTGTTCATTCCCCGGGGTTTACAAAATCGACATCCAGCAGGGCAATGTCGTCACGCAGGATATGATAGACCAGTTACGCCCCGGAATGACCCGACGGCAAGTACGGTTTATCATGGGTAACCCCCTGCTGACCGACACTTTCCATGCCGATCGCTGGGATTATCTCTACAGCATCCAGCCTGGTGGCGGTGAACGCCAACAGGAGCGTGTCAGCGTCATTTTCAATGGCAATGACCAGCTTGTCAGCCTGTCCGGTGACTTCATGCCCGGTGTAAGCCGTGATGAAGCCTTGCTGGGCAAGGATAACGGCGGCAACGTAACTGCACCTGCGCCCGCGCCGGTACAGGAAACCGAGCAGCAGAAGTCCGAAGTGCCGGCCAAGCCAGGTTCCTTGCTGGATCAAATCCAGAAGGACGTCGATGGCGTACAAACCGTTCCGGTGCCGTCGCCACAGCCTCTGGACACCAGCCCGCAGTAAGTTTGCGGCGCTCGATAAAAAGCCCGGCATGCCGGGCTTTTTATTGCCTGCAGATTGGCAGACTTATGAGTTTTGTTGCTTGGCCATCGCCGCCTTGGCCGCGCGTAGCCTGCGCACTTCTTTAGGGTCTACCAGCAAAGGCCGGTAAATCTCGATCCGATCACCCTGCTGCACGCCGCGCACATCCGCGTCCGCAACCACTTTGCCGAATATGCCCAAAGGGCAATCAGCCAACACCAACTGCGGAAATTGCTCGGCAATGCCCGACGCCTGCGCGGCCGCCCTCAGGCTTGTGCCCGGCGGCACCGCCAGCGCCAACACGACTTGACGATCCTCGGCGGCGTACACCACCTCAACCTCAACCATGCAGCTGCTTGGCCCGCTGACAAAACGCATCCACCAACGTATTGGCCGCCTGGTTAAATAGAGGGCCCAACGTCGCCCGCACAATCGGACCGGCGTAATCAAACGACAGGTCCAGGCTTATCTTGCAGGCCTTGTCCGTCAGCGCCTTGAATACCCACACCCCATGCAGCTGGGTAAACGGCCCTTCTTGCAGGTTCATTTCAATCGATTGCCCAGGCACCAGAATATTGCGCGTTACAAAGTGCTGACTGAGACCCGCCTTGGCGACCCCCACACTGGCAACCATATGCTCATCACCGCCCTCCAGCACTTCGGCGGTAGAGCACCAAGGCAGAAATTCCGGGTAACGCGCCACGTCGTTGACCAGGTCATAGAGCGCCTGCGCCGGATAAGGCAGTAAGGCCGAACGTTGAATATGCGTCGTCATGTGAGCGTTATTTCCACATCTGGGCGGCAAACATCGCGAAAGAACAGCCCCATCCGCGAGAGAAAAAAACCAAAGAACTGCCGGTATTGTCCGGGATTCATCCAACACGCTCAAGCACGCAGGTTGACCGTAGCCGACACGCTCGCAACTCCCTATAATGCCGCCCCTATGGCTAAACAAAAGAAACACCCCACAGGGACCATCGCGCAAAATAAAAAGGCGCGACACGATTACTTCATCGAACATCGTTTCGAGGCTGGTCTGGTCCTGGCCGGCTGGGAAGTAAAGAGTCTGCGCGCCAGCAAGCTGCAACTGGTCGACAGCTACGTATTGCTCAAAGATGGCGAGGCATGGCTGCTTGGCAGTCATATTACCCCGCTGACCACCGCGAGCACCCACGTGATTGCCGACCCGGTGCGCACGCGCAAGTTATTGCTCAACGCGCGCGAACTCGAAAAGCTCGCCGCGGCCGTACAGCAGAAAGGCTATGCCTGCATCTGCCTGTCCTGGTACTGGAGCAAGCACTTGGTCAAGTGCGAGATTGCACTGGGCAAAGGCAAGAAGGAATACGACAAGCGTGATACCGAACGCGAGCGCGACTCCAACCGTGAGTTGCATCGCGCCGTACGCAACAAGGGCAAGGAAGACTAGCCCTTGTGACGCTGTGGCCTTGGGCGACCTGCCCCGGGCTACAGGCTTCCAGCCACGCGCTGAACCTCTGCGGAGGATCCATGAGCCTGCCTGCTGCTTTCCTCAGCGACGTCGCACAGCTGATCCCGAAGGATCGGCGTTTCGATGACCCGCTTTCCACTCTCGCATTCGGCACCGACGCCAGCTTTTACCGACTGATCCCACAGTGTGTCATTCGCGTGGAATCGGAACACGAAGTCGTAACGCTGTTGCAACTGGCCCAACGTGAGCACGTGCCCGTGATCTTCCGCGCGGCCGGCACCAGCTTGTCCGGCCAAGCCATCAGCGACTCGGTATTGATAGTGCTGGGTGACCACTGGAACGGCCGCGAGATTCGCGGGCAAGGCACTCAGATCCGCCTGCAACCCGGTGTAATAGGCGCCCAAGCCAACGCTTGGCTTGCGCCGTTCGGGCGCAAGATCGGGCCGGACCCCGCATCGATCAGTGCCTGCAAAATCGGCGGCATCGTCGCCAACAATGCCAGCGGCATGTGTTGCGGTACCGCGCAAAACACCTATCACACCCTGGCAGGCATGCGCCTGGTACTCGCTGATGGCAGCTGCGTAGACACCGAAGACCCGGACAGCGTCAGCGCATTTCGCAAACAACATGGCGAGTTGCTTGAGCGCCTGGCGACCATCGGCCGCGAAACACGCGAAAACGCTGAATTAGCCGCAAAAATTCGCCACAAGTATCGTCTGAAAAATACCACTGGCTTGTCACTCAATGCCTTGGTGGACTTTGATGAGCCACTGGATATTCTCAGCCACCTGTTAGTGGGCTCCGAAGGCACCCTGGGTTTTATCAGCGCAGTGACCTACAACACGGTGATTGATCACCCGAACAAAGCGTCGGCGCTGATTGTGTTTCCAGATGTAGAGACCTGCTGCAACGCGGTCACCGTGTTGAAAATTCAAGCGGTCTCGGCCGTTGAGCTGTTGGACCGGCGCAGCATGCGCTCGGTGCAGAACAAGCCGGGCATGCCTGCTTTCGTGCAGCACCTATCGGAAAAAGCCTGCGCACTGCTGATCGAATCCCGCGCCGCGTCGCCTGCATTGCTGCAGGCGCAACGGGCGCAAATCATGGCTTCGCTGGCGACCTTCCCGGTGGAAAAACAGGTCGACTTCACCGAAGACCCATTGGAAAACGCCCGCCTGTGGGCGATCCGCAAAGACACCTTCCCTGCCGTCGGCGCCGTGCGCAAAACCGGAACCACGGTGATCATCGAGGACGTGACCTTCCCGGTCGAGCAACTGGCGATCGGCGTGAACCGGCTGATCGAGCTGTTCGACAAACATCACTATGACGAGGCGATCCTTTTCGGACACGCCCTGGAAGGCAATCTGCATTTCGTGTTCACCCAAGGCTTCAACAGCAGCGAAGAAATCGCACGTTATCAAGCGTTCATGGACGACGTGGCGCAACTGGTGGCCGTTGAGTTCGGCGGCTCGCTGAAAGCCGAACACGGCACCGGCCGCAATATGGCGCCTTTTGTCGAGCTGGAATGGGGCAGCGACGCGTATCAATTGATGTGGCAGCTCAAACGCCTGCTCGACCCCAACGGCATTCTCAACCCCGACGTGGTGCTCAGCCAAGACCCGCACATTCACCTCAAGCACCTCAAACCGCTGCCCGCAGCCGACGAGCTTGTGGATAAGTGCATCGAATGTGGTTTCTGCGAGCCGGTATGCCCCTCCAAAGGCCTGACATTGAGCCCACGCCAACGCATCGTAATCTGGCGCGACATTCAGGCCAAGAAGCGTGCGGGCGTCGACACCACCGAGCTGGAAGCGGCCTACCACTATCAAGGCATCGATACCTGCGCTGCCACCGGCTTATGCGCACAACGCTGCCCTGTAGGGATTAATACCGGCGACCTGGTGAAAAAGCTGCGCGCACGCGATGCCGACCGTACGAAAACGGCCGATTGGCTCGCCAGCCATTTCGCCACCGCCATGCAGGGCGCGCGCTTTACCCTGCATGTCGCCAATCGCGCGCGCATGCTCTTGGGCGCCCCGCGCCTGGCGAAGCTGTCAGCCACGCTGACCACACTGTCCAAGGGGCAAATCCCGCAATGGTCCAGCGCCATGCCGCAGCCGGAAAAAGCCATTCGCTTCAGCCCAACGCTCACAGACGAGCGCCCGCGCGTGGTGTATTTGGCGGCTTGCGTCTCACGCGCCATGGGCCCGGCAGCCGGTGATAAAGAGCAGATGTCGCTGTACGACAAAACCCGTGGCCTGCTGGAAAAGGCCGGTTACCACATTGTGCTGCCCGACAACTTCGACGGCCTGTGCTGCGGCCAGCCCTTCGCCTCCAAAGGCTACGCCGAGCAGGCCGAGCAAAAGCGCCAGGAACTGCTTGGCGCACTGCTGCAGGCCAGCCGTGGCGGCCTCGACCCAATCTACTGCGACACCAGCCCGTGCACCCTGCGGCTGGTGCAAGACCTCGGCGAAACGCGCCTCGACCTCTATGACCCGGTGCGTTTTATCCGCACCCACCTGATGCAGCGCCTCGACTTCACGCCCCAGGAAGCGCCCATCGCCGTTCACGTCACCTGCAGCACCCAACATTTGGGCGAAAGCCAGGCGCTGATCGACCTCGTGCGACGCTGCGCGAAAACCGTGGTCGTCCCCGAAGGCATTCACTGCTGCGGCTTCGCCGGCGACAAAGGCTTTACCACGCCGCAACTCAACGCCCACGCCCTGCGCTCACTCAAAGACGCCGTGCAATTTTGCAGCGAAGGCATCTCCACCAGCCGTACCTGCGAGATTGGCCTGAGCCAGCATGGCGGCATCGATTACCACGGGCTGGTGTACCTGGTGGACCGGGTAACCCAGGCCCGACGCATTAAACCTGCAAAAAAACAGAACCCCTGCGCGCCAGCGTAGTCATCTGCATAGGCCTCGGCGAACGAGGCTCATAGTGATGTCGCTGGCAGCCACTGAACGCCAGCAGCGTCGAGCCCTATTTCGCAAGGAGATACCCTATGAAGCGTTCCGCTCTTGCTGGCTTGTTCATTACCGCTGCCATGCTGGCCTCACCTGCTTTTGCAGCCGCTGACAAAGATCTGTGCCAGATCAACCTGGACAAAATCAACAACGGTAAAGCCCTGCTCGCCACCGACACCAGTGGCAAAAGCGGCGAAATCGACACTGCGGTCTCCCAAGCCAAAGCCGCGCACACCGCCGGCGATGACAAGAAATGCATCGAGATCACCTCCAAAGCCATTCAAGATATGCAGAACAGCGAGAAAGGCGGCCAATAAGCCAGCCTGGGCTCACGGCCAACCTTCGGGTTGGCCTTCTGTGACCGTATGGCGTACACTGCACAGGCTTGTCACTCACTATGAAACAACGAGTTACAAGCACGGGGCCGTTTAGGATTCGACGCCGGTCGCGAAACTTTAGGTGCATGCCGAGTTGGTAACAGAACTCGTAAATCCACTGTTGCAACTTCTTATAGTTGCCAATGACGAAAACTACGGCCAGGAATTCGCTATCGCTGCGTAAGCAGCCTTAGACCTGAGCTTCTGGTACCTTCGGGTCCAGCAATCACCAGGGGATGTCTGTAAACCCAAAGTGATTGTCATATAGAACAGAATCGCCGTGCAGTACGTTGTGGACGAAGCGGCTAAAACTTACACAACTCGCCCAAAGCACCCTGCCCTTCGGGTCGCTGAGGGTTAACTTAATAGAAACGGCTACGCATGTAGTACCGACAGCGGAGTACTGGCGGACGGGGGTTCAAATCCCCCCGGCTCCACCACTTCATCATCTAAAGACGTCCACGGACGTCTTTTTTTGTGCCTGAAACCCAGCAAAATCAAGGATTTAGGGTCTACCGGCGTCCATGGACGTCCTGCGCAATCCACGACATCGGGTATTCCAGATGGTATTCCAAGCCCTTCAGTGGTAATTTTTGGAATACCAATTGATGTCATGGAACACCTCATGTGCGCCCAAGCCACCCGCCTCTCTGACCGCCAACTCAAAGCGGTAAAGCCGAAAGACAAGGACTACGTCCTCAGTGATGGAGACGGTCTACAGCTGCGTGTGAGGGTTAATGGCTCTACGCTATGGAACTTCAACTACCGGCAGCCGATTACCAAAAACCGCATCAATATGGGCCTCGGCACCTACCCAGAACTCTCGCTCGCGCAAGCCAGGAAGAAAACGGTCGAAGCCAGAGAGCTTCTCGCCCAGGGCATCGACCCGAAAGAACATCGTAGCGCGCTGGAGCAGACAAAAAGGCAGGCAACCGAGCACACATTCGAGAACGTGGCATCTGCTTGGTTTGAACTGAAACAAGATTCTGTCACTCAAGCTTATGCCGAGGACATCTGGCGCTCGCTCACGCTGCATGTTTTTCCCACACTAGGAACAACACCTATCTCGCAGATCAATGCCCCAACGGTCATCGAACTGCTGCGTCCTCTTGAAACCAAAGGCAGCCTGGAGACAGTGAAGCGACTGACCCAACGACTTAACGAGATCATGACCTACGGTGTGAACTCGGGAATGATCTTTGCCAATCCACTCAGTGGCATCCGGGCGGTTTTCAAAAAACCGAAAAAACAGAACATGGCAGCCCTCCGTCCCGAAGAGATGCCAGAGCTAATGGTTGCCATCGCCAATGCGAGCATAAAAAGAACAACACGCTGCCTAATCGAATGGCAACTCCACACTATGACCCGTCCTGCGGAAGCCGCCACAACTTCTTGGGCCGACATCGACCTCGACAAGAAAACCTGGACGATCCCAGCGGAGCGCATGAAGAAACGGCGAGTTCATGTCATACCAATGACCGAACACGCACTTGCTCTGCTTGAGACTATCAAACCTTATAGCGGCCATAGAGAGTACGTGTTCCCTGCTGACAGAGACCCACGTACCCACTGCAACAGCCAGACCGCCAACATGGCGCTGAAACGGATGGGATTCGAAGGGCGCCTGGTGAGTCATGGCATGCGCTCAATGGCGAGCACTATCCTCAACGAGCACGGCTGGGATCCTGAATTGATCGAGGTTGCGCTTGCCCACGTTGATAAAGATGAGGTACGCAGCGCCTACAACCGTGCAGATTACATCGAGCGCAGACGCCCAATGATGGCTTGGTGGAGCGAGCACATCCAGGAAGCGGCGACTGGCAGCCTATCAGTGTCAGCTATTAAGGAAAGCAGGGCCAGAAAAGTCGTTTCTATCCGCTGATATAGGGTCTGGTGTCGGACAAAACCAACGGTTCTAGGGCGCAGAGAACGTCATTACTCCGACACCTCGTTGCTAGGTCGCTACATCGAATTTCATCGCTGCATACATCTTCTCGAGCAATGGCTCAACGATGCGCTCAGCCTCGTCCCAATGGTCTTCACGAAGCATCGAGTACTTCACATCCAAGTGAATCTCCTGATCAAAGGGGAAGACCGTTTGCGTCTCTAACCCAACAATTAGGTGCATGTCCTCCAGTAACGCCAGCAATATTGCTTCACTCTGAACGGCCATGAAAATTGGACCATTGGTACCGTCGGCGGTGCCGCCCGTGGTTTCAGCGCAACTCTAGCAAGTGGGCCGGATGGTGAGTTCATCGGCGATGTCGGCGGCTGCGCTTGCACGGCGGGTCGCTCGAACACCACGTTCTGGCTATACGGCTAAAGAGGTAAATAGACATACCTTCTTTAGCCGTTCGTTGAGCTCATGCCGTTCACTGCGCCGGGTTCTGAGCGATATGCAACATGCGCCTGGATTCCAACTATTCGAAACAAGTGCTCGCCACCACGTTAAAGTTTTTTCTCTGACGGCCGATGTCCAGATGCCAGCATTGTATCAATGACGCGGGTGATCCAATGAGCTAGCAAGGACGATAAGGTGCTCAACCTGCCCGCACTACGCCTCCTTACTTTCCCTCAGTTTGCCACGCTGATTGGGGTGCACCTGCCTGAACACAACTTGCGCAGCCAATGAATTTGGATAGCCAACAGATCGCTGCAGAAAATCGAGCCCATCTAGTCAGATAGGAAGACACCATGACTGCAGCTGAAGACCTCTCCGAAGGCCTATATCTTAAACTTATCGATCACATCAGCACCTTGCTCAAAGCCTTGGCACGGGGTGCCGACGATCCAAGCCTAGCCTCGGCCCAAGCAGAAGCGCAGAGCAAACTGCAGGAAATCGAACAAGCGCTGACCAACGCAATCAACGAGCTAAAGGACAACGCCGAACACAAAACCTTCACCGTTGCGTTCTATGGCGAAACCAACGCTGGTAAGTCGACGCTGATCGAAACCTTGCGCATCTTGCTCAGGGAAAACACCAAACGAGAACAACGTCATCGCTTCCTCGCCTTGCAGCAGCAGTCGGGGTTGAGCGAGGAGGCTTTGCAGGCACTGGAAACCGAAATCGAGTCGCTGGACGTTCGCCTGGCCCAGGCCGAAAGTGAAACGGCCGCCGCCGATGCTCGACATGACCAGCGCCAAGTCGAACAGCAGTTGCAAGAAGACGCCCTGCGCGCGCGTATCGAAGAACAGAAACGAAGCGCTGGTCTGATCCAGCGCGTTATCAACCTGCTACGCAAGCTTCCCGAAGAAATCGCTCTGGTGCAGTTGCAGGCCGGCGCCTCTGTTTTGCCCCTGCAGCGTGAAACCGAACTGACCAGACTGCGTCAGCACAGCGAAGAGATTCAGTCCCGGCTAGGCGAAACCCGTCAGCAACATGCAACGGCACTGGATAATCTGCAGCAACTGGCGGCCTTCGAAGACGGCAGCATCATCGGTGATGGCCGCGCTGACTTCACCCGTCAAACCCAAGCGTATGCCTTTGAGTCAGAAGGCCAGCATTTCCAGTTGCTCGATGTTCCCGGCATTGAGGGTGATGAGCGCAAGGTCAGCGAGCAGATAAACAACGCGGTCAAGCGTGCCCATGCGGTGTTCTACGTAACGGCCAAAGCGGCCCCGCCGCAGACCGGAGATGCCGGCCGTCCTGGCACCCTGGAAAAAATCAAGGCGCAACTGGGTGCGCAGACGGAAGTCTGGACGCTCTATAACAAACGCATCACCAACCCAATGGCCCTGCAAAAACCCGCCTTGATCAGCCCTGACGAGCAGGCCAGCCTGGATGATCTGGACCAGATCATGCGCAAGCAACTGGGCGAGCATTACCAGCGCAGCATGACCCTCTGTGCCCTGCCCGCGTTCTATGCAGCAGCCGATTGCCTGGTGCCACGCTCCACGATAGCGATCAGCCGCAAGAAATTCCTCGATGCCATGGCGCCAGACGCGCTGCTGGAAAAATCCGGCGTCAAGCAATTCTATCGACACCTGACCCGAGACCTGGTCACAAACGTGAAGGCCAAAATACGCCGCTCGAACATGAACAAGGTTCAACTCGCGGTAACCGACGTTTGCTCAGAAGTGAAAGCCATCCAGGTAGCGCAGTTCGCCCCACTGGCCAAAAAACTGCACGAGGAAGCCGAGAACGCCTGCCACCAGCTGCAAATTGCGTTCAAGTCCCTCAACAGCCGTCTGAGCAATGCGGGCGAGCAGGCCATCGGCGAATTTGAAGATGCCGTGCGCAAGCGCGTTTACGACCGCATCGATGACGACATCAGCAACGATGATTTCAAAGCAGTGCTGGAACGAGTACTGAAGAGTGAGCAGTCGACACTGCAAGACAAACTGCCGGCAACACTCGACAAGCAGGTTGATCAGTTCCAGAAGAATGTCAGCGAAATTGTCCAGCGTTTCGAATCGCATGCCAAAGACCTGTTGGCCGGCTACTCACAGATCGGTAAGGCACGTCTGGCCGGAGACTTCAGCCTGAACGTGAGTATCGACAACGGGATCAACGTCGTAGGTTTACTTGCCAGCCTGGCCGGTGGTGCAGTGATGATCTGGAACCCCGTGGGCTGGGTGCTGATGACCATTGGCGTGGCGACGCTACTAGTCGGTCTCGCGAAGGCCGTCTGGAGCTTTTTTGACAGTGACTACAAGAAAGGCCAACAGCGCAAAGCCACCGACAACAACCTCTACAGCGCTTGCGAGGCCATCCGCGACGGTTTCCGCGAAACCCTCGCGCAGGCGCTGCCGCCGCTGGAAGGGAAAATCGAACAGATCCGTACCGTTCTGCAGAAGCCCGCCCTGCAAGCACGGCACATCAACCAAAAACTCGACGCTGCCCACCTCGGCCTGAAAAAGATCGCCAGCGACCTCAAAGCATAAGGAACTGCACCATGAATTCGACCCTTGAGCTCTTTCTGAATCAAAACAACAAGGCTCTGGCACTGCTGGACAAACTGCGTGTATTCCTCGAGCAAGGTGCTGCACTTGGCGTCAACATCGACCCGACACTGCTGAGCAAACTCGAACATGCCAGCCAGAACCTGGCCAACGACAAGCTCAAAATTGCCTTGATCGGCGGTTTCTCTGAAGGCAAGACGTCCATCGCTGCAGCCTGGATGGAACGTCTCGACAAATCCAGCATGAATATCAGTCAGCAGGAGTCATCGAACGAGGTGAAAGTCTACGAAGTGGATGACAACTTCGTGCTGATCGACACTCCCGGGCTATTTGGTTTCAAGGAACAGTACAACGCCGATATCAATGCGATGGAGAAGTACAAGGACATCACGCGCAAATACGTCAGCGAAGCCCACCTGGTGCTGTACGTGATGAACTCAACCAACCCGATCAAGGACAGCCATAAAGATGACCTGAACTGGCTGTTCCGCACGCTCGACCTGCTGCCGCGCACCGTATTCGTATTGAGCCGTTTCGACGAAGTGGCCGACGTGGAGGATGAGGCGAGCTACGCGCAGCACCTGCAGATCAAACGCAACAACGTCGAAAGCCGGCTTCGCGAGTCCATCGACGCCAGCGACGCGGAGGTGGCTGCCCTGAGTATCGTCGCGGTGGCTGCGAACCCGTTCGACATGGGGAACGACTATTGGCTCGAACGCCTTGGCCAGTTCAAGACGCTGTCGCACATCGCCAGCCTGCAACAGGCCACGGCGAGCAAGATTCAGTCCAGTGGCGGCCCTGCTGCGATTGTCGATCAAGCGCGCAAGAGCGTGATCCTCGACGTGCTGCATAAGGAACTGCCGGTGGCGGTGGAAAACGATCAGCGCCTGGGCGATGAAGTCGAGCGCCTAAGTGGCGTCAGCCGCACGCTCATTCGTCAGCTCGTCGGCGCCAAGAGTCAAATAGGCGAGGTGCGTATCGGCCTGCGTGATTTTGTCTCACGCTATTTCTCCGGGCTGATCATGCGTACGGAGGGACTGACCCAGGAAACCTTCAAGGAGTTCTTCGAGCGTGAGATTGGGCGTGATGGCGTCATGGTGACCACGCGCCTGCAGAACGAATTCGATCGTCAACTCAACGGGGTGAGCCAGGAACTCACCCGCATGCGCCTGAGCTTCGACTCCGAAATCGATCACTTCAACACCAACGTGATCAACCTGGGCAAGCAAGGCGTGAACTATGTGATCAAGGGCAACTTGATCAACAACGGTAGCATTCTCGCTGCCCGCGACGGCATCGTCAGCGTGGCCAAGACCCTCGGCGTGGATTTAGGCAAGGCACTGAAATTCAAGCCTTGGGGTGCGGTTAACTTGGCGAAGAACCTCAATGGCATCCTGTCGGTTGCAGGCCTGGCGTTGGAAGCCTGGGACAGTTATGAGCGCAAGAAACGAGAAGATCAGTTCATACAGGCCATCGCCGAGATGGTGGAAAACTTCAACAACCAGCGTGAAGAACTGCTGACCATGATTCAGGACGTCTCGTTCGAGGAGCGCTTCTTCCCCGATTATGCCTCTCTTGATGCCAATGCCGCAGACGTACAAATCGCCATCGATACGCAGAAAGGGCTACGTGAACAATTCCAGGAATGGCGCCAAAGCGGGGAATTGATCGAAGCCGAATTCACCCGGATCGAGGGATAAGCTCACCATGAACAGGATGTGCGTGAGCCGCTGGCTCATGGTTTCTCCATAGAGTCCTAAAACTTGCGCCGAGAAAGGCGCCCTGGCGCATCTGTGCCAGGGCGATGTCGACGACGCTTGTAGTCCATACGCGCTGATCTCCCATGGCGCGCTGATTTCTTCGGGTGCCAACGGCAAGGAGCTGACAATCCTCGCCCAGCGACCTCACCCAGCTACTACTGTTAAAAAGCACTTAGCGACGCCCAAGTAACTCTGCCAACGTCCGCTCAAGCCACCCCGCGCCGCGCGCCTTCAACGATTCGCTCCCGCACTTCGGGCACTGCTTGAACCATTCCCCCGATCCCAGCGCATCACTCCGGGGTGCCACCGTTTTCTTCCAACCACATTCACCACACACAAACGTAAATGGCCTGGGCTTTATAGGCATCGCAGCTCTCCTGAAAATTATCCATAGTCGTCTCCATCAGCGCTCTCAGCCAGCGGGATACGCCAGCTCGATCTGCAGATCGAACTCTCCGTCATACCCACAGTACTCACGCGGAATGCGCTCGACGTCCTCGGCGATTTGCACAATCACTTCGCGCAGCTCCAATTGTTCGAACCACCGAGCAGGAATCGCTGCAGCACCATACTGAACGCCCAACAAGTGCCCGGCGATGAGCCCGGTACTGTCGCTATCGCCACTGTGATTCACCGCCGTGATTACGCCTTCTTCGAACGAAGGCGCTGCCAGGGCACACCACAATCCGATAGCCAGCGTTTCTTCGGCGACCCATCCGCCACCGAGCTCGCCTATTCGTTGCGGAGTGGGCTGGTAGCCCTCGTAAAAGAAGAAAAGTACGCGCTCAATGAGGCTCCGTATTTCTTCCATGCCGGGCACTTGTCCATATTGGGCCAGGCTCTGAGTGACTGCGTGTTCCAGGCTGTCTTGCCGATCGACAATGCGCTGGAGAATATCGGCAAACAACCCGGCCGCCAGGTAGCCCGTAGGGTGTCCGTGAGTCAGGCGCCCTGACTGGACAGCGTAGTCAAAGGCGTTTGCAAAGAAGGCGCAGGGCGCAACGCGCATCAAGGCGCCACAGCCTTTGCTGTTGTTCTCGGCAACTGCGCCCAGCCGCGGACTGGCCTTGAGTGCACCTAGGCAAGTAGTGCCAGGGGCACGCCGAGACCAGAGCTCCGATTGCTTGATCAGCCAGCCGTCCACGCCGATCGGCATCGCCGTAGGGTAGTCCTGGGTTATCAGCCAGCGCAGCAACGAATGGTGAATAATGCTGGGGACGTGGCAAGTCCCTCGTGAGCTGCAGCACACATAAGCCCGCAGCAAGCCTTCTGCGGTGAAAAGCATCATCTGCGTGTCGTCGGTGATGGCGCCGGTGGTACCGAAAGCAGGGGCAAAATCAACGATACCTTGTGGACCGAACTTAGCTTCAATTGCAGACCACTCGAGAAACTCCACTGGGGCGCCTAGCGCATCACCGACGGCGCCGCCAAGCAGGCAGCCCTTGATCCGTTCAAGTCTGTTCATGTCCTTTCCCTTATCCCTCTGCAGGGATCAATTCCTGCAGAATCACCAGCTTTCTTTGCAACTGCTTGACGTGCTCTTTCTCGGCTCGCAACGCCGAACGCAGTTCGCGGTTTTCCATTTCCCAGATCCGCGCCCAGCGCACATTTTTTTGGCAGCCCCTAGCCATCTGCCAGAGCTCACGCAATCTCAGACACTGATGCAGTAACACCAGCAGGATTGCTCCCATCATCAGCAATGCACCTGTCGAAACCGCTTCCGACATACTCATGTCCACTTCCTTTCGTGACTTCAATTCATTTCGAAGACAGACACACGATATGTAGTGTTAAACGACAGGTCTAGAATGTAGACTTATACAGGTAAAGTATTCGCGCACATGGAGAGGGTATGAAACGCAAGCAGTCCATCGAACAGGTCCGCTGGAATCTGGCACTTCGCTATCGTTTGATTGAGACCGTTGCCTGGTGGGAGGGCCGGTTGACCACGGGACACTTGATACAGAGCTTCGGCATCAGCCGTCAGCAGGCGTCCAAGGACATCAACACCTACATCACAGAACATGCGCCTAAAAATCTTACATATGACAAAAAAATAAAAGGCTACGTGCCCAGCAAGACGTTCACGCCGCTGTTCATCGACGACAGCGCCAGCGCCTATTTGCATCTGCTTTATCAGAATAACGAACGCGCTCCGCACATTGATGGGCTCGCACTGGCCTACGCCCACACCAAGGTGCTGGAAGTCCCAGATCGTCCGATTCGGCCGGAGGTCCTGCGCCCATTGCTCAAGGCCTGTCGCGATGGCCTGCGCCTGGAAACCGAGTATGTGTCGCTCAATACTCCGAACGTGGAGATTCGCCTCATAGCCCCTCACACGCTGGTCTACACCGGTATGCGTTGGCATGTTCGGGCTTATTGCGAGAAGAATGGCCAATACCGCGACTTTGTACTCAGCCGCCTGCGCGGTCAGCCGGATTTGCTCGACGAATCGCAGAACACCCGTGAGCTGGATGAAGACTGGAATACCGAGATCCCCGTCATCTTTGCAGCCGATGGGGGATTGAACGCGGCGCAGAAGTCAATCATCGAAACCGACTTCGGCATGATTGATGGCCAGCTCGTGGTGCCAAGTCGCAGGGCGCTGGTAAAGTACGTATTGCAACGCTATCAGATCGACCCGAGACACCAGGCTACTAACCCCGAAGCACAGCAAATCGTGGCAACCAACCTCAAGGATTTGCGTCCCTGGCTCATGCATGACTGATCCACAAGCCTCTGGTTATGGTGTGTTGCTCCGAGTCGATCGCTGTCCGTCAGTCGGCTCGATTCGGCAACATCCACGCCCACCCGGCCGACATCTCGTGCCAGATACGCGCAGCGCTGATCCAGTTTTCGATCTCCCGAATCAACAGTTGCTGCGCGATATCGTGATGGCCCTTGAGGATGGCCAGATTTCGAGCGGTATGGCCCTCGTTGTTCTTCGCGTTGATATCAAGTTCGAACATCCTGTAGTTGTCAGTGAAGTACCTGACAGCCTTGAAGTAGCCGTTGACTGCGAGCCAATGGACAGGCGTATTTCCGTCCACATCACGATGGTTGAGACTTCCGCCCAGCCGGAAACGCGTTTCGAGAGTTTTTACATTTCCCTGCCTGGCGGGCAGATGCATGTATTTATCGTGGGGCATGAAGCTGCCGAGACCTTTCCACTCCCGCAGTTGCTTGTCGCCCACGGCACCGAGAGCCTCCAGCTTCTCGATCAGGGCGATTCGATTGAGCCGGTAGGCGATGTCCAGTGGAGTGTCTCCTGCAAGATCCCGGTCATTGAACGTCAGAGGGTCAAACGACGACAGATACTCCGTGTTGTCGAGAAGCACTGCTGCATGCCAGTCCCCAAGGCCGAGCTCCACCATGTCGTCAACACAACATTTCGTCGAGGCCAGTGTCTTCTGCAGCAGGGCAAGCAAAGCGGGTGTGTATGGCATGACTTCCTCCCCTGTCCCGCATTCGATGACAAGCCCCTTCGAGCCGTTACTCACTCAGCACGACAGCATTGCCAGTCGTCCCGTATCTGACCGCCATGCACAAACCATTGACCAGGCTCATCTCGTGGGGCGTCATACAGCGCACGGCGGTCAGGTCCGGGCTGGCGACGATACAAGCCAGGGATTTGGCGCGACTGACGGCCACGTTCAAGCGGTTTTTCGAGTACAGAAAGCCGATGTCGCGCGGAAGGTAATTTTCGTTAGAAGTCGCCATCGACACGATGACAATTTCTGCTTCCTGCCCCTGGAATTTATCCACCGTACCCACGCGAGCACCAGCGGGCAGAACTTGCTTGAGCACTTGCACCTGCAGATTATAGGGCGCCACCACCAGGATGTTGTCGACACCGATCGCGTGTTCCTCACCGTTGCTATCGATAAACCGCTGCTGCGAAAAATACGCATAAAGCGCCTGGACCTGAGCTGCCTCTTCGTCCGAACTCTGGCTGTTGCCATCGTGCTCCACCGGGCAGAACATCAGCCCGCTGTCCGGCACTTGCGGCCGTTTACCATCGAGTAACAACACGCACCGCTCGGTACATGGCGCCGAAGAAAGTTGCCCTTCGTACACAGCTTGCGAAATGAACGAGCAAACGCGGGGGTGCATCCGCCAGGTTTGCGCCAGGAACACCCCACGATCAGGCGCGATGGTGGGCGTGCCATCCAGCAGGTAGTCGAGAATGGAATCCCCGGAGCGGCCCGGATGCACACCTTGCACCGGCTGCGACAATTGCATCTGGTCGCCCATCAGGATGATGTTTCGCGCAGCCAAGCCCATCGTTACCAGATTCGCCACACTCACCTGACCAGCCTCGTCGATGAAGAGGTAGTCCAGTTGCTCAGTGAAGACGGGGTCGGCAAATAGCCAGGCGGTGCCGGCGGTCAAGTTAATGTTCGGCCCCCACGCATCGAGGAACTCCTTTTTTTCCTCGATGGAACGGATGCAGCGGCCGGTGAACTCCGTGCCTTCGCCCTCCGAGGACTTTTTCAATCCCGTGAAAGTGAATCCCTCTTCTTGTGCACGAGATTCAACCGCCGCCAGCAGGTTATTGATGGCGTGGTGCGAATTGGAAGTTACGCCGATTCGCTTGCCCGCCTTGAGCAAATCAACGATGACGTGCGAGCCGGTGTAGGTCTTGCCTGCACCAGGCGGCCCCTGAATAAACAGCACGCTGTGCTCGAGGTTTCGCACCACCTGCTTGATGGCATCAATCGTCGGCAGGCTTGAATCAAGCAGTGGTGCACCCGGCTTTATGCCCTTCACCCGCGGAGCGCGACGATGTAGAAAGTCTGCAACCGCCTGGAAGCGCTGTTCGCCGGCCAAGAGGCTGTCGGCATAACGGAACAACGCCTTGCGCAGCGAAGTAGACGGGATCGGCCTCCCGGGAATCATGTCGAAGTAATCAGGCGGTGCATTTCTCTCGGTAGCCTTGAATGTCGCCAGACCGTTGTCATGGTCCAGATTAACCAGCTGTACGCTGACCAGGGACTCGGTGATGACACCCTGAGAACCCGTACGCATCTTGGTTTCTTGAGGGTCGAAACTGTACTCATACAAAAACGATTTCTTGTTCGGTTCAGGCGGTGTGTTTGTGCGCCGCAAACCGGCCAGGCTCTCGATATCCTCCAGCAGCTCCTCGGTTGTCATGTCCTGTCGGCTGAACAGCTGCCACCACGTTGGCTTCTCTGCACGGCGGTGGAAGTCGAGTAGCTGGAAGGTGAGCAACGTGACCTGATCCTCGTCACTCATGGCCTCTTCGTCGGCTTGCAGACCACCCAGCAGACGAACGCGATAATTCTCCAGAAGAATCTCGACTTCCTTTTGCTCCACGGCTGACTTCTCGCTTTCGGCTTCAGTCCCGAGAAAAGCGCCTGCATTTGACGGCTTGATCTCCAGCAGCCAGTTGCGCAAAAGGTAAGTGGACAGCACGTCGTCTTCGTTATAACGCTCGATTTGCTCAAGCAATGCCGACTCGCCGGTCTCTTTCCATCGCTCATAAAACACGATGCTCGCGCCAGCATTGGTCACGTCGCCGTCGCGCCGGCCCATGTAAAAATGCTCGATATTCTTGATCGAGTAGCTGGGCTCGGACACCCGGATAGCTTCGCGCACGACCTTGTACAGATCGATCAGTTTGCCGTTGCGCAGCAACCAGTCCACTTGCGCTTCGCGCGTCCCGTGTTGGCTCATCAGTCGCTTAATAGCTGTTTCTTCGTAGCTGGCGTAGTGGTAAATATGCGCGTCTGGGTAACGCTTGAGATGGCCGATGACCCAGTCGATAAACTGCTCGAAGGCGATCTTTTCTTCTTCTCGGGTATGAGCCCAGAAGGGTTTGAAGGTTTGCTGCCCAGCCTCGTCGATGTAAAGACCGAAGAGGTATTCCAGGCCACCCTCTTCCAGCGGATTGCCCTCCATGTCGAAGAACAGGTCGCCCTCGACCGCCTTGGGCATCCGATAAAAGCCACGTCGCTCACCCGACACGGGAAGCAGTTCGAATAGCGGGACATCTCTGGAACGCCCCTGGAACTGCAAACGCGCCTGATGCCGCAACTTGCTCAATGACTCTGTCTGCAGTTTTGGAATGCGCAGGTCGTCAGTACTGTCCGCCAGCTGGTGCAATGTGGTCACGCCGGCACTCTGTAACTTCTGGATTTGCGAACGGCTAATACCAGCTACCGCCGAGAGGTGATCATCATGCAGTCGTTGTTCGTCGCAGCGATCACGCCAGGCGCAGAACCCACAATGCCCGCATGGCTCCGGGTAAGTAACGGGTCGCTCGGCACTGTTCACGAACGCTTCGAAACGCTGTAGCACATGCTCCAGATAATCGGCGTAGTCAGCGACCCGAAATGCCTGCTCGGTACGCGCAGCATCACCGAGTACGACATACATAAACGTTGGCTGCACACCCTGGATCGAGATCAGCATTCGTGAATAAAGCGCAACCTGTACAAGGAACTTGGCCTTGGCCGTTTTCGCCAGTTTGGTGTCGATCACCTCATAGCTGTGGTCGCCCAGCGCCGACGCCCGCGGCACTTTGCGCAGGAAGTCGGCATGGCCAATAAAGGCGCCTTCCTGAAGCGACGCCTGGAAGATGATATCGGCGCCGGCCTTCATGGCCTGGATAGTCAGTTCCACCCGGCGCGCGAAACTCGGATTGCCCTCTGCAATGTCGACGACGTTGGCATATTCGCTTTTGAGGCGTTCGAAAAAGGCTGCTTCATGGGCCAGACCTTTGTCCTGGATCAAACGGTTCTGATCGCTTGCCGGCGCTTTTTCCATTGGCATGACAAGGTTCTGCAGGTCTAGCGCCGTGAGGTGCTGACACTCAAGAAAACCGCAGATATCTGAGGCGGAGTACAACTGAATTCCGTTTCGGGTTTGCATGGTCGCTTCCAGTCCGGTGAAGCGTCCAGGAACGCTTCATGCTGATTGAATGTCGTGTGTGAGTCAGGCGTCGAGCGAGCATCCGCGGAAAAACTGCTCGAACAAGGTCGTCGGCAAATGTTTTGTATCGAGCAAGCCGAAGTGTTTGCCCACATTGCGCCCCACCGCCATCAGCGTCCTTGCAGCGTTCTCTGTACCGGCATATCCGGCGCTCAGGATGTAGTCAATGCGCTCCTTATCGGTCGTCGCTCGCAAATACGCATTGCCCGTGATCAATACATCCACCAAACACACGTTTTCACGCTCATCACCGAGCGTGAACGGTTCTAATGTCTTAGTAGCCAATGCCGCACACAATCCGTCCTTGCCGCCTGTGACGATTTGCTCAAGCTCTGCGAGTGGCCGCCCGAACAGGTCGAACTCCTGGATGGAAAACGGGAAACAGTAGCCCATCGCGGTAGTGCGCGTAGGCGGTTGCTCATTGCGTGGATTGGCTACCTGCCAGGCAACGAAGGTCGCTTTACTGTCGAGCGCGCCGCTGCGGCGGAAGGCCAGATAATCCTTCAGGACCTGACTGAAGGGGTGCCCGGTAGGCACCCAGCTAGTGCCCTCACGTTCGTTTTTCTGCGCATCAATCACTGACACTGCTGCCTTCGGATCAGTCGCCAGCGTCACACCAAAGCACCGCAGGTCATAACCGAGCATAAATAGGCTGGCTTCGAAAGCGTGGCATCGCGCGGGCAGAGCCCCTTGTTCGGCAAACCAGCCGGTACGCTCGAGCAAGGCGCGAATAATCCACCCCAACCGCACCTGCCAACGTGCCCACGCTGCATAATCGATCGCCGAAAACTGCGGCGCCGCCAGTCCGTTCAAGAACGCTCCCGGGTTGCGGATCTGACTGCCACGAGCCCCCCCGGACGGGAACGCCAGCAAGGGTTTACCGCTCCCCGTCCATTGCTGGCGAAACAGCGAATACAGCATGCCTATCGCCGCGCCGACGCGACTGTCATAGATGGGTGACCCCGACGGATCAAGCAAGGCGTGAATCTTGGTCAGGCCAGCATCGAAACGCTCGACACTGCTTGCGTCGAGATCATTCAGCTCATTGTCACCGTCAAGCGACATGAGCCCGGCCATCTTTTGTAGATAGCTCGACAAATCGCCCTTTGCGGCTAGCCGATGCAAGAACGGAATAGCACCCCGCACGCCACCCCAACGAAGAATCTGCAAACAGGCCTGAAGCGCTTGTTGTTCATCACCCACGTTGACTGCACTCGTCAGCCACTCGCGAAGTTGCCCGAGGGAGCGTTGGGTTTCAGTCCAGGTTTGTGAATCCACCGAGCTTTGGTTGGTATCTTGCCAGCTTGCCTTCCAGCGATATTGCTCAAGAACCTGCTCGAACCCCTGGACATCAGCCATTAAACCGCCAGGCACAAATTTGCTCGACTTGAAGCGCAGCTTGAAAGTTAACGTCGGCAAGTTCGCGGCAAGCCATGCGATGAAGGACTCAACTTCAGGTTGCGCCAGGAACTGTTCGCGCTTCATGCAGCCCACCTTGCAGGTAATATCGAATGGCCATACCCTAAGCAAAAGCACAGCCCCCGTCCATGTTGTTTGTCCGTACAGGTAAACAAATGGAGCAGGTTCTCAGGCCCTCGATTGAAACTTCTCTACCCATGCCTGGGTTTAATCAAAAATATGTAAAGTTTTCAGACGCTCCCAATCTGTTGCTGTTGACGTACTGCCCATGACCTCAAGGATCGGCACCCCATGGACCATCAAGCACTCAAGACCCGTCATCGACAGGAACGTGAAAGTCATCATCCCAACCTCACCTTGCGTGTTCATCGGACGCTGAGTTGGCTCAATCGTGCCGAGCAAGCTGACGATGGGCGTTTTATCTTCCTGTGGATCGCCTTCAACTCGGCCTACGCCACCGATATTGACGAGCAGTCCACGTTCAAGGCGTTCCTGGACAAACTCTGCGCGCTCGACACGGCCAACCTGATAGATAATCTGGTCTGGTCCGCGTTCTCCGGCAGCATTCGAGCGTTGCTGGACAACCCCTACGTGTTCCAGAGCTTCTGGGATTACCGGAACGGCAAGATCACCGAGCAACAGTGGACCGAGCGCTTTGCCAGCGGTCGGCGAGCAGCGCAGCAAGCGTTGGCCAACCGCAATACCCCAGCAGTGCTCGGCGTTCTGTTCAATCGAATTTATACATTGCGAAACCAGGTCATGCATGGGGGCGCAACCTGGAACAGCAGTGTGAACCGGGATCAGCTGCGCGACTGCTCAAACCTTCTCGGCAAGTTGGTGCCGGTGATTATTTTGCTGATGCTGGATAACCCGGAAACGCTATGGGGTGATGCTTGATCCGGTTGTTTCTTAGGTCGTGGGACTTTCCAATCACGCGATCACAAACGAAGTGATTCCGCTGGCTGTTCATCCTCATCACCTAACTTGCCACTGTCGAGCATGACATCTTCGTCCTCAATCAGAGGGACTGCGAAAAAGCGGGGACTTTGGGCGCAAACTGCGCCCGTTCCCGCCCACGAACTGTTCAAGGAAAGAATGCAATGATCAAGAAATCGGTATCGGAGCTCTCGTTCGTCAACAAAGGGTCGCCATTGCCCACTGTCGAGGTCGACTCGCACTCCGTCGAAAATGCGGGCTTTAGTATCTACCGCACTGTGATGCAGGTACTGACCCAGTTAGCCGAACAGGACGCATCACTTCGCGCAACCCTCTACATGTACGCCTCTCCCAGCGTCAATTTTCGTGAGCCGAGCTGGTCTGAATTCCTTCTGGTTGCAGGCCCCAAGAAGGTTCTAGTGGCCTTGGGCGATGGCTTCGAACGGTTGCCAGCGGTGAAGTCGCGGCTGAGCGATTACGTTTCGTCATCCACAGCCCTTCGCACCTTTCATGTCGAGGATGGGCTGGTATGGGAGCAGGAGGACGCCAGCACTTGGTATTCCAATGGTCGGGCCCTGGCTGATCTGACGGCTGAGGCCGAAGAGGCAGATGATGAACTGGAACCTATCAAGGAGGATGAAGAGGACTGGGATGTCGAGGAACAAGTCCCCGAAGATGAGGAGGGTGAAGACCAAGCCTTGGCCACTGCCGAGCGAAGGGCGGCCCGCTACCGCGCCGCACGTTCGGATGCGAGGGTCAGCAGCATTCGGGAAGCCATCGAGGAAGTCTTCGGTCTACCGGAAGGTTCGGTCGCGCTCTGTGGACCGGATCGGCGTGCGCTGCGGGGGGATGCCCGGATCAGGACGTTGCGCAAACGCTGGGAAGAGAGCTGAGCAGGGGAGCCGATAAATGACGCGTGAATCTCCTGTCCGGGTCAGCACCCTGGCATTCGACGATCTGCTAAAGCTAGGTTGGCCATTGGCACTGGACAGTTATCAGCGCGGCTTCGTGTGGGGCCCGGACAAGCTGTTGCAACTGACCAGTGATCTCGCAGAGTTCGCAGGCCAGCCGGACAAAACCTTACCATACTACATTGGCGCGGTATTGCTGCATCGCGATGTGCACCAATCGAGAAGGTTCATCATCGACGGTCAGCAGCGCATCACGGCGTTGTCGCTGCTGTATCACCGCGCGACCGGTGCACTGCCAGCGGGCCAGGTGCTCAGCTATTCGGGGCAGTCCGCACGACATATCCGTGAAGGGATTCAAGCGTTGAAGCAGCAAGAGCCGATTGCACCGGAGATCATCGGAAAGCTTCGTCTGACGGTGATCGAGGTGGACAGCAGCGACCTTGCCTTTACCTTTTTCGATACCCAGAACAATCGCGGCGTGCCTCTGCGGGCCACCGACCTGCTCAAGGCCTATCACCTGCGTGCGATCGATCACGCAGACGCTGAGGGCCATCTGAAGACAGCCCTGCAGCAGCACTGCGCCGAGCGCTGGGAGGCGCTGCAACGTCAACCCGCGATTCTATCGCCTGGCCATGATTTTGCCCCCAACCTGTTCAATCGTTTTCTCTGGCGTGCGCGGCGTTGGCGCGGTGCGCAAACTCCAGCGGGCAGACACGAGACGCTGCTGACCGAGTTCCAGTGCGACACATGGAACCACGTTGCGGACAGCCGCAGCAGCGTCGACAGCGTGCCGCTCTACGCCACCCGACACAATCGGCTGGCAACTGCGTTGACGCTGACGGGCGACGGAGAGCACGTACTGCACGGCAGTCAACTGCGCATCAGCCACAACCCCGCGAACTTGCCGATGGCACTGCGCCAGCCCATTCATGAGGGCGTGGGCTTCTTTCTCTACGCAGACAAGTATGCCGCCCTGCTGCAGAGGCTGATGAACGATGCTGTGCCCTGCGCACAGGTGAGTTTTTTCCGCGCGATATATCGACAGCTGCTGTGCAACAACCAAGAGTATCTGCGCGAAATTTTCATGCTCTGCAGCCTGGTGTACATGGATCAGTTCGAAGTCGAGCAACTGACCGCGTTTGCCTTACGCCTGGAGTTTCTGCTGGGCGCAATTCGCCTGGAGAAAAAACAGGTCAAGCAGGAAACCGCCGCCAACTTCTTCAGGTTGGCCGAGCTAAACCTGCTGGATGTGATCGCACAAAGCTACCATCCGAAACAGGTGTTGGACTTTCTGCAAAAACGCCAACAGGCCGTGGCATCGTTGTATGCCGATGAAACGATTGAAGTGGGGAATGGTGTGCAAGGTCGATACAAACGGGCTGTTCTGGCGTTCTACAAGGTGCAGGCGGATCCTGAATGCCGCAACCTTGCGGACAAATCACAATGGCTTGAGCTGTTTCTTAAAGCCTCCCATGGAGCTCGCCATGAGCATTGATTCCGGCCTCTGCACTCTACAACAGCTGGCCAACAGGAAAGACGCTGCGTGGTGTTTCAATGTGCCGATTTACCAGCGCCTGTATGTGTGGGGTGATGAGCAGATCAAAACACTGCTGACAGACATAGCCAATGCTTTCGATCGAGGAGACACGCAGTTCTTCCTGGGCGGCACGCTGTTGGTGGAAAAAACTATCAATGACGATCGCATTCAGGGCGTGCGCCGCTTCGACCTGATCGACGGCCAGCAGCGTTTCACCACGTTGTGGATGCTCAGCACGGTGCCGGTATGGAGCCAGGTGATGGAGGACTTCAGTAGGGTTGTGCTGAAGGAAGGGACGATTCCGCGTCTGCACTTCTCCATCCGGGAGCAGGTGAACGACTTCCTTGCCAGCATGATGCCGGGGGGAAAAGCGACGAGCAGCGAAATCATCGATACTCAGAGTATGAGAGAGGCTCAGCAATTGATGGCCTCCTTCGCGCAGACATACAAGCGTGCTGACGGCGGGCCTGTCGATGATGAATATCTCAAGGCGCTGGCCGGCTTCGTGTATCGCAATGTATCCCTGGTGCTCACGAAGGTGCCTGAGGGCATGGACCTGAACAAGCTGTTCGAAGTCATCAACAACCGTGGTATCCAGCTACAGCATCACGAGATTCTCAAGGCTAGGTTGCTGCAGGACATCCCCGCGGAAAGCCGTTTCCGTTTCGCGGCATTATGGAATGCCTGTGCCGACATGAGTGGCTTTGTCGAGCGCAATCTGTGTCTGGAAACCCAGCTGGAGGCGCACCGACTGGGGGATCTCTATAACAAGGGGCAACTGCTCCATGCAGGCGCCGTGCACGGGCTGCTCGATCGAAAGACGCACTCCGCGCAAGCGGATGGCTACGACCGCCTAACCTTGCAGGCCATCGTTGACGGCTCTGTTACCGATATCGGCGCGGCTTCGGCAGCTATCACGGAGGATGACGGAGAAGCCCCCTGGGCGCGGAGCATCATCGGCTTTCCACTCTTCTTGCTGCATGTGTTGCGTATATGGCTGAAGGAGCAAGGGCAAGCAGATCTGCCGCGTGTGATGGATCGGCATCTGCTCGCCCTATTTGAAGCTCACTTGCTAACGCCAGCGGATTCGGCGCAGCGTGTGGCAAGGGCGCAAGGGTTCATTGATCTGCTCTGGCGCATGCGTGTGCTGTGGGACGAGTATGTGATCAAGTGGATCGATCAGGGCGATGACGAAATCCATCAGGTCTGCCACACCTCGATTTCCGCCAGTGAAGACAAGCGTTACATCAATCGCAGTCGCGACAATGCCGTGCACCAGGGCCTATCGTTGCTGCAGAGCATGCTGTATCACTCGCAGGAAATCACCACCCATTACTGGCTGACCCCCTTCCTGTACTTTATCCACAAGCATGCGCACACCGTGCGGGGTGGTGGCGGTGAAATCGAGCGGTACTTCGGCTTCCTATGCCATCTGGATAACCAGCTGCTTGGAGAAGTGACGGATGCATCGCTGGTCGTACGTAGCCGCCGGTTTATGGACGATCCCTGGCGTACCGCTTCGGCGCTGCAGTTCGAAGCTGTGCTGACTGAGGACCATGGCGTCAGATTTGCGCATTACTGGTTCTATAAACTGGACTTCGTGCTTTGGTATGAACAGCAACGTGATAATGAGTTCTGGGGCAATTTCCGCTTCACCGCGAAGAACTCGGTAGAGCATATTTCGCCGCAGACCCCACAGGCGATCGATACCAACACGGTCTCGCGGGATTGGTTGGACCGCTTTGGCAATCTCGCGCTTGTCTCGCGCAGTATCAACTCGGAGTACGGTAATCTGCCCTACAACGAAAAGCGCCAGCGATTCCTCAACAAACGGGCGTACGAGAAGCGGCCTGACTCCCTGAAAATGGACTTGATCTATTCGAAGGAAACGTGGGGAGAGGTCGCGGCCGATGCTCATCAGGCTGCCATGCTGGCGGCACTGCAATGCCATTACCAAAGGGTTTTCACCATCGATTAGGGTAACGGTTAAGCAAGCGTACTCGGCGCTATCCCGATAAGTCCTCTACTGGAATATCCAGCAGGCGGCAATTAGCCGCCCTTTAACGTATCGGTCCCGGGGGGGGGGGGTAGCCCCAAAAACACAATATTCATAAAACGGCGCCTCAGTTTTTACACAGCCTGGGCCGACTTCTGCTGCACCGATCAAATCACGCATCATAAATGCATATTCGATTCGAAAAAAACTTAACCCTACATCACTGCTATGACACCCCACCATGGAGCCTCAAACCATGTCATTGCAGTGCCCTCGCTGTAACTCACCCAAAATCGCTTCCTTTCACCAAGCCATGAAAATTGCAGCTGCACTCGGTACGGTCGGCGGCGCAGCACGCGGTGTCAGTGCAGCATTAGCCGGCAGTCAAGCGGGTGCCACCGTCGGCGCAGTTGCCGGTCCCTTCGGCGTCGCTCTCGAAGCCGTTTCTGGCGCGATTCTCGGCGGGCTTGTTGGCGGCGCTGGCGGCTGTGCATTCGGCGCTCAACTGGGCGACAAGCTTGACCGTCATGTACTCGCCCACAACCTCTGCCTGATCTGTGGGCATCGCTTTAACCTCCCTGCTTAAACCATTTCCCACTTCTCTCTTTTAATACGTTCGGACAGGGCCACGCGATGCGTGGCCTTTATGCCGGCTCGCCCCCTAAGGAATCATAATCATGGCTCATCAAATCGAACAAATGGCTTACGCTGGTGCAACTCCGTGGCATGGCCTCGGCAGTCAGCTGACTCAAAAACAACCTATTGAAATCTGGCAGCGTGAAGCCGGTATGGACTGGCAGATCCAGGAAAGCCCGGTTCACTTCAAGGCCGATGCTATCGGCCATATGGGCAGCATTCACTCATTCCCGGAACAAAAGGTGCTGTACCGTTCCGACACCAAGGCACCGCTGTCGGTGGTTTCCAACCGCTATCAAATAGTTCAGCCGCGTGAGGTGATGGAGTTCTACCGAGACCTGACTGAAGTGTCCGGCTATGAGCTGGAAACCGCTGGAGTGCTCAAAGGCGGTCGTAAGTTCTGGGCGCTAGCGCGAACGGGACAAAACACCGCATTGAAGGGCAATGATCAGGTCAATGGCTATTTGTTGCTGGCGACCTCCTGTGACGGCACGCTCGCCACCACGGCCACGCCGACCAGCGTTCGCGTGGTCTGCAACAACACTTTGACCATCGCCCTGGATGGCACCACACGCGCCATCAAGGTGCCGCACAGCACCCGCTTCGATGCTCGGGTCGTCAAAAAGCAATTGGGTGTAGCAGTCTCGCAATGGGACGAGTTCATGTATCGCATGCGCGTGCTGGCCGAGCGTAAAGTCCAGTGGCACGAGGCTATGGGATTCTTCATGTCCGTGCTGTGTGAAGTAACGCCCAATAGCAAACTAGCTGAAGTCCTCCCCAACGAACGTGCCCTGCGCAAAGTACAAAGCCTGTACGAAGGACGTGGGCGTGGCGCAACGCTTGAGTCGTCACAGGGCACTGCCTGGGGTCTGCTCAACGCCGTGACCGAGTATGTCGATCACGAGCGCAGAGCACGTAGCAACGAGTACCGCATGGACTCCGCCTGGTTCGGCCAGGGGGCGCAAATCAAGCAACGGGCATTGGAGGCGGCCCTGCAACTCGCGGCGTGAAATGCCTTCTCCCCTTCAACCATAACGCCCGTTCAGCATCCAGCTCAACGGGCATTTTTATGTCCGCAAGGTATCTCTCATGAAAGCGATTCCTAGAAATGAAAATGCTTACAAGAGCCGTCCAGCCCTTCGTTTAATCGGCACCAAAGAACTGCCCCGTGAAGACTGGCTCACCGTGCGCAAACAAGGCATTGGCAGCTCAGACGCAGGCGCAGCGGTTGGCCTGAACCCGTATAAATCGCAGCTGGAGTTGTGGCTTGAAAAGACGGGCCGGGACGCTACATTACCGAAAATAGACCCTCATGATGAGGAAAGCCCTGCCTATTGGGGCAATGTGCTGGAGCCCATCGTGGCCTGGCATTACAGCAAACGCACCGGTAAGAAGGTGCGACGAATAAACGCCGTGCTACAGCACCCTGACCCAGAACTGCCCTGGATGCTCGCCAACATCGACCGAGAAGTGACCGGTGCCGATGATGTACAAATCCTTGAATGCAAGACTGCCGGCATAAACGGAGCACGCCTCTGGAAAGAAGGCGTGCCTGAGTATGTGCAATTGCAGGTCATGCACCAGTTAGCTGTCACCGGCAAGCAGGCGGCTGATGTTGCAGTTCTGCTTGGTGGCCAGCATTTAGAGATTTACCGCATCGAACGGGACGAGCAGATGATTGCTCGCCTGATCGAACTGGAACGCAAGTTCTGGCAATACGTACAAACCGACACCCCGCCTCCGGTCGATGGCAGCGCCTCATCTGAAGCGGCACTGCGTTGCCTCTACCCTCAGGACAACGGCCGAACCGTGGACTTCAGCGCCAATGCTGGATTGGCCGCGACCTACTTGGAGCTCAAAGCTGTTCGGCAGTCCATTACGGCAAAAGAAAGCCGCGAATCTCAACTGAAACAGATCCTGCTGCAAGCCATGGGCGAAGCCACACGTGCGCAGTTCAGCAATGGCTTTATCAGCTGGAAACGCTCCAAAGACAGCACAGTGCTGGATGTCGAGCGCCTGCTGAAGGAGAAGCCCTATCTGCAAGTCCGCTTCAGCAAGCGCAAGGAAGGCAGCCGCCGCGTCCTTATCAACTGATCTTTCTTCCTCTCTGGCCATCCTTACGCGATTCAGTTTTCGGGTGGCCATTTTCACTTCCAAGGAGAACCACCATGCTCAAAGGCCTGGTCATTTCACCGCCCGTGCTCGGACGTATTTCCATTGGTAAAATCGTCGAGAAAAACGGTAAGCGCCTACCGGAAAAAGACGATCAATTCACCATCACCTCACAGGTGCAAAGCAGGGATGGCTGGTTACTGCACCCACTTAACGATGAACTGCGCCAGGGTAAGGAGGACAAGCTGCGCAGCATTCCAGTACGTCTATTGTTCAACGAGCCGGAGCTGAATTTTCGGGCCGACTACACCCTGTTCGACCGGCAATCCGGCCGCCCGCTGTGTGTCGGTAACGGTGAAACCTGCAAACGCATGACCCAGGACGGCATGCAGTCGCTGCCCTGCCCTTCGCCGGATGTTTGCCTACTGGCCAAAGGAGGGGCCTGTAAGCCTTATGGCCGACTGAATGTGGTCATTGGCGATGACGATTCGCTGGGTAGCTTTGTGTTCCGCACCACCGGTTTCAATAGCATTCGCACCCTGGCCGCTCGTCTGCATTACTTCCAAGCAATCTCAGGCCGTCGACTGGCCTGCATACCGCTGGAGCTGCGTCTACGCGGCAAATCCACCCGCCAGAGCCACGGTACGCCGATCTTTTACGTCGACCTCACGGTACGTAGTGGCATGGACATGACCGAAGCACTACAAAAGGCGAGCGAACTTGATACACAACGCATAGCAGTTGGTTTCGACCAGACGGCTCTGGATGACGCCGCTCGCCGGGGTTTCAGCAATCGCGCCTTCGAAGAAAGCGAGGAGGACAGTCACGTCGTAATCGAGGAGTTCTTTGGAAACATGGAGACCGCTAGCACCAAAATCCAAGGTGAGTCGTTGCCAACACCCAACTGCCTTGCGGACAAGTTGGAATCTCTCGCTTCGCAGGCCAACTAAGTCAAACCTGCCTGTGCTGAGGACATCGGCGAGGCAAGAGCTCTGGGACCCTCATGACGGGGCCAATCAGCCGCGATCAAGTCTGGTAACAAGACGCTCCACCATGTCCAGGACAAAGTCGCGGTCATGCGTCCCAAGTCTGGAGAGTAAACCATAAAGCCTGCGCGCCTGGTCCTCTGGGCGAGAACTCCCTTCAGTCAGCAAGTCAGCGGTCTCACAGCCAAAAACTGCCGCCAACTCAACCAAGCGCTCGATGTTAGGCATGACGATACCGCGCTCGATACGGGATACAGCCTCGCTTCCAATTCCAAGCTTTTCCGCAACCTGCTCCTGGTTCAGTTTGCAACGAACGCGCTGGCGGGCAATCGCCTGCCCAACGAGTTCTGCCAGCTGATTTGATTTGGTTTTTGACATGCCACCCTCCAGTCCAACCTGGATGGTTGACCATCAACCCGTTGACATGAAGGACCTTAAAGGCCGAAACTCACCCCAAAAGGTTGATATCCAACCCTTCTTTTAACTACCACCTCTTGCAAGGAGCTCAGAAAAACCATGAATGTCATAAAAGGCCTGGACGAATCCCAGATTGAAGATCTCGTGAGAAGCAAAACATCCTTCGAGGTCCATGGCCTTAGAGGCAACTTCATACCAGGTATCAAACTTGTCGAAACCAAGATTGAAAGCCAGGGGCTGAAGTGTCGAATCAAAAGCGACGTGAAAGGCGCTATCGCTCAAGGCGGTATATTGGGCGCTGTAATTGGAGCTGCATCTCTACCTGTTGGCGTCGTCTTAGCCGCTGCGGCTACCGTCGCCAGTACTGGCCACACTCTAGCCACCTACAATCCCGACTACGAAATCATAAAAGACTACGTCAATAAAAAACTGAAAGTCATCTACAAAAAATAGCAATCAACACAGTCAGCCCGCGCTCGCACTCACGCTCAAAAAGTCTATGAATACCGACCGCAACCAATAAGAATTAAAATATTGGACATCCCAAATGGTAAATATCAGTCTACAAAAAATACTACTAAGTACTGGTTTTATAAGCGCAACATTTTTTGCTTACGAGGCTTTTACAAGAAACACCGTAGAAGTTTTAGACACACATAAAAAACTAATCGACTCTGGACTTTCTGAATACTGGAAAGGTGGGAACGTTATTTTGTTAATAAGGCACGAAGAGCGCTATGATCGCTCAAACAACCCCTGCTTAGACCCAGACGAAGGAATCACAGCTCTTGGAAGCGAGAGAGCAGAAGAAACAGGTATTCATTTAAAAGCACTCTTTGATTTTGACGATGCTGTTATTTTCACTAGCCCAATGACTAGAACAGTTCAAACATCCGACTTCATGCTAGGCAAAGCGAGCCTGCTATCCGATAGAGAGGCCATTTGCGGAAACGACATCGTGGATAAGCTACTCAAACACAAAAACTCCGGCAGAAATCTTATAGTGATGACCCACAACACCTGCATGAAAGATATAATAAAATTCAGCGAACACAGGCAATCATGGAGCCCCGAATACGGGAGCCTCCTATTTGCAAAAACAACAAGCAAAAATGAAATACAGATTGTCGGCACGTTAAATGCTGACGACATCCCTAAACACCTATCGCCGATTTAACACAGAAAGTCATTCATAAATAACTTACAAAAGAATCCAATCGCTTCCTTCCTCCCACACTGAGTTTAAGACAGTGAATATAAATCAGTTGCACTCAAAGCAGCATGCTGCTTGGCGCTTGCACTTTCATTGAACGCACAAGCCGAAGTTGACTACGGGTACATGTATCCACCCATGCTACCCAATGAACAAAATATGAACGATTTACCTTATGCCATTCCGTGCGCAGAGGCCAAAAACCAGTACGGGGCAAAATTCTACCGTTGCACCTGGTATAGCATTCCAAGAAATATCACTCAATGGAATGCACAGCAACAGCGCAACGTCACCTTCAGCAACCACATCAGCGGTAAATGCGTACGAGGCACTTGCCGTGCATCCAATGGTTCAGGTATCTATGGCATGTACGGCCAAGACCTCAGTTTTAGTCTCTCCATTTACTATTACATCTATGAAAGTGAGGATGGTTATCCGATTGCCTATCGCATGGATGGTGGACCAAATAAAAAGGGGAAACAAGTTACTTACGCTCAATCCCGGACAATACTTCAGAACTTTTTACTTGATCACGGCATTAGTAATGCGAGTTTAAAAGACTCTATTGCTGCCTACTCACTGGATGCGAATGCAACGAGTGGCCTATCAATCGATGATGAACCACAGGTCAAAAAGACACCCATGACAAAACCCACCAAAACAATCGACGTAAAGGAAGCCTGGTGCAACCCGCGCGCAGACGATGAATGCACCATCAACGGTGAGAAAGTGCTCAAGGAGGAGCTTAAGCAATACCTGCCAGCTGTCTACGAACTAGAAGTTCTCAACGCAGGCGGACACTGCGAGTATCCAATTTGCTATGATAAAAATGATCATCCTGTCGGAATCAACTAATATAAAGGCACGGATTTTCCCGTGCCTTTATTTTTTGTTTAACTGAAAAACATAATGTACAGCTACAACCTTTATCGCCTATCAAACGACTCAACTGTTTCAATCCGATTCCGATAATATGCAGCGCTCTTCAGCCTTCAGCTCGGTGTAAGTGTTCTTCTCAATGGTGTAATGCCGCTCGTTGCCGACGCGGATTATTTAGTAGTGTTCGATGTTTTCGTCCCAGTCGCGCTGGGCATACAGAAAGATTTTTACCGCACCTTTCTGATCTTCGATACGCAGTTTGTTAAACCCACCGCCACCGTGTGAACTGAGTGTTTTGAACACGGTACGGGTTTGATCGCCGGTTGCGGGAATCCAACATTTGAACTGCCGCATGTGCCACCGGCCTTATGGTTATGAGCGCGTCAAGTGCAGTCAGGACGCCGGCGCATTCAGAAAGGTGTGTCCGCCTGACGCGTACCCTTATTTCAAGAATCCTGCAACTCGATCTAACCAGCTAATCTTCTTCAGGGGCATTTCTACGGTATCCGCTGATATTGGCTTTCGCACATTTTCCTCAACCTTGGCCGACGTAGCACACATCGACGCCTTACGCCGTGCCTAGACGGCCTCCGATGAGTATATGTAGTCGAGTTCTGGAACAAAATCAGCTCCGCTCGCGGAACGTAGGGTGAATGCGTAGTGTTTCTTGGAGCTGTCGTAGAATCCGGCGGCACCGCTAACATCGCTCTCAATACACGCCTCGTTTTTTTGCCGTGCCTGGTTTATGTGTCGCTTAGGCGGTTGATATTAGCCTTTTTATCCTTATACCTGGCACCAAGCAGCAACCAGACTGCAAATTACTTGGTCACCATAAACAACTTACGAATCCGCAGCCGGCTCAAGCCTGACAAAGGTCACGCTGAACTCTTTGCACTGCCTATGCTGCTGCAAGCGATTAGCAAAGCTGAAGGCATCATTCAGTTCAAAGCGCTGGAACACGTCCAAGCCACGACCAAGCACAATTTTCCAACCCGAATCAGTGGTGATGTCACGGTCATGCTTGGTGCCAGAGGTGTCGTAAGCCCAGGTAAAGTGAATTCCAACACCTATGCAAGCATCTGCAATTTTTTGCAGGCATTCGGTCTGACGACCACCATTGGAATCATCCTCAACGGTCACCACATGAACAACTACCTCATCTTCTGGGCCTTGCAGCTTGCTGATGCTCTCCATCAGTTCCATCAAGTTGCGCAACTGATGAACATACGAAGATAGGGGTCTGTGATGATGATGCGCTTGGCACCTACCAGATAGGGACTGAACAACTTGTCAAAACTCAGTCCTCGCTGATTTTCGTGGAAGACCAAATGCTGCTCCCTCAGCACTGGTTCCATTCGCGCAGGGTTGAATGCCCGCGAAGTTGGCCCTTGCATGGCTGGCGCTGCCTCGATAAGCGCCAAAGGGTCAGTGCCGACTTGGGGTAAGTCTGCAGTAGAAACTGCAGTCGCTCCCCTTCGATGGTATTGATTGGGATACTCATCCTCTTCCAGAGTGCGCACCAGCCGTTCCTGAGCATCAGCCCCCTTGTAGGCAAAACGAACGGCCGGATAGGTCGCGTCAATGCGTAGCAACTGATCCTTCACCCGCTTGCGCCCTTCAATTGCAGTGCGCAATACATCTTCCACTTCAGCGTCTGTCGCCTCGCCATGCGGGTACAGGATCTTCATCAAACCAGAAAAGGTCTTGTTGATGCCATCCCGGTCGCGGGTGGAAATCTGGTCGGACAGGGTGAATTGGCCTTTGTAGCGATTCGAGTAATCATGACTACGAAGCGAGCGCAGGATCTCGGCCAGGTAGTCCACCACGAAGCCGTAACCACTGGAGAACATCTCGCCACGGATGACATCCACTTCCCAACCGGGGATGTAGCTGTGAATGCGATCGAGAAAGGCTGAATCGTGGAACTTTTCCGGCAGCGGATCGAACAGGTCCGTGTGCTTAAGCATGTACGGCACGGTGTGATCAGTATTACCCACAAACACCATGCTGGCCTCTGCTCCCAAGGTTTCCACTCCGCGTGAGAACGACTTGTTGGCCATGTAGTTCTTCATGATATCCACCAGCGCCTTGTCCACTCGCTTTTGCTTGCCGGCAAACTCATCGAAAGCCACTACATCCCAGTAACCCACCAGGCCGAGCTTACCTGTGCCGTTATGGACGAACAGCTTTGGCACCGTCACTTCACCACCGGAGATCAGAATGCCGTGGGGCGAGAACTCTGAATAAACGTGCGACTTACCGGTACCTTTCGGCCCCAGTTCGATCAGGTTGTAATTGCGCTCGCAGAACGGGATCAAGCGAATAAGTTGCGCGAGCTTATTGCGCTTACCGAACATCTGCGGATTGAACCCGACGCTCTGGATCAGCAGGTCGATCCACTCATCTGTTGTGAACTGCTTGCGCGCTTCCAAGTAGCCATCGAAATCAAAGCGGGAGATTTGAATCGGCTTAAGCGAAGACAAGATCCACGGCGAAGCTGATTTGTCTTCGGTGTACTCATACTCCACGTCCGCGATACACCAAACACCGCCTACGAGCAGTTTCTGGTGAGCCTTGACAGTGCTGGAGTCGATCAGCACCTTCTTGATGCCCAAGTTGGCGAACTCGGCCTCGTACACGTCATCCTTGTCATTCAATGAGACACTAATGCGGTCGATGACCTTGTGCCTGCCCTTTTCCTTGATGGTCGAACGCACCAGCCCCGCCTCGTTGCGGTGAACATAGTGCTTGCGCAGGATCTCCTTGACCGTCTCGATACCGGTCTGAATCGTCGCCTCGTCATTGGTCGCGCAGTACTGGCCGAGCAAGTACTCCAGCACATACGAAGGCACAATAGCGTTGCCTTTCACCGCCTTGACCAGGTCCTTGCGCACCACCAGGCCGGCAAAGTGCTGGTTGATCTTGTCGTCGAGCTGACTCATTGGAGCTCCTGCTTAAAAATCAAACTCGCTACTGAACGAGCGGCGAATGGAGTAACGAGCGGCTTTGTACCGTGTGAAGTGTGTAGTGCCTTCCACGGTCTCTTCAAGGAGCAGCTCCACCTGCTGATTATTTGCCTCATCTGCCCTGCGGCTAAGAATGAAGCGCACGGGCAACTCCCGTTCACGCGGGTTAGCAGAGCTGAAGTCGAACAACAGCTCATGCTGATCGGATACTAGCTCACCATCCAGCGTGAACAGACCTGCTCGCAGTCGGCGCGACTGCAGCTTCTCGGTCACTGCCTCGGTTTGATAGAGGACCACCGCCAACTGCCCGGTGGTGATGGTCTTCCCACCACCACCGATGAACTCCACATCCACCCGGCCCACATCGCTCTGGCGCTTCTTGTTAATTCGAATGACCGGGATCACAACTTCTTGCAGCGTGGCACCACCGTGCACAAAACGGCTGCCGGAGCCTTTAAGGCGTAGACGGTTAATGGACTTGGGAATCTGTACCATAAGCGTACCCGCCAGCCCTAACTGCAACGGGCTGAAAGTTTTGAAACTGGCTCCTTCGCGCAAGCTACGACCCAGTACAAAACGCCGATCGCGGTAGAGGACCTCACCGCCCTCCGGCTCACTACTGAGAAAATCACTATCCTGCAGCGGATGATTCTGATAGATGAAGCCATGATCAGCAGTGATCAGCAGATTACTGGCATTGGCGTTGGTCAGCTTCTTCACCAGACGGATAAGCTCACTAAGCGTTTCCTCGGCCGCGGCAAATACCCGTTCCTCGGTATCACGAGTGTCGCCGGTCTTGTCGATCAGATTGTGATAGACGTAAACCACCTCGTTGTCACGCAGCAAGGCACGAGAGTCAGCCTGGTTCATCGCCAGTAGATCCTTGGCTCGTACCACCTGGGATGCTGGAACTCTGGTCGCCAATATCTTGCCCCGGTTGACTGAGCCTTGAGCGCTCTGACCATCCACGATGGCATCACCGCTGTCATTGTCGGCCAGTTGCAGATTGTTGTTGGGTAGCAGCGACGCCATTCCTAGCTGGGTGTAACTCGGCAGCATCGATAGCATCGGATCCAGTTCGGCCTCAAAGCGATCTTCCTGACGAATAAGACTTTGCAGCTCCTCGCCTACTTCATAGCGGAACGCGTCGGAAATCAGCACGCACACCTTAGTTTTTCGCTCCACAAAGGGCTGCACAAAGCGGTTGAAGAAATTGCGTTGCAGCACAACGGGCGCAGCCTCCCACTGCTGAGCCGCATCCACGTGCTGCTGCCAGCGGTCATTAAGACGGCTCAGGTAGTTGTTGCCGTACAGATTCTCGACCTGAATAGCCAACTCACCCAGCAACGAAGCCTGGCCGGATTCGCGCAGGTGATAGACGAACTTGCGATAACGCTGATCCAGTCTGAACCAATGGCTGGCGTACTTTTGCACTCCATCAGTCAGCGACTCTATTTGCAGCTGCGTGATATCCAGCACCTGGATGAACTGCGCCGCATGCTCCAGCGCCAGGTACACATCCTTGAAGCGCTCAAACCAGTGGCTCTGACGACGCTGGCGTACCCACTGCTCCACCTCCTGAGCGGTCACTGTACGGGCCACAACGGCACGTACCAGCTCACTAAGGATCTTGCGGTCGATCAGCTCGAAATAATCCAGCTCCAGCAGGCTACGCCAGTCCAGGGCTTGTAGCTTGTCGTCGATCTGCAGCACCGCTGCGCACTGCTCAGATAGTGTCTCGAAACTCTGCTCATGGGAACGACTGTCCTTCCAGCGTTTGAGGAACACCAGCGCCTCAGCGGACAGTCGCGCCTTATAAGCCGGGTCGATCCCAAGCATGAAACAAGCCTTAAACAGCTCGATAACGAAGTCGTGCAACCCTGGTTGCTCGGAGCTATAGCCATAGGCGCGCTTCACCTGCTCCCACAGATAGGCACTCAAGCCGCTGCTTTCGATTAACTTGATCCGCACATCCTTGCTAGCGGCCAGATCACCCAGCAGGTTTTCAAGAATCACATCTAGGCGCGGCTCGTTGCCGGCGCATACAGCAAGCATTTTGCGTTGTAGCAGGTTCTGCGAATCACCTGGCTCCAGTAACTTACCGAGTGCCTCGCGGCGCTTGGCTGATTCGAAAAACGCCACATGCGCTTCCAACAACGGATAGCAGTCCGGTCCCAACTCCAGCTCAGCCAGCCACAGGGCAACCTGATCGGTACGGAAGCAATTGCCACTGGCGAGCTGCACATCCAACAGCCAATTGTGCAAATGCGGAGGCTCAGCACCTTCACGGTAGAGCAGAAACTTCTGTTCCGGTTGCTCCCGTAGGAGGCGGTACTTCACGCCAAACTCATTGTTAGCCAGCTCGATTTTCTCGACATCCGGCAACTCCAGCGTCTCGAAATCAGCACGAAACTCAAGGCGCGTGTCATACCAGAACACTATGCGCTGCTTGTCGAACAGGTTGCTCAGGGCCTGAGTGATTTTGGCGTTACTCATGCCGCGGCCTCGATCTCTTCATCTTCGTCCAACACTTCCTCGATCATCGAAAACGTTCCTCTACTCGCGCATTAGGGAATCAAATAGCATGCAGATCTGCTGGGGCGACCAGACAAAATTTCGCTGGATTGCCGGGAGCACAAACGTCCAGCCATCGATATTGCGTATCGCTTGGCGAGTCGTGAGCGCCTTCTCGAAGCCTCCTGACATATCAGTCTTCCTTGGCATCCAGTCCATTGATCTTCTTGAGCGCCGAGCCTAGTTTGAGGTAATTGACTTTAACGCCATCATCAAGATCCAGGACCACCTGCTCGATGGCCAACGGGTACAAAGTGTCACGCTCGTAGTCGTCCAGCTCCAACAGTTGCTTCTTCAGTGTCTCGATTTCGTTGAGGGCGCGGGTCTTCTCACCCTGGCTCGCGGAGGTGCTAATACCCACCTGCTGCTGGTAGTCCAAGTGCGCTGCGAGCTTTTTGCGGAAGTCGCGCAGGTATCCATTGAGCGCAACGCTCACCGTATCTGGCCGGTAACGATGCATATAAATCAGCACATTGAAAGTGCCGTTGGGGCTGCTGAACAGCCAATAGATGGGGCGCTTCTTGTAGCGCTTTACATGGTCGGTGTAGAAATCTTTAAGGAAATACTCCTGAATGCTGCGAGCGTTGCCATTTTTGCCCAAAGCCAGCTCAATGAATCTCAGGTTTTCCTCAAAATGCTCCTCGCCAAAGACCACGCGCAGGAATTTACGGAAGCGCTCGGTAATGTCATCGGTGAACCAGTCGCCGTCGAGCATAGGGATGACGTTGTCGTCATCGGCCACAAAGCTCGGCTCCGGCACTTGTTTTAAGTAGTCCTCGATCGTCTCGCCCTGGTTAGCCAGAACCAGGCCAGGCTTGTCAAGCGAATAGCGGCCGAACATGCAACCCACGGCATATGACACCAGCTCGCGGATGGTATCGGCAAGCAGCAGCGCCTCCAGCTCATCGTCGGTCTTGATGCCACCGTAGCGGTAATGCGGGTTGCAGGTCAGGGTAATTTCGCGGATCGGCACCTCGGGTACTAGCTCACGCTGCAGGCCATAAGCCTCAATGAAAATGCGGTTGTTCTCTTGCTCAAGTCGCTGCGTCTCCAGCGTAATCTCGCACCAATGAGTTCTCAGCTTCTGGTAAATGGCTTTCAAAGTTGGTTGACGGTAGTCAGGATGCAATAGCGCCAAGCTCGTGAAGTTCCATGAGGTTTCCGAGTAGTCCCAGTCGGCGCGTGCGATCGCTAAGACGGCCTCCATCTCCTGCTCAACTCTGTCATCCGTTCTAAAAACCGCAGGCAATGCGCTGAAGTCACCAATTTTGAAATGCATTGTCGGATTTAAGATTGGTGCCATCCAGGACACAAAGCAGTTATTGGACGCGGAGAGAATCCTTAGGAGCTCACTTCTATCTTTTGGGAATGCACTATTTACCGCAGCATCAAAGCAGAAACTATTGTCGTAAAATCTGAATGATGGATTCTTGATGTTTATATCTGACCACGAAACGCTCTCACGGAAAAAAAAGTCCGTGTTTCGAGGTGTCGACTTTGGCTTTATCGCCTTTATCGCATATCCATCGGTTCTCCAGTCGACAATCATTTCTTGGTTGCCATACCATTTTCGAGTCTGGCCACCCTTATTGTAAGGAAACCAGCGCGCATTCGATGTATTCGCATCAGTGAGGGATGAGATGGCTATCCGTGAAAAAGACACCTCGGTCCAGCGTCTGACAAAACTTTCATTATCACCGGTAGTCATGCCGTTACGCGCATTGACAAGCTCTCCGAACTTCGGATTTTTCTCAAAAGCATGAAAAACATCTTGGCTCAAAGAATACTGGATGGGCGATCCTGGAATGTTTAAAAACTGCCGAGGATTTACACGAAATATTTTTCCACTTCGCTTTCTCTCGAGAAAAACTTCCTGTTTATTTGAGGAATGGGGCGCATCGTTCAGATTTATATATTCGCTAACTTTCGCAGTCCCTTGCAACTGAAGAACGAAGGCTGCTCCCAGTGCGAATTTCGAGTTTAGCTCTGGAAATGAGTTAAACCCTACCTGCACCAGTGATTTGATTGGAGCAGACTTGAGGACTTCTGATCGAATTGCTTCATATGAGGACAAAAACATCCAATTCTGAAGCGTGATCATAGCTATATACCCATGCTGTCTCGACAGTTCGAAGGATCTTTCAATGAACATAGAAAAAAGATCACCCTTACTGACTTTGTACTGCTTCGCTGCAAAACCTTTCAGCGTAGGGTTCATCCCTGCTGAGCCCATATAAGGCGGATTCGCAACCACAACATGGTATCGAGGGCTGAGATAGTCCGCCTGACGCAGGGCTCGCATTACTTTTCTGTGCGTCTCGCTCAGAAACAGCTGTCCGGCCACGTCTTTAGCGGCAAGCAAACGGAGTACCTCTGCCACATCGGTGACATCTGGCCGGATCAAGGAGCCAAAATTGTCGGCTTCTTCGAATTGGCGCAGAGTGGCTTGCAATGGCGCTGTGAGCAGATCACGTCCGACAAAGCTCATGTACTCAGCCAGTTCATCTGCGGCAAAATTCACGTTTTCCAACACGCAGATGTTAGGTTTGATGCCTTTATTGAAGAACCGGCGCTGTTTGGCGCGGGCCTTCATAGTCAGCGCAAAAGCGGCCAACTCCCCGGCTCGCTCGTCGATCTCTACGCCATAAAGGTTATAGGTCAGGATTTTTTCCGGAATCTCGGCCGGGTCAACACCGTCCTCTTCGTAAATGGCGTAGAGCAAGTCGAAGGCGTAGGTGAGCATGTGGCCGGAACCGCAGGCCGGGTCGCAAATTTTGATTTCTTCTGGACTGGCGATCTTCAGGAAATCGGTTTCCGGCTGTTCAGGTGCGACGTAGTACTCCATCTGCTCAGCTAGTTTCGAACTAGGATGGTTCAGCAGCCACAAGCGGCCGAGAGAATTTTCTACCAGATAACGCACAATCCAATGCGGTGTGAATAGCTGGGTGGCAGCGGGAATATTCTCAGGTGTGACCTTCTGGTTCTTCTTTAGCCCTTCGAATACCGAGTCTTTTTTCTCAGAGATATAGAACTGGTAAAGCCAGCCGATTACCTCAACATCGACACAGGCATCTGGCGTCATCGCCTCACGGGTATAGGCCAAGATGGAGTTGCCCGAGAGCAGGTCGTCGGGCATCAGGAGTTCAGTGTAGTCGTCGATTCGCTCGAACAGGAATGGCATGGCCTTATGCCAGGCATTGCAAGCTGCCACCACCAGCAGGCGATAAGCTTCGCCCTGCGGGTCATGGCTAGGTGCGTTTCCGCCAAGCAAGGCAAGGATCTGTTGATGGATTTTTTCCGGCACCGTTTCTCCGTCAATATGCCCCATCTTGGCTTCGGCTAGGATCTCGGGCTGAAATTGCCCCTCGGCGGGCGATACCACGCCAATGCGGGTGTAGCGATTCACATCCATGAAGCGCAGCGCGCAGAATCGATTAAACCAGGTATATGCCACACGCTCGACCACCTGCGCTTCGCTGTGGCTATTAATCGCCTCTTCAAGCGTCTTGATGGCCTCGGCGTTTTCACGTCGCGCGGCGCTGCCGACTTGCAACACCAGTTGCAGGCGCGCCTCGACCAGCTCCAACAGCGTGCGGCGGGCGTATTGGGCAAAACGGCGTAGTTTGGTGGTTTCCATAATTACTCCCCGGCACTCAAGCGGCGGACAGAATCTGCGCCGAACTTCTTTTTGTACTGTTCTAAATTCAAAATGGCACAGGCCTGAGCGCATGGCGTAGGCCAGTCTGTATGCCGGATTGGCAATGCGCGTTGTAGCTCATCCTGTTTTGCCAGAAGCAATGCAGGCTCTAAACTGGCCATCGACAGCAACACGATGTACTGAATGGGTTTGTCAGCTTTACCACTCAGCGTTCGAAACCAGAGGCTGTCTCTGTACTTTCCAGCCAAATCTGGAATTAAGTTCCCGCCTAGTAACTTTTGCGTGAATGCGTCTGGATTTGCGGCCGCCGGCCTATCAGGATCCTTAATCTCAAGGAAGACATAGTGGTCGGCGAATTCGGCGATGAAATCCACACGTTTCATCGTGCTTTGCTGGTGCAAGGTGTTGTTATCGAAGCATATCGCCTCAACAGCTAAATTGAAGTCAAACTCCAGGTCATCCTCAGATAAAATGGTCATCAAGCAACTCCCAGTGAGCGCTTGATTTCTTCGTCATAGAGGTTACTGAAGGTATTGGCGATGGCATTACAGTTCAATTGCCGGTAGTCATCTGCAGACTGTACGACCAACTGTCCATTTGCATTTGAAAGCGCATGAAACATAATGTGATCGCCCTGTCCTCTTTTTACAAGAAGATCAAACCATTTAAGTAGAACGTAATCGTGAGTTGCCAGAATGACCTGCTGACCATTGCGTGACAGCTCCAGCATTATTTCCACCAACAGTTTCATCAGTTTGGGATTCATATTGGTTTCAGGTTCGTCCCAGAACACGGTGCCAGTTCGACCCGGGTCGAGCTGGCGATTTCGCAGTAACAGCTGAAGAATACCAAGTTTTCGGATACCCTCAGCCGCCATGTTTGCCGACACGCTTTCGCCCTTATTGGCGATAAATGCCTCCTTCACGCGAGTATTCAGGTTGTGCTGATCCTTGTCTCGCTGCACGAGGTACTGGCCCGGATCATAAGACATCAGCACCGACCCACCGACGTCGGTCAGACTAAAGCGCCCCTCCAGAGCATTCACCAGTTTTTCGTAAACAGCACCGAAACGAGGATCACTTTCGATGAGGTCTCCCGTCTTGAGTGGTTTCTTAACTATCAGTTTTCCACAGAGATCCAAGTAGGTGCTGTCGAAGATAGACTCTATGGTTTTCAGGTCAGCATCTTTGCTTTTAATGCCGCGCAACAGGGATAGCACCTCCTTGGTGGGCAAGAAAAGCGGGGCGCCCAGAGCGGGTTGAGCGATGATCTCGGTTAATGATGCGGTTTTCGAGGCTGAGGTAAACCTGGCCCGCAAGCGTTGGCCGCCAGCAAATTGAGAGTGTATTTCGGCGTGCGATCCCACCGGGGTGCCATGCCGAACCAGTTTGCCAAGACTGTCGCCTGTAGGTTGATAGACTCTACAAAGCCGCTTGGCCAGATCTGCACCTTGCAGCTCATCGCTCAAAGCTGAGTGGGCGACGTAGGCGGCCTTAAGCAACTGAGTCTTCCCCGTGCCGTTTTCGCCAATGAGGATATTGATGCGTGGCGAAAATTGAATGATGAGATCAGCAAACTTAGCAAAATTCTTTAGTTCGAGTTTTTCTAGCATATGAGCCTTTACACCTGCACGCGATTACCAGTCTGAATTTCCTTCAGCCAGGCTTCGCGCAGTTTTTGGAGATAATCATCCAGTTCAGACTCGTTGGCCAGCCAAGGTTTGGCATAAGCCACCTTGATCGTGCGGGCTGGCACCAGGCGGGGTTCAACGGGGGATGCTGGAGGTGTTGTAGTCGCTGGTTTGCCGCCATCAGGCGACTCGGCAGTCCCAGCTGAAGCGCTGAAAGGAGGGACGACCGATTTTGGCTTGGCCAGACATTCGAGTTGCAACAACAACTGCGGATAGCGCTCATCTTCAAAGTCACGCAACTGATCGCGGATCATTGCAATCCGTTTCTGACCTTGCAGCGCCAGCACAGCGCCAGCGAAAGGTTTGGCCAGTTTTGCCTGATCCTCCGAACTAAGGCCCGCGTATTCATCAGTGCTCTGCAGCCGATGGGACAGTTCGTCGAGACGATTGGCGGCGGATTTTTTTTCAATCTCCAGTTGATTGACAATGCGTTGCTGCAAAGAGTCCAGTATAGGCTTGGCTTGCTGCAGGCGATTACCTTGCCACGGGCGATTGTCAGTCAGCACCCCTCGAACAATGTCGACGTCATGCGTGCCCACATATGCGAAATTGTCTTCCTGCTCCAGCACCAGCTGGCGAGCCTGATCGTAAATAGCTTTTTGCGGGCTGCCCATGAAACGACATAGCGGCTCAATAATCTGCTCTTTTGTATCGAGCATGGAGTCGGAAGCGCGGGACAGGTCGGTAAGAAACCAGCTGGCATTTTTGCTGCCAATTTCCTTGAGAGTAGCCATCACTCCATCCAGCACGGTGAGAAAACCATACAAGGTTTTTTGCCCATGCAGCTCAGCTAAGCCAGTCTCCAGTTCTTTGATGGCTTCGATGGTTTCACGCGCCAGAGCACGGGCTTCGTTGCAGCTGGCGGGACGGTCGAAAAAGTCAGCAAAAAACTCTTTGAGATGGCGAACTTGGGAGGCGCTGAACTCTATTTGCGGCTCCAGCACCAAGGTGGTGTGGGCATTGGTATTACGCAGGCTGCGCTCCAGGTTTTCGCCTTCCAGAGGGTTGCTGTCTTGCCGGACTTCCACCTTACTGCGTGCGCAAAGCAGAGCGAGATTGCAGAGGATAGCTGCATAGTACCAACCGTAATTTTTACGCTCGAAGCGCTCCAAAAGAGTTTTGACCGTAGTACGCACACCGCTGCGGGCGTTGCTCTGAATATAAGCCAGCAGCTCCTGCTCAGGCTCGGTCAGACTTGTGACGTCGTTGCCAAGCAAGCCGTCCTGGGCCTGGCGCAAGTATTTGCCGATGTCGTTCTCGTTAAACGGCACATCGCGCAGCATACGCAAGTTCGGATAAGTAGTTTCGATCAGTTGGTAGAAGCCTTTGAGAATACGGGCTTGACCGTCGTTACTACTGGCATCTACATCGGCAGCGTTGATAATCAAGTGCGCTTTGCCGAGCAACTCTCTGGCACGACCTTGGAGCTCAGCCAAACGCTCCGTATTCTGAAAGCCCTTGGCATCGATGATGCGTTTGACCGCTTCCTGCTGGGTACTGCTGTTCTGCCGGATGTATTTTTCAGTGCGCTTGTGCAGGGTGAGATCCTGCATGAACCGGGCATCAGCCGGCAGCACCACGCGCAGCTCATCGCGGCCCATGCTTTGCATGCGTTGCACTGAGAGGTTATCGAAATTATCACTAAGTGGAGTGACTATGTGGATGGCCAATTCAAACTCACGACTAAGTGAGCGGTCGTCCATTTTGCGCGTATACGCGTAGTCCTGACCGTTTAAATAGCGGACCTTGCGCTGTTTGATCACACCGTCGAAAAGTAAGGTTTCCAGCTCCTTGATGACATCGGCAGATTCGATCTCAGTATTCTTGATCTCTTCTTCGATGTCCTTCTCCTCGTCGGTCAGGTACTCGTAGATCTCGCCATTGCGCTGAATGTAGGTTTGCTGCTCCAGTAAGTTAACTGCCGCTTCCAGCTTCTTACGTTGGGCTGGAATATCTTCTCCAAAACGTTCCAGCATCAGTACATTGAGATTGCGCAGAGTGGCCTTGAACTCCTTGACGTACTTGACCAAAAACAGTGCTTTGAGCACGCGCACCGCGTATGGGTCGCCAAGGTGCCGCTCGGCATTGTTGATGGCGCTTTGAATAGCGCTTTTCAGCGCGCCGCGAATGCCTTCGAACATTCGATCGAAGGTCGCCAGCTGGCCCACTGGTTCGTTGTCGATAGCCATGGCTACTTCGCGGAATACACCGAGCATGGAGCGCTCGCCCACCGAGTTAGCCTTGCCCTCAAAGCCGTTGTGCATGGATATTCCACGAATAGTCGACTGGAACAGCGGGAACTGGTACGGCACGAATGGATAGCAGTAGGTGAAGTGCTCCAGATCGCGGAAGTTCTGATAGTGCTGGCCGCCGTCGGCAAACTCGAAGAGGGTTTTGAAGTTGTTGAACTGTTGTTCGTAGACGGTTTTCAGCAACTCCGCACCGGTATCGTTCTTGGTAAGCAAGCGCTTCTGGATCACCTCAGCCACGTCGGCACTGGTTAGCTTGAGGCGGTTGGCAAAACGCGCCTGGACCCGAGAAAAGTCGTTGCTTTGCTGCTTGCTCATGTCCCCCATCACGGAGTCCATATCCTCCTGTGCGGTGACTATAATCCACGCCCTACCCTGGCACTTGGTGGCCAGACTTTCCGCCACGGTCTGCAGGTTGGTCATGAGCTTCGTGTTATCGGCGATGTACTGGCCGACTTCATCGACAAAGAAGTTCAAACGAAAGTTGATTGGTTGTTTATCCAGCCATTCCTTGACTTGGTTGCCGAAGTCTTCAATGGAGACACTGTGCTGGGCACGGTATTTGTCGAGGATACCCTTGGATAGTGCCAGGTCTTCGCCAGTGATCTGAGCGTAGGCTTTAGCGATGTTACCTGCCTCCAGCAGCGCCTGTTCGCGACCACGCTCCCAGGACTTGTTAGCGATGCTCTGGTAGGCACCCTTGAACGGGTGGAACATTTCGCGACTGTCTAGATCGCGCTCAAACTGGGCGATATACCCCTGTTTACCGTAGTAACCGCACGTTTCGTTAAACACTTTGACAAACACCGAAAGCAAGGCGTCGATCTGAGTCTTACTGATGATGTCGGCTTTCTGGTCGATGTTGAAGAGGATACTTTTCGACGGGATGGCTACAGCTTTCTTGAGCTGAGCGCGCAGCAACTCATCGTCACCCTTGATCTTGGGCAGAAAAATATCCAGTGCAGTACTACCATCAACTCGGCGGTTTTCCAGCAATAAGGCAAGCATTTTAAGCAGGTGCGACTTACCCGAGCCGAAGAAACCAGACACCCAGACGCCGTTGGCATGATGGTAATCAGTGTAGGCATCCAGGAAATGCTCAAGCCGCTTGGCAACTTCGTCAGTGAGTACGTATTCGCTCAGCTCGTTGTACAGGCTGGTCTCGTCGTCAGCTTTAATGACGCCTTCAATCGGACGGCCGACGGAGTTTTTGAAAATACCATTGAGTTCCATTGACTGCTTCCTTACACCTGAGACTCGAAAATATTGAATGCGCGGTAATATTTGTCGTCGTGTAGCAAACCGAACAACTCCAGTGACGCGCCCTGTTCCAGCGAATGCCGATACTCACCGGGGAAGAACATCACCGTAGGTTTGTTCTTGGCCGTGCTTTGCAAGTTATTGAGTACGTTGTGCGAGCGGATATAGGGAAAAACTTCTCCGATGCCGGAGAGAAACAAAACGTCGTAATCCTCCCGGGTAATCCGCTCACCAATAGCCGGGATCAGATGTTCCTTGACATCCAAAACACCCTGCAAAAGCTCTAATAGGCTATCTTTGTCTAAATCAGATTCAACTGCCCGGATCTGCTCCCACAAACTGACCCCTTCGTCACCGCCTTCACGAGCTTTTAAAAGATCGATGGTCAGGTCATAGAGGCTGATTTCCAACACCTTCACGCCACGCCCGTGTATGCAATCGACACGCAAGCCAGCAAGCGTATTGACCAATTGCCGCTGCATGCGTTGTATCTCAAAGGCCTCTGCCGCCTTGAATTCGCAGATATAGAACGGCAGATCGTTATTCAGCCCCTTCATTTCCAGAAAGCGCCGTCCACTCATGACATTCACTAGGTGCTCAAAACGAGCCGCCAGCGGCTGCTGACTGATTTTCTGACTCATTGCAGCCACCTTTTAATTTCATGGTCAGTTGCCGGAAATATCATCAATTGCTCTTCACCGTGGCGGGCCAGTAAATGGGCCAGCACTGGAGTTATCAACACAGGCTGAATCTGCTGCTGTGCGCTGATCAAGCTGGCATCTCGTAACATGCGAAACAGATTTTGCCGTAATTTGCTTTGCGTGGACGCAGCCAATTCATCCAGCTCGGCATGCCACAAAGCTTTGGCATTGCAGAAGGCATCGTAATCGCTTGTCGTGAGTTGTAGGCGCATAAGCAGGTAATGCTCGCGCAGAACTTCGCGTGCGAAATCGCGGATAAATGCATAGCGCCGGCATGTTGCAGCCCACAGGAGGTAGCCTTGTTCGCGCATGCTGCCATCCACCAAGAACTCCAGTTCCTCTGGACTCAACAGCTCCAGACGCGCGATCAATTCCTTACTGATACGTGTCGCCGCAGATAATGTACGAACTTGCAACAGGTTTTCACCACGCACCTGCTCCCGCGTATTCTTCCAATCACGCAGCGTTAGATAGCGCTCCACAACCAGCGGTGCCTCCTGCAAAAATAGCCCACCCGTGGTGAAAGAAAGACGATAACGCTCAGCCATCGCTTTGCGCCTGTTGCGATTCGTCACTGGCTCCGCCTGCTTTGACCCAGGTATCTACCTCCACCTTCTGGAATTTCCACAACCGACCGACCTTGTGGGCTGGCATGCTGCGTTTGGCGATCCAGGCATAAACGGTATCCTTGCTGACGCCGAGGTGTTCGGCAATTTCATCAACGCTGTACCAACGATCAGTCATAGCTAAATCTGCCGATAAAAAAACGTGCTGATATTAGCTGTTTTTGTCCGTTTAAATAAGGTTAAAGCTGATTTTCAGGATTCAATTGCGCATTCCACGCTATCCGGCCACCAAGCTCGCCAACATCCCGCCATCCACTCCACGCTCATACGGCCAGAAAGTCGGAGTGCAGCAACGCAGTTTTGCATTGTTAAACTGAAGTCCCTGTCGTCGTTAATTTCGTCACGCGTCTGCGCATCGTTTCACCCCTCAGTTCGATCCGATAAGCGTTATGAACAGCCGATGGAGGATCGCGTCGCCCAGCGTTAGACCCATAACTCCTGCACGCCGTTGGCTGAAATTCCGGCTTCCACACTTGAGGCAGTCAGCAAACAACTTACCTTGTCGCGGCGCGTCAAGTTCCATTCTGCCGCCCACACATAACCCTGACGCTGTCGCTGACGAGCTATCTGCTAATCTGCCCTATCCGCAGACATCGAGCCCCAAAGGGCTTCAACCGGAGCTGCTGATCGTCTTTGACCAGGTAGCGCATCGCATAGTGGACATGACTGCGTATCTTCCGGTCGCTTCGAAGAATCATGCCTATACCCAGCCTGTCGTCGTCTTTGTACTTTTCCTTGTCGTGGTTGCAGCTGTGGAAGTAGCCCTGCCCTCTAGTAATGCGCTCCCACAACTCACCAATCTGCTGGGCCTTGTAGACGTCAGCCCATACCTCGTTACCGTTGAAGAAGAAAGCCGCATGGATGTGGTAGCCGCGATCCTCCCCCTGCTCTACTGCGCAGATATAGCCAATGAGATAGTCGAAAATCGGGTTACGCTCACGCTCAGCGAGCAACCGGTCTAGATCGTCGAATACTTGCTCGACACGCTGCTTAGTCTGAACCGTCTGGCGGTAATACAGATTGACCCGAATGATTAGGGTCCGCGAGTAGCGATCAACCATAGCATCCGAGTAGTCACACACACGCTCCGCCTGCTGCTGAGCCAGATAGCGACGATCCCCCTTCTGGCGGCCATACCGCAGCTCACCAGTCAATTGACGGATCCGGTTAACTAGCACGTTCATACTGCTGTAATGGTCCAGGTAGGCTGTAGCGCTATCGTTTAAGCAAACAGGCCCTGTACAGCTCCGCTCCAGCCCAATGTCCTGGCAGGCGTCCCAGAACGCTTGCAGGTGTTCGCTGTAACGGTATTGGCAACGATCATCGAATAAATCAACCATCTGCTGGATGCGATCGAAGTACCGGGAGAGCCTTGTCCGCTCTGGCGGCTCATGAGCTGAGCGTAAGCCTGGCAACCGGAATGCAGGGGTGTCGCACTGCTCGATAGCCTTGACGAGTCGCTCGATCTGAATCGAGACATCGGATTGGGGGAGGCTGGTGTAGGGGTTGCAGTTGCTCATGATTGTGGACCTGGTAGTCGTTTTCATACCAGATACCGACTGTGCAATTTATAACCAGTGACCTCCCGCCTTGATAACCTCCAATGACTGGACTGTAGGTAAATTATCCATATGTCGTGATGACTATCTCATGGCTAGTAGATTGGTAGTGAATATCTAACTAGGAGCTATTAGCTATATAAATAGATGCAGCTCCGACTCAAGTGAACGCTCCCGACCAGATAGGGCAATAAGGATCAAAGCTCCCAAGCCTTCCGAGAAATTTACCCAACCGCCTTCTGAGGGAGTTAGCCGAGAGCACACCCACCCCAGGCCGCATAAACGCCATGACCGGCAGTGAGCCAGTCATGGCGCATCATGAAAAATCGTGACTCAAACCCGTTACCGTGGTTGCCGGCCTACATCTCTTCAGCCAAATCACGCGCACTGATCCGCGCTTCGATCCAAGCCTCGACCTCACTTTCTACCCACGCGACCGCACGCTCCCCTAATGACACAGGTTTCGGGAATCTGCCCTCGGAGATGTATTTGTACAGCGTCGAGTTCTTAAAGCCTGTAGCCGCCAGCACGTCTTTCTTACGGAGCAATTTCTTCATGGCCGCAGCCCTCTGATTGGTTCAGAGAATTGGCGGGGCCGGTATGAAAAAACTGGTTACTTCCCTCGCAGCGTAAATCGCCCTAGCATTTCCTGATGCTTCAACTGTCTTGAATCCGCCAAGGCAAAACCTACCTGCAAGTGCGAGTCGATTTTAGTGAGGATTTCAATGGCTACCCATCCATTCCGATGTCAGTCGCTCCGCAAATACCTTAGCCGCTCAATCGCCATGACGACGAATGGCCCCTGCCGCGATCAGCCCTTCCCTCGACCATGTCCTTTGCCTGGATAAGCCGCGACGGGCTAATAGAGGCAAACCCTATCTCCTCTCCCATGACCGCTCATAGGTGCAGTCGACATCACTAACTCATTGGCAATGAGAGCACCACCATCAACGCCTCCGCAGGCTCCGACTGACCTCATCGGTACTCGACACAACCTCTGTTTCAACCATCCGCCAGCGCCCTTGTGGCAGCTCCAAAAAAAGATCCTTATTGAAATTGATAAAATCATACGGTAAATGCATCATCCGCTTACCGACTAACCCTTTAAAAACCCTTCTAGACTCCAATAAATACGAAGTTTTTTACGATTATTTAAAACATAGAATTAACCTAGAATAGATATACAATTCTCATTGAATCTTCATAGAGCAATCATAGAGCTGACATAGAATTGCACTAGAATAGCGATCTATAAAAATAGCTATAAACTTAATACTTGTTGTAATTGATAGGATTTATCTATGGCCGTAAGAGATGGCGTTGCTGTAAAGGATGCTGGGCGAGATGAGCTGGCTCAGCTACTCAACGAGTCGAAACAGAGCCCCCGTCGCGACATCTGGTTATGGCTGTACCTTTACCATTTTGAAAAGGCCGACCTAGACCCCGCCACGTGCAACGGACTGACCATGAGGAATACGATCGCTCAGTGCCTGACGCGGAAAAATGATGTGCGCAGGAGATTGAGCCAGGAGAAAGACCGGTTTATGGTCCTGGATGAACACCTCAAATGGATTGACGGCGACGAAAGGCAATATCAGTGGCTGCTAGGCCGGATTGAAGGCATCACGGATTTAGGGCCTCTTCGAGGTCTGCCCCGAGGAGCAGTACACCTCGCCGGAAGAAACCGCCTGATAGCCATGCTCGACCTCTGGAATGCCGATATTGCAGATAAGGCAGACGAAATCGAACGCCTCCGTCGAGAGTGGCTTAGGCACAAAGCAGGGGACGGCGCGTTCGCTTGGTTTGAAGATAAGAAGACAGGCGCAAAACGCTGCGAATGCGCATGGGAGTGGTTGGAGAGAAACCATCAGTCCATGCCGAGAAGACAGCTGCCTATCAGCAGCTATGAAGACCTGCTCATCTTCTTCGACAGAGCGAAGATTGAAAGAAACGAGCAGAAGGCCATTATTCAGCGTATCAAGCAGCGATGGAGCCGCCAGCAGTTCGGCGAACGCACACCAGACAAGAAGCAAGTCAACGTTATGTTGTCGACAACCGTAATCACACTCCTCGATGAGCTGGCAAAAACGCACGATCTAAAGCGTGGCTCGTTTTTGGAGCGGCTGATTACAGCAGAAGCGAAAGCAGGCAAATACCTGACGGAAATCGGAAAACCGTTAACCTAGTGACTCCCTAAGAAAAACGGGGCGCATCGTATTTCCCCGCACTCTATGAATCGGTATTCCAAATGGTATTCCATTAAAATAATTTAACAGATAATTTCTTTATTAATCAATATATTGGATGACCTGTTCAGATTACCCCGGCCCACCAATTCGAAGCATCGACAGAACCCGCCCAGTGCGGGTTTTGCCGTTTCTGGAGATTAAAAACTCCCCAGCAGCCAAGCCTTCGGATCCTTCCTACGAAATGTCGAGCCATCGGTGAACTGGCGCATGCTCCAAAATTGGCGCTAACTTCCCTTTGTCGCTGCCCATCAGCGACCGGCTTTGACAGGCCGAAAAGTGTAACCTGTCACACCCCTTGATTTAGCGGCATGCTTTGCGTGTTCCGTCTCGTTCATGGCGGCTGTGCGTGGGGCATCCTCGGGTGCGCCGGGTTCCTACACTTCCGGTCTGTCAACCCGCGTACAGCTGCCACCCATTACTGTTTGACAGCAGAGGGTGTCAGCTCCTCAAACAGTGTGGGAGCTTCATCATGAAAAAAATCACGCCCAATCCTCCAGCTTCTCTCTTCAGCATCAATGAAAGCGCCAATACCGAAACACTGCTGATCCAAGCCAGCGAAACCCTCGCCTCGCTGGACGCAATCATCACTGACCTTGCCTTCGAGCTTGAAGGCGTACACCGTCAAAAGCTGTTGGGCAGCCAACAATTAGTGGTCTTGGGAACATTATTCATCGAGCGTTTGCTGGCGATACTGGTGCCCACCAACAACGCAAAAGCATCCTCGCAGTAGCACAACAAAAAAAGGCCGAGTCGCGTTACAGCAACCCGGCCTTTTGGAAACTCCGAAAGCATTCCAAAAACTCTACATTCAAAGCGATTAACTGGTCTCCAATGCGGTGCTGCCGATTCTTTTCCGGAGCCGGCACCTCATGAAGCGACCCGACGCTAAAGTCGAAAACCTCTATCTCTGTCCCAAGCCGTCGACTTTCGAAAATCAGTCGACGGCCTGGCTGCCTTGGTCGAGTTGGATATAGAGTGGCAGCGTTCGGGCCGATGCTTTTCGTCTTCCTCAAAGAACTCCGCAACGGCGTTAAAATCCTGTACGGGGAGCACAATGCATTTTACCTTTGGTCCAGGCACCTCGAGTCTGCGCATTTCAAAACCTCGACAGACCTCACTCACAAAGCAGGTACGTCCATGACGCGGTTTTTACGACAACATGGTCAGCCATCAGGAGTGATGCATACTTGGCACCTCCAACTCAGGCGCGAAAAAAACAGGAGCAATGAGAGATGATCGTTCGACGCAATATCAATGAGCCTTTAAGAACCGGATTAAGTCACGAGGAAATGTGGAGTAGCTCAGATCATGGCTTGATCACGTGCTGGGAAGTTGGCCGCAAGCGCGCTGAGGAGAAACCGGAACTCGCCGCTGGATGCAAGAATGGGGAGCTTCCAGTGCTTGGATGGAAAGGCGGTGTAGGTCGCCAGTTGCTCAAGCTTGAAAAATTTGGCTCGCTCAAGTACCTGGCACAGTGGCAAGGCCTCCGGGGAGAAGACCTCGACGTTGACCTAAAGACAGAGCGCACACTTGTTTGCACGAAAACGAAAATGACTGTGACCTTTACGCCGGACATAGCCAAGTACCTTCTGCCTGTCTAAACCGACCGTAGCAGTGCCTTAAAATCGCTTTCCCCCAATATGCGAATTTTCTGCCCTTTAGAAATTAACTCCTCTGCTTTGACATGTTTCGAGCTCTTATCTTTTCCAGCCAATCGGCTGATGTCCTGATCGCCAACGATTAAAAGCGTGGTGTGTTTGGTCACGCCTGCGCCCACCTCACAGCCACTCGCCGCTGCCATCTCTGAAGCATCCCGACGAGATATAGATAGCGCCCCGGTGAACACAACTACGTTTCCAGCCAGGACGCCATCCTGCACCACTGTGAGGCCTTCGGTAGTGCGTAGCGCTGGCGACAGGGGGCGATCAGCGATGGAACACCATTCAACAGCGGAGGAGCCAGTGTGAGCTATGGCGCGAAGTAGTATTTCGCCAGCCGCACGCGCATCTTCAAGTGCGTCGTGGTGTTGAAAGGTAATGCCGAAAGTAGATGCTAGATTTTTCAGCCCATATCCTGATCGGGAAAATTCACTCCATGCTCGGCGCGCCACTCGCGCTGTATCTAGCCAGGAGCAGTCAAAGTGGTCCAGGCCCGAATTCTGGCAAGCTCTCTGCGTAGCAATCCGGTCAAAAGGCATGTGGCTGGCAACAATCTGGCCCGTCACAAATGGAAGGATCCGAGGATAAACCTCCGCCCAAGATGGGGCGCTTGCGATCATGCTTTCATCAATTCCGTGCACAGATACGTTCATCGGGTGAAAGTAGTCGTAAGGGTTGACCAGCGAGCTCCAGGACTCGTGAAGCACCCCGCCCCGGAATACTGCAATCCCTACCTGACAAATGCTCGCTAGATTGGGATTAGCGGTCTCAACGTCAATGACAGTAAAATCCATTTTCAACTCCGGATCGACGAGCAAGGACTAGACCTCGCTCAGGTGTGCTGATATTACCCCTGAGACTCTACATCCCTATCAGAAGAGGTGCGCCGGGTTCCTTGATTCCTGGTCTGCTAACTCGCGCACGGTCGCCACCCTTTTTGTTTATCCGCGATGCATGGCGACTCCAGCACCGTTACGATCACTCAAAATATCGCCCCCCAAAATCCTGCTGATCAAAGCCTGCTAAATCCTCTCGTCGTTGACCCCATCCTCAATGCAACAAAACCGAAACATGCGTGCGCCATATTACAACCCATAAAGAGTAGTAATATTCCGGAGCAGTCAATGCCGTTATTCCTGCCTGAGCATTGGGTATGGGGTTTCTGGTTCATCCAACACGAAGACCACACGCATCGATTCCATCTGTCCGCCCCGCGCAGCCTCAACGCCCCCAACCTGTGCCACTGGAACGTGCGGATCGGCCCTGCGCGGTCTGCGGACTTGCGCAATTGGGAAATCCTGCCGGATGCACTCTGGCCGGCAGCCACGCCGAGCAGGGACGATTACACCACATGGTCGGGCTGTGTGGTTCGCGCTGAGGCAGGGCATTACGAGCGGCGGGCCTTGATGCGCCGCTACGTCACAATTAATACACATAACACGTAGTAATATATTTGTTCCGGCCTCCGATTACGACTAAGCACGTTGTTCACAGATGGGTATTGCCATGCTTTCGCATTGTTTATCGCGCCGCCCGCCGTCGCTCCGGGGCGGGCCAGCCACGGGTGCACTGTTGTCGCCGGCGGTATTTGCTGCGCTGCCGATACCCGACGCTAACCGCCCCGCCGTTAGATGGCAGGTGTATGTGTTTGGCGTGGTGGTGGCGGTGGGCACTCATATCGCGCTGTGGGCGTGGTTGCAAACCGATCGACCGGCCAAGCCACTGGAAGAACCCGCCAAGCCCCTTGCGATCGCTATGCAGATGGTCGCGCCGCCGCCTGCAACGGTCGCGCCCGCGCCTGAACCGGAGCAGCCACCTCCACCACCTCCGCCGCCAATGGAACAGCCGTCACCGATAGCGAAGCCGCGTCCGCAACCCAAGCCTGTTGCCAAGACGACGCCCCGACCTGCCGAGCCCAAGCCTGTCGCCGCCCCTGCGCCGCCAAATGCTGTGCCCACCAAGGATGCCGCGCCAAAGCCTATCGCGGCGCCTGCACCGTTGCCGGTCACCGGCCCCGTGGGCCGAGCGGGCTACCTGAATAACCCGGCGCCGGCCTACCCGCCTGCGGCAGCGCGCAGGCATCAGGAAGGCACCACGCAATTGCGCGTGCACGTTATGCCCAATGGGCGACCCGACACTGTGCAGATCGCTGCCAGTAGCGGCTCGCCTGCGCTGGACGAGGCGGCATTGGCCGCCGTTCGCCAGTGGACGTTCATTCCCGCTAAACGTGGCGATACGGCCATTGATGGCTGGGTCACCGTGCCGCTTGAGCTCAAACTATCTCGTTGAGGTTTTGCCATGACCGATTATTCAACCCTGATTCACCAGGCTTCCATGGGCATTTTGCTGCTGTTTTCGTTGGCTACCTGGGCGTTGCTGATTGCCAAATGGGTTCAACTGATCAAGCTGCGCCGCCAGAACCAACGCTACACCGAACGCTTCTGGTCGACCGCCAGCTTCAAGGCGTCTGTGACCGCCGAAGAGCATCAGGGGCAACTGGCGCGGTTAGCCGGCGCCACGCAACTGGCGCTCAGCAAAGGCCGCGAGGGGCCTTGCCCGGTGGATGGCTGGAGCCGTCAGGAAGTGCTCCAGCGCTCACTGCAAAAGCAGATTCACAGTGAGCGGCATGTGATGGAGCACGGGATGATCGTGCTGGCGTCGATTGGCAGCACCGCGCCCTTCATCGGGCTGTTTGGCACCGTGTTCGGCATCATCCATGCGCTGCAAGCGATCAGCACCGCCAAGTCCGCCAGCATCGCGGTGGTGGCGGCGCCGATCGGCGAGGCGCTGATCGCCACGGGCGTGGGTATCGCGGTGGCTGTGCCGGCGGTGCTGGCCTACAACCTTCTTGGTCGGCGCCTGAAACTGATAACGGCCGACCTCGACAGCTTCGCGCTTAACCTGATGAACCGCGCGCAGCGGCATGGCTTCGACCTCGGCGACGGGCACCTCAGCGACACCCAGCGCCAACTGAGCGGAGCAGCCTGACATGGCCTTCACTACGAGCAACGACGAGAGCACCATCAGCGACATCAACATCACCCCTTTGGTCGATGTGATGCTGGTTCTGCTGGTGGTCTTCATCGTGACGGCGCCTTTGCTGAACAACGCGATCCCGCTGAATCTGCCGCAGACCGTCGCCACGGCGACCCTGGACGACAGCAAGCCGGTGGCGATCAGTATCGATGCCGCAGGCAGCGTGTTCATCGATGAAAAAAAGACGCCGCTCGATGGGCTCGAGCAAGCATTGGTCGCCCTTAAATCCCAAGACCCCGAGGTTGCGCTGACACTGCGTGCCGACACGCTCACGGGTTACGGCCGCGTCGCTCAAGTGCTCGCGCTGGTGCAGAAAGCGGACATCGCCCGGCTGTCGGTGATCACGCAAAGTCAGTAACACCCGGCTGGAACGACTTACTGGCAACTCCCTGAGTTGCACACGTTATTTACGTCGGCCCGTGCTGACTTCAGCGGTTATAGACCATGCGTTTTAGAACAGTTTTAGCGGCTGCGATACTGACGGCGGCGAGTGCAGGCTCGGCATGCGCCGCCGATGCCGGCGTCGAATTCTGGTATGGGCATACCGGTGCTGCCAGTACGGCGATCCAGACCCTGTGCGAGCGCTTCAACTCGACCCACCCGGAGTTGCTGCCAATGCGCTGCATCGCTCAGGGCTCCTATGAGCAGAACCTGCAAAAAACCGTGGCCGCCTACCGCTCGGGTAAAGCCCCGGCGCTGGTTGAAATCTACGATGTGGCCACGCCGGAGATGCTCAACAGCGCGGCGGTTCTGAGCCTGGAAGAGTTCCTGCAAGCGTGGCACAAAGTGCCTCAAGACCGCTTGTTGCCCGCCGTGGCCGCGTACTACAACAATGCCGATGACAAGCTCTGGGCGCAGCCGTTTGCGACGTCCACGGCGGTGCTTTACAGCCATGCCGATCAGCTCGCGGCGGCGGGAATCACCCAAGCGCCGGATACGTGGGAAGCCTTCGGCGCGGCCTTGGTCGCCCTGAAAGCGCATGGCAGCAAATGCCCCTCGGTCACAGATTTTGGCCCCTGGGTGTGGCTCGAACAAAGCAGCGCCGTGATGGGCGCGCCCTTGCTGAGTAAAGACGCCACGCAGTGGGTATTCGATCAAGGCCTGCACCTGCGCCTCATGCAATCGGTTGCGCAGTGGATGGCCGATGGTTTGCTGATTGATCAGGCCGCCACCCGCAGCGGCGGCCAGGAGCTGGCGTTCGCGTCCGGCGACTGCGCGCTGCTGGTGGGCTCGACCGGCGCGTCGAAGCTGATCTACAGCGCTGATTCCGATGACGTGAACGCCCATTTTTTACCGGTATTCGCTGGTCAGCAACGCGCCGCGTCGCTCCCGGGTGGGGCGGCGTTGTGGGTGTTGCGCGGGCAAAGTGAGGCTCAGTACCAGACCGTTGCCGAGTTTCTGATGTTTCTGCGAGAGGTGTCGGTACAGACGCTGTTCAGCCAGGCAACCGGTTATTTGCCGGTCACACAGGGCGCTGCCGCTGCCGCCCTTGCGCAACTGCCTGCCCGCAATGCAACCGTGGTCGGCCTTAATGCCTTGGCGCTGGGTCATGAAGCAAAGGCATTCGAGGTACGCCCAGGGTTTACCACCTTGCTGCGACTCGCCTGGCAACAACAGGTATGGAGTGCGCTCGCCCGGCAGAAGCCGATGGCAGATGCGTTGCACGAGGCGGCGCAAAAGGGTGACGCATTGCTGCGTTTGTTCGAGAACACCTACGGCCCCAGCGCGACAAACAAAGGCGTCAAACCATGAGCCATAACGCGCAGTTCTCCCAGCGCTTCTTGCCGTTGCTTCTTGCATTCCCGCAATTGTTGGCGGTGCTACTGTTCTTCTATTGGCCGACCGTGCAGGCGTTCTGGTGGTCGTTTCATTATGTGCAGCCGTTTGGCGGCAGCGAAATCTTCGCAGGGCTGGCCAACTACGTCAGGGTGCTTAACGACCCGAGCGTGCTCTCATCGCTGGGCACAACCTTGGTCTTCAGCCTGTTCAGCACGTTGCTCGCCTTGGCTATGGCGCTGGTGCTGGCCGCCTGCCTGCAACTGAAAGTTCGCGGCTACAAGATTTTCAGCAATGTGCTGATCTGGCCCTATGCGGTGTCGGGGGCAACGCTGGGGATCATCTTCCAGGTGCTGGCCAACCCGATCTTCGGCCCGCTGGCTTGGATCAATCACTGGGTGCCCGAAGCCTGGGCGCCGTCTGCCAAAGGCTGGCAGGCGATGACGCTGTTGGTGTTTGCCTACGCCTGGTGCCAGTTGCCCTTCAACATCGTGATGATCGTCGCCAGCTTGCAGTCGGTGCCCGAGGATTGCCTGGCGGCGGCGGCACTCGATGGCGCGAGCCCATGGCAGCGGTTGCGTGACATCCAACTGCCGATGGTCGCGCCTTATCTGTTCTTCGTGTTCGTGGTCGGGCTGCTGGACAGCTTGTCCAACAGCTTTGGCCTGGTCGAGCGACTGACGCACGGCGGGCCGGGCAATGCCACCGAAATCCTCGCGTTCAAGATCTATCAGGATGGTTTTGTCGGCATCGATCTGGCCGGTTCTTCAACCCTGTCGGTGCTGATGCTGGTGGTGGTGGTCGTGCTCAGCGTCACTCAGTACCGCTACCTGGCTTGGCGCAATCGCCGGAGAGAACATCATGGTTGAACGTCACCCGCTCTCGACCGCGCTGGCCTACGCCCTGCTGCTGCTGGGCGCTGTGTTTGCGCTCGGGCCGCTGTACCTGGCGCTGTGCGCGGCGTCGGTGAGCAACGAGCAAATTCTTGCGCACGGCATGCCCTGGCTGCCAGGCAGCCAGTTGTTCGTCAACGTGGGCGAGGTGCTGCACACACTCGACGTAGTCACGTTGATGGGCAACAGCCTGATCGTGACGGGCATGGTGGTGGTCGGCAAATTGGCGTTATCGGCACTGACCGCATTTGCCGTGGTGTATTTCAAGACGCCGTTTAAATCGCTGATCTTTGTGGCGGTGCTCGGCACCCTGCTGTTACCGGTGGAGGTGCGGATTATCCCGACCTACGCGGTCGCAGGCGATGTGCTGGGGCCACTGCGCGCACTGCTCGACCTGCTCGGGATTGCGGCGATCCCGGTGCCGCACATCAACTTGCTCGACACGTATCCGGGGCTTGCGCTGCCATTGATCGCGTCGGCGACCGGCACGTTTTTGTTCCGCCAGTTCTATCAAACGCTGCCCTCCGACCTGGTAGAGGCCGCGCGCCTGGATGGCGCCAGCCCTTGGCGGTTTTTCGTCGACATTCTGCTGCCGCTGTCGAAAACCAATTTCGCGGCGCTCGGCACGCTGGTGTTTATTTCGGCCTGGAAGGACTACCTGTGGCCATTGGTGGCCACCAACCGCACCAGCATGCGCACGCTGGTACTCGGCGCGGCCAATTTTGCGCCCGCCGATGCCACTCAACTTCCACAGTGGTCGCTGCTGATGGCCGCCACTTTGCTCAGTCTGATTCCGCCCATTCTGGTCATCGCTGTGATGCAGCGCTGGTTCGTCAAAGGGCTTGTAGGGGTAGGTAAATGACTCGGTCTACAGTCGACAGCGCAGCGCCGGCCATTCGTGTCAGTGGGCTATCAAGGCGCTACAGCAAGCACGGCCCAGCGATTCTTGATGGGCTGGAAGTGGAATTCCCCGCCGGGCAGTTCAGCGTCATCCTCGGCCCGTCGGGGTGCGGCAAGTCGACCCTGTTGCGGCTGGTCGCCGGCCTCGACAAGCCGGATGCGGGCAGCATTCATATCGGCAGTGTCGACGTTACCCGGCGCCCGCCCAACGAGCGCCAGTGCGCCATGGTGTTCCAGAACTATGCGCTGTACCCGCACATGACGGTCGAAGACAACCTCGGCTACGGGCTGAAATTGTCGGGGGTTGGCCGCGAAGAACGCTTGGCGCGTGTGCAGGCCATCGCCAGCACGCTTGGGCTGCACGCCTTGCTGGCCAGAAAGCCCGGGCAATTGTCTGGCGGCCAGCGCCAGCGCGTCGCCATTGGCCGGGCGCTGGTGCGTAACCCGCCGGTGCTGCTGTTCGATGAGCCGTTGTGCAACCTCGACAGCGGCCTTCGCCAAGAGATGCGCGCAGAGTTGCGGCGCATTCACCAGGACACCGGCGCCACCGTGCTGTACGTGACGCATGACCAGACCGAGGCGATGACCCTGGCGGACCGCGTAGTTGTGCTCAACAAGGGCCGGGTGGAACAGATCGACACGCCCCACGCGCTCTATAAACGCCCGGGTTCTACGGTGGTTGCGCGCTTTTTCGGCGCCACGCCGATGAACCTGATCGAGGTGGCATGCAGCCCTGAAGGCCTGTTGATTTTGGGCGACGGCCAAGTCCTGCCGTTCAGGTCCCCGGCCACTGTCGCAACCCCTCGCCCGCTGGTGCTGGGGGTGCGTGCCGAGCACCTGAAAGTCGCCGCCACCGGCGTGGTCGCCACTGTTAACGCGGTGGAGGACTTGGGCAGCCACCGCGTCATTCATTGCCGGGTCGCGGGGCAGCCGGTGCTGGTCAGTCACTCGGAGTCGCCGGCAGTGCACGTTGGCGCAACCATCAGCCTGTGGTTTCCGGCCGACGAAGCCTTGCTGTTCGACGGCGCCAGCGGTCAACGAATTTCCTGATCTTCCATTGAGGATGACGTTTACACATGAACGATAAAACACGCGTGGTTCAAAGCAACTTGATTGCGCACCGTGGCGCGAGTGCGTTCGCCCCGGAAAATACGCTGACCGCCATTGAAATCGCTGCGCGGATGGGCGCGCAGTGGGTCGAGATTGACGTCAAGCTCACCCGCGATGGCGCCCTTGTAGTCATCCATGACGACACCCTGGATCGCACCACCTCCGGGCACGGTGCAGTAGTGCTCAACACGCTTGAGCAGATTCGTTCACTGGACGCGGGCCGATGGTTTTCGAACACCTACGCGGGCGTGACTGTGCCCACCTTCGAAGAAGTGGTCGACACCGCGATTTGCCTGGGGCTGGGCCTGCAGGTCGAGCTTAAGCCGACCATCGGTGATGACCTGGAAACCGCTGAGGCGGTGATTCCGTTATTGCGCCAGAAATGGCCGCTCGGCCCTCACCGGCTGTTCGTGTCGAGCTTTTCGACGCGCGCGCTCGGCAAGGCGCGGGCGCTGTGGGAAGAGGTTCCGCTGTGCCTGGCCAGCCTGGTTGCGCCGGCGGATCCGGCCGCGCTGCTGGCGGAATATGACTGCCAGATCCTGCATGTGGTCGACCCGTTTCTGGATGAGGGCCATTTGAGGCGTCTGCGCGACAGCGAAGTCGAGTTTGCCGTGGCGACGGTGAATGACCCACAGCGTGCGCGCTATCTGTTAAGCCGTGGCGCCCAGTCGGTGCTGACCGATTATCCCAACCTGTTGGACATCAACGTACGTCAGGGAGCTATCTGATGAGTCTGGAGTATCGGCTGCACGTCACTGAACGCCTGGCCGCCAGCGCCGCGAACATTGCGCTGGGCTACTTCCACAACCTCGCTTCGCTGTCGGTGATGGTCAAGCATCCTCAAGACCTGGTGTCATGTGCCGACCTGGAGGTCGAGAACCATCTGCGCGCGCAACTCACGCGCGAGTTTCCAGGCGAAGCGTTACTCGGCGAAGAACTGGGCGGTGACCTGCAGGGGCGTGGCTGGGTGATCGACCCGATCGATGGCACCGCCAACTTTGTCAGCGGGTCGCCGTTGTGGGGCATTTCGATTGCCTATGTCGAAGGCGACGAGTCGCAGGTGGGGGCCGTGGCCTACCCCGCGCTGGGTTACACGCTGAGCGCCGCCAAGGGCTTTGGGCTGCGCAAGAACGGCGTGTATACCGAGCGAACCGCGCAGTGCGAGGGGCTGAAAGTGGCCGCCATTGGCGAGAACCGGCACTGGCGCCCGGAACACATCGGCGCCATGGAATTGCAGTTTCGCCAGGCCGGCTGGGGCGTTGCAGGTTACCGCTGCGCGACCATCGGCCTGGGTTTCGCAGCACTCGGCTACACAAGCGGCTACGTGGAACGCTACACCAGCGTGTGGGATATCGCCGCCGGGCGTTTGCTCTGCAGCGAAGCAGGCCTGAGCATTTCGACCCAAGGGCTCGCCGTACCCTTCGGGCTCACACTCGTGGCGGGCACCCAACCACTGTGTGACTTGGCCCACACTGTTCTGTCGGCGCCCGCATGAAAATTTCATGAATTCGACCCCCTGCGCCATCAGAGGCTTTAGACTGCCGCGCTAGCGCAAAATCTACTCATTGCACAGTTGAAGCCGACACACTCATGGACGCAGAACACCTTCTACAGCGCGATTACCACCCCAGCCTGAACGAGCGCAAAATTCTCGATATTTTGCGGCGCAGCGGTGGAATCACCCGAGCCGCCGTGTCGGCAGAAATGGACCTGGCGCAACAGTCCGTGCACCGCATCATCGAAGACTTGATCAGCCGAGGCTTTATTCGCACGGGTCAAGCCGTGAAGAACGGCCGCGGTCAACCGAGCCTGCGCCTGGAACTCGCCAACGAGGCGGTTTATGTACTGGGCATCTCCATCAATACGGATTCGGCGGTGGTGTGCATCGCCGACTTTGCGTGCAACGTGCTGGAAGAAGTCACGCTGCGCACCCCGCCGCTGAGCTTGAATTCGACGCTGGAAGCACTCGGCAAAGTCATTGACCGCATGCTCCTGCGCAATGGGCTAAGCCGCGATCATCTGCTGGGTGTCGGCGTGGCGATTGCCGGCTACTTTATCGACGAGGGCCGCGTCAACGCCCCCGAGCCGCTGCAAGACTGGTCACTGATCGACCTGCGCCCGCTGCTGGAACAGGCGCTTGATATGCCGGTGTGGTTGAAGAACAACGCCACCACCGGGGCGATTGGCGAAAGCCTTATCGGCGTAGGCGCCTGGGCGAGCAATTTCGTGTACCTGTCGTTCAATTACGGCTTCGGCACCGGCATCGTCATCGACGGCAAGCCGTACTTCGGCAGCAATGGCAATGCGGGCGAAGTCATGCTGTACACCCACGATGAAGTCGAGCGGCGCCCTGCGCTGCGCTACTTGATGGATGCGCTGCACAAGCAGGCTATTCAGATCGACTCCATCGAAGACCTGCGCAACCGGTTCGACATCAACTGGCCGGGTGTCGATGAGTGGGTCGAGCATGTACGGCCCGGTCTGGATCGTTTGATCAATACCCTGACCGGCTTGTTCGACCCGCAAGCCATCGTATTCGGCGGGCAGGTGCCTGCCGAACTCGGGCGGCGACTGATCGACAATGTGAGCTTCTGGGGCTCACCGCGCTATGGAACGCCCGCGCCCCGGCCCAAGCTGTTACTGACCGAAAGCAACGGTGATGCCGCCGCCATTGGTGCTGCATTGATCCCGTTGAAAGAGCGCTTTTTTCTCTAGCCCGCCAGGCGCTGCAGGGTTTGGCTGGCTGCCAAAAACACTGCACGCGCACTTGCTGTGCGGGCGTCTTCAGGTTTTCAGGTTGCGCAACCGTAGCCAGCGCGATTGCTTGATGACATTAAACGGTCGGGTTCATCGAACTCGGACTCGGGCAATAACCGCTTCACTCCGTCACCTTTCTTGGCAACTTCATCCCAAGCCCAACCTGAATCAGAGAAAATTCCATTTATATATAGGAAGTTTCCTGCATATTTTCTTTGCGCACCTTGTTTAACCTGATTTTTAGCCCCCACACGCCACAGGCGCGCATGCAAGCGTTCGCCCATGGCTTGCAAGTGGGTCCACGCTACAAGTCCGGCAAGGAACAGGCGGATGTTCAAAGCAACTTCTCAAACGCGTTTCAACCTGGCGACCAACGATTTAAAACATGAGGTTCAGGCTTTTTCGTTCATTGGCCAGCCGTCCATTAGCACGCCCTTTTCTTTTGAGCTGGAACGGGTCAGCGAACCTGCTGGCTTGAATATCGGACGTCTACTGCACACACCAGCCTTTATGGTATTCAACAGCACTGGCGCAGGTATTGGGCCAATTTACCGCGTTGCGCAAAGTGATGGGTCTGTGCAAGGAGAGGCCTCGCAATGACGCATTTACTTGAATTCCTGTTCTTGGGAGCCTGCGTAGTTTTGACAGCAGGGTGTACTGCCGGGAATTCGGAGAGTTTCACGTTTATAGCTGATTTCCCACCTGACTTCACTTATGAGGCCGTCGCCAGATATGCCCCCGCCAAGGGAGAAACGTGCACGGTTAAAAAGCCCCATGTCGGTTACAACCAAAGATGGCACCTGGACTACAAAGAACGATACAAGCCGGCGTGGAAAATTCCCATCTATCGAATTTTTGAAGGTTGTCCATTAGTCATCTATCGCGTCAAACTTGAAATGTACGGCGCTTATGGAGAAGCGCGTGGTGACTTCGGCGCAGATACAGCGATGATTATTGTTAGAGAACAACTGGAAGATAAGTACAAAGGGGTTTTTGATTCTGCTGGAGAGGGCGCGATAAATGGCCAGTGTCAATGGCTGTTCCGTACTATCGGGCCTGAGCGTTATATTTCCAAGCTTCTCGACTGCAAGAAAACTGACGATCAGGGTTTGGTGACGAAAGGGCGCCCTGTAGGGGCTTACACCTTGGATCAACTACCGGGTAAAACTGTAAAGCTGAAAATCAACTTAACTGAAGGAGAAATACCTGCAATCGGAGATACTTGGGTCAAAGTCCCGAATGGCTGGAAACGTTGCATGGGCAAAGCAACTGAAGACCAATATGCGTTCTGTTTTGGAAACCACAAAGACTTCAGCAGTTTCAAGATGCCTGATGGGCGCATCTGCACCATTTACCCCGGCTGTACAGAATAAGGAAACGCTCAATGAGCGCATTGGATGAAGAGATAAAGCACCCGTTACATAGCCGCACGTTTAACTGCCCACCCCAAGGCAACTGGACGATTCTTCAGCTAGTTGATGGATCTCTGCAAGGGAACGCCTCGCTATGACGAATGCACTTAAAACCCTGTTCCTGGGGGGCTACGTAATGCTGACAACAGGGTGTGCTACCGGGGACTCGGAGAGCTTCACCTTCATGGCTGATTTTCCTCCTGACTTTACTTACGAAGCAGTCGCCAGGTACGCACCTGCCAAGGGAGAAACATGCACGGTTAAAAAGCCTCATATAGGTTACAACCAAAGATGGCACTTGGATTATAAAGAACGCTACAAGCGCGACTTGGAAATCCCCATCTATCGCACCATTGAAGGCTGCCCATTAGTTATCTATCGCGTTGAAATTAAAGTCTACGGAACTTATGGAAAGCATCGCGGCGAGTTCGGAGTTGATTCAGCGATGATAGTTATTAGAGAGCAACTGGAAGATAAGTACAAAGGGTATTTCAACTCTGCTAACGAGAGTGCGATAAATGGTCAGTGTCAATGGCTATTTCGTACCATGGGGGCTGAACGTTATATTTCAAAGGGGCTCGTGTGCAAAAAAATCGACGACCACGGCTTGGTAACTAAAGGGCGTCCTGTAGGGGCTTACACCTTGGATCAACTACCAGATAAAACCGTAAAACTGAAAATCAATTTGACTCAAGAAGAAATACCTGCAATCGGAGATACTTGGGTCAAAGTCCCGAATGGTTGGAAACGCTGCATGGGCAAAGCCCTTGAAGACCAGTATGCGTTCTGTTTTGGAAACCATAAAAACTTCAGCAGTTTCAAAATGCCTGATGGGCGCAGCTGCACCATTTACCCCAACTGTACAGAATAAGGAATATATCAATGAGTAAGTTGGATGATGAGCTGAGGCACCCGCTAAACGATCGCATGCTTACCTGCCCTATTCGAGGCAAATGGACCAGCTTTCAGTTAGTTGATGAAAATGGTGAAGGGCAACCTTATTCCGGATTAACTTACGAAGTCATTGACTCAGAAGGTTATACCTACGAGGGTAAACTCGACGCTACAGGCGCAGGCAAAGTCGAGAACCACTTCGCGGGGCCGGTAGCGTTGATTTTCAAAAAGCCGTATCAGGGTGGAAATGAATTTTATGCCTATCTACAGAAAAGGCCTCACTACCCACTCCCGATAACTGAACTGCAAGTTCGCGCCGAGCAAACCCGCCACCTTCATAAAGACGGCTCGCGCACTGCAACAAACCCTGCGCAAGCGTGTGCAGACTTTTTCTTCCAGGTCGAAGTTCGTCATTTCGTCGACCATGTTGCGCATCTGCCGCCTGAAGTCGAGTGTCAATACCCGGCCATGCGGCGCTGGGCCTCGCTGATGCAAGAGCATGGAAAGCGTGGGGTCTGCTTGCTTGCCAATAAACACAGCGTGTTGGAGGTTCGCCCTTTACGCGCCCTGTGTCCGATGCTGTCTACTGACCCGCAGTTCTGTGCACTGAACCCGTATCAGCTCGCCATTATGGCCACCTTGAGCTACCACCCGTTTGGGCAAGAGCCCGACAAGGCGCCCATCAGAGACAAGAAAGTAAGTTTCCCGAGCAAACCAAGTATGGGTAACTGGTTCGGTGATGCGTTGGCCAAATTCGATGAAATCTGGACAGTGGACCCAGCCCAAACCACCGCGTACTACCCACTATACGAAGATGTGCCGTATTCAAAACGCCTGGAAATCGTACCGTTTGACCCTGATCTGTACCCCGCGAACAGCCCGGATTTAGAAGAAAAACAGGAGCACCCGGCCAGCATTCACTTTCTGGATGATCGAGACCAAATTGATAACACCGACACCCAAGCGTTTATCACGCACAACGATGAGTTGATCCTGATTTCCGTACGCGGCACCAATGAAATAATCGCGGACGCCCTGCGTGATGCCGATGCACTTCAAGTACCTTTTGCGGAAGGTGTGGGTAACGTCCACCGAGGATTCTATGAGGCTGCGCTTAAAGTCTATGAACTTACGGTCGATTATCTCGAGAAGTTCTACACCGGCCAAAAACTGATCATCTGCGGTCATAGCCTGGGCGGCGCCATCACCTTGTTGCTCTCGGAAATGCTACGTCGGCAGAAAAAGTATAGTGCCGACATCACGCTCTACACCTACGGCGCCCCAAGAGCGGCTGACGCCACCTTCGTAAAAGCGGCCGCCAACCTGGTGCATTACCGCATGGTCAACCACAACGACCCGGTGCCCAGCGTGCCCGGCACCTGGATGAACACCAAAACCCCGGTCTACGCGACTGGCGCCGCCTTAACCTTCGTAAACGTCCCCGTCGGCCTCTCGGTGTTCGTTGCGGGCATTACCAACCTCAGCGGCGAGCCGTATGAACACCACGGCACGTTACGCCACTTCCTCCCGGTGGAGTTGGGCGGCAAAGAAACCTCTTCCATCCTCTGGCAGCCCGGTTGCGACACCATTACCCAGCACGCCGCCTGCACATTGGCCGTGCAGCAAATCAACGGACTGCCCGACCGCCCCGGGCTTATCGCTCAAGGCTTAAAGCACAAAGGCAACCATTCAATGGTTGGAGGCTACATTCCCAATTGCTGGGCCGCGCTTCGACGCGCGCAGGAATCGCTGCAGCTCAAACGCTCGCTGGTCACCCCGCGTGAATTCGATTTTGTAGACACTGCTCTGATCCGCATTAACGAACAGTTGTTCCTCCGCCGCCGAGACTTGTATGCGCGTGGCGATAAATACCGCGAAAACCACGAACCTGCGGTTGAAGCGTTCAGTCGAGAAACCCATAAAGTGCAACAGACGCGTGACCGCTTGGCCACGTTGCGTTATGAGAAGGTGACCGCTGCGAACGTCTACGGCTTGCTTTCAGAAGACGCGGAAGCACTCGCAGACAGCCTGTTGCGCTGGCAGGCTCACGCGG